>JAYUGV010000302.1:0-21680 GCA_043767565.1 Anaerolineales bacterium
CAAGCGGTCTTCCTGCCGATTTTGGCGAGAAAAAGTCCAAAACTTGGCGTCTTGGCGACTTTGCGTTGAGTTCGTTGGTTCCAGATTTGGAATTGCTGATCTTTTTAGGGAACCCCATCCCAGTTACCGGCAATCGGCATGTCACCCGGGATTCCTAAACCGAATACGATGTCAGCAAACCCAACCGTGTTGCTGTTCCGCAGAAAGAACTGGGCGTTACGATAGACTCCGATCGTATCAGTCCCGTCGCCATCCCAGTCACCCACAATGGGCTGGTCACCTGCCAAACCATAATTCAACGCGATATCCGCAAAACCGGTCTGGTTCGTATTCTTCAGGAAGATAATCCCATTGCTGGGGCGGAAGACGCCTACCGTATCAAAACCTTTCGCAGTCCAGTCTCCAGCAATGCCCACATCTCCCACATTCCCGAGATAGAAACTGTAATCGGCAGCTCCAGCAGAATTACTATCCCGCAATAGGAATTGTCCAGTCGAAGTTCGGAAGACTCCGATGGTATCGATGCCATCCCCATTCCAATCTCCAGCGATGGGTTGATCGCCCAGTGTGCCAAAGGCGAACACCAAATCCGCAAAGCCCAACGTGTTGGAATTGCGCAGGTAGAAAGAACCATTGCGATACACGCCGATGGTGGCAGTGCCATTGCCATCCCAATCTCCCACTACTGGATAATCCCCGCCCAAGCCATAGTTGATTGCCATATCCGCAAAGCCGGTGGCGTTCGTATTCTTCAGATACAACAACCCATTGCTCGGACGAAATACCCCAGTGGTATCCGCACATCCGGCACAGTAATCCTGACCTGTTTGATTGCTCTGCACATCACGATAAGATCGCCTGAGGGGCGTAAACGTATATCCAGCCTTATACGGTGTTACCGTCCCGCTCCAATTGGATGGCACACTGATGGAGTAGTTCCCGTTGCCATCGGCCGTGACCGTTTTGGGCGTGCCATCTGTGTAGTTCAGGATCGCGCCTGCCACCCCTGCATTGCCAGAGATCAGATAGCCAGGTATGGGTGTTTCGGTGGCTGTAGCGGTGTCAGTTGACGTGGGCGTAAATGTTTCGGTGAATGTGCTTGTCGGAGTTTGTGAAGGTGTTGCAGTATCAGTTGGGGTCGCTGTGTCAGTTGACGTGGGCGTAAATGTTTCGGTGAATGTGCTTGTCGGAGTTTGGGAAGGTGTTGCAGTTGGCGTGTCAGTGGCTGTCGCGGTGTACGTGGCCGTTGCAGTATTGGTTGGAGTTAGGTTATACAATGTGTAGGTATCAATGACAGTACCCGTGCGGTTAATAAACTGGAACGTCATTTGCGATTCACTCGCATCTACCAGCATTGCACCATAATTTAGGTTATATCTTACTTGACTGCCTGATACTGGTGTGCCAAAAGATCCCTTTGATTCCCCACCCAACCCGTTCACAAAATACGGAATCCCATTTTTGGAAAGACGCTCATAGGTATGATCGTGACCCGCCAACACTGCATCTGCACCCCAGGCAGCGAAAGGCCATTGTAAAGTTGAAGTTGAACCCGTCGACCCGGAAGAATAGGGCGCGTGATGCAAGTCTACAATATTCCATGTGGATGTGGAGGTGGCCAATTGATCCTTCAACCACAGCGCTTGAACCGATGTACTGGTCCTCCCGTCTGGCTCGCTATTATCACTATCAAGCACAAAGAAATGGACGGGGCCCTCGACATAATCATAATAGCGCTCATTACCGGGCAATGTAAAATAATCGAGATAAGGTTGCGCGCTGGTGGTAGTAACCCAATCATGATTGCCTAAGGCTGGAAAAAATTGGTTGGTTACAGCTCCTGCTCCATAAGCGCCAGTATAAGGATAGATAAATTCCTGGTAATACTGACCAATGTTCTGGTCGATCGTGGCTGCGCTGCCGGATGGATAATTGTTGTCTCCCACTGTGATTACAAAATCTGGATTCCAACTCTTGACCAGGTTGGCAACATCCAACTCAGGCTGACCCGCTGAACCAAAATCACCGATCACAGCAAAGTGAACTGACAAGGGACCCACAGCCTGCACCCGTTGGACGTGGGAGGCTAACAATGGACCAAAGACCAAAAAGCTAAACAGAGTACCAAACAATATCAGCGTAGATAACAATTTTCGAGTTTTAAACATAAAATATCCCAAAATCAAATTTAAATGCATCTGGATTCAACCATGCAGTGTCACCGAATCAATGGTTGAGACTCTATTTAATAATTATAGCCATCTCTCAATCCCAGACAAGACAATATCTTTACAGTTTAGTTACAACAAAAACTTGCCCCTTTCGAGGCGGATTTTACAGCATGACTTCTCAAGCTTGTATTGTCATAGGTTTCGGAAGTTCTGCATTTGCTACGGTTTATCCAACCTATGCACTTCCAGCAAATTCGCATCTGCCACGATCACACCTCCGTCCATGACCACGCAATTGAAAGCGGAATGTGCTTTTCTGTTTGCACATTCCGCTTCTGTACGTCTTGCTCCGCACCAATCTTTTTAGGGCAGTCCATCCCAATCCCCCGCAATCGGCATGTCACCCGGATTCCCTAATCCAAACACCAGATCTGCAAAGCCAACCGTGTTACTGTTGCGCAGGAGAAACTGGGCATTGCGATAGACCCCGATCGTATCGGTGCCATTGCCATCCCAATCGCCTGTCACGGGTTGATCGCCTGCCAACCCATAATTCAACGCGATATCCGCAAAACCGGTGGCGTTCGTATTCTTCAGGAAGATGATCCCATTGCTGGGGCGGAAGACACCCACCGTATCAAAGCCTTGATTGATCCAGTCTCCGGCAATCCCCACATCGTCTACATTCCCAAGGAAGAAGCTATAATCCGCGGCTCCGGCAGAGTTGCTGTCACGCATCAGGAACTGACCGGTGGAGGGACGGAACACTCCAATGGTATCAATCCCATCGCCATTCCAATCGCCGGCGATCGGTTGATCGCCAGGTACACCAAAGGCGAACACAATGTCGGCGTAGCCAATCGTGTTGGAATTGCGCAGGTAGAAGACTCCGTTGCGATAGATGCCGATCGTGGCGGTCCCGTTACCGTCCCAATCGCCGGTCACGGGATAGTCGCCCCCAACACCATAATTGATGGCTACGTCTGCGTAGCCGGTAGTGTTGCTATTCTTCAGATACAACGCTCCATCGCTCGGCCGAAACACACCTGCTGTATCCGCCCAATGAAGAGCGTAGTTCTGAGCAGTAAGGTTTGTTATCACATTGGTGTAAGCTCTTTTGGTAGGCGAGAAGATGAAGCCGGTCTTGGAAGGCGTGATCGTGCCGCTCCAGTTACATGGCACGGTGATTGAGTAGTTCCCGCTGTTATCGGAGGTGGTAGTTTTAGCCGTACCATCTGTATAGCTCAGCGTTACACCTCCTACACTAGTAGTACCGGTCAGAGTATATGAGCTGGGAATATATACCGCAGTGTAATTCGGCGCCGTTTGATTTGCAGTGACATTACTGTAACTCATATTCAGGGGACTGAAACTATAACAGACACTCGCAGGCGTTACCGTGCCACTCCAGTCATATGACACTATGAGTGTGTAATTCCCGCTTCCATCCGCGACAACTGTTTTGGGTGTGCCGTCGTTATAGCTCAAGATCGCTCCCGCTGCTCCGGCGTTGCCGCTGATGGCAGTCGGGGGAGCTTCACTAAGCAGAAAATCGATGTACGCATATTTTTTTACCCCATCCCGCTCAAGCCACATATAATTTTTATCTACATCATAACTATACCGTCCACTATGAACATACCATCCCGAGAGAGCTGTGCCGTTGATCGCAACATATGCCCCATTGTACTTAAGAGAAAAATGAACGTGCGGACCACTTGCTGAACCGCCTGTACAGGTGGCTTCTGCTTCCGTATTTGCTATTACACCGATTTTGTCATTTTGGTTAACGGAACCTGATAAATATTTTGCACCCTCGAGGTGATAGTACGTTGTTTCCCACCCTTGATTAAGAGCACCGCTGTGCGAAATTTTATAGCCGCAGTCGGAATATCTTGTAGGGATTCCTGCTGCGGCAGCCACTACCCACATATTACTTGTATCAATCCCCCAAACGGCGCCGCTGGGATAAAAATCCATAGACGATGCATCTGTGAAAGTGGTGGTTCCGTCTGTATTATGAACGCCCCCAAATTTCCAGGACAACCCCTGCAAATAGGGGAGTTGTAACAAATTGGATGGTGCGGGTGACGCGCCTGTAACTTGATCACTGCCAGGGATGGGTAATAAATTATTAGGGAATGTTAAAGTGTCACTCTTTCCGGGTATATATATATGATTTGTTTCGTCAAGCGGATCGTTATTCCCAAACAGCCTGCGGTAGGTTTGATAGAAGCCGTTTTTTTGGCTGTTATCGAGTATTAAAGGAATGTTTTGCTCATCCATTGCTGCCAGCCCAGCAATGATCGCGTAGGTTCCTGCGTTGGTATCCGAAGTCACATTGATCGTGTTACCGCTTGGACTAACATAAGGCTTCAGGCTGCGCCGTGCAGCAGGCAGAGCTGAGTAAGAATAGATATGCAGGTAATATGCTTCGGTCATCCGGCTGGAGAGATATTCAACCTGAGACATAAAATCGCTATTACTGAAACCAAAGGGGTTTTCTGCTACAGCGATATTAGGATCGGAAATTAGGTGGGAATGAATTTCCAATAAGGTCAGGTAAATTTTAGGATTCATACTGAAATATTCCGAGCGCCCATATAAACCGTCGGCATATTTAGACAAATAAGGAGCATTCGATTCAAGGTACGTTTTTACATTGAAATCCCCGATATTAGAACCATAGACAAATTGTCCGTCTGACAGAATTTGCCCACCGATCTGTATGGATGTGCTGTTTGTCGCTGTTTGGGCATTAACATAAGTTAAGCCACCCATATCGAAGACAGAAATGAATATCCCTACTAACATGATTCCATATAAGATTTTGCGGGAAAATGAGAGTTGTTTTTTGACCAGCATCGTATTCTCCTGATGTATATAGTATTTATGATATTGCGTATATAGATTTTTTAGTGTACATCAAAGAGCGCGTTTATTGTTTAACAGATATGTTATTCAACCTGTCTTTTTCGAAAGTCTGTTTCGGCGCGCACAGAGGTCAAGTCCGGCCAAGGTTTCCTCGAAGGGACGTTCGCGATGAGCTTCTTCTCCTTCACCCTCAAGTGATGCGACTAACGATCACGCTATGCAGACCTGCGCCCCGGCGCGATCATCCGCGACTTGAAACTGCGTCAGCCCATCTACCGCAGAACCGCCGCCTACGGCCACTTCGGCCGCGACGATATCGAGTTCCCCTGGGAACGCACCGATAAGGCTGAAACGCTTAAGAGCGCGGCGGGGTTGTAATCCAACTGCAGACCATCCGAAACTGCCGGGAGCCATTCGCTCCCGGCAGTTCCTTTTAGTCCCCTGCTGGCAACCACTAAGCACTCGTGTAAAAATAAGTTCCTTGTTTTGGATGCAGTTGAACTGTATTCTGCTCGCGAACTCTGGAATCGGGAAGTTGCTTTTACACAACTCCTAAGCTTTTACGGCAAACCATCCCAATTCCCTGCAATTGGCATGTCACCAGGGACTCCCAACGCGAACACCAGGTCTGCATAACCGATCGTGTTGGAGTCCCGCAGATAGAAGACGCCATTGCGATAGACACCGATCGTATCGATCCCATCTCCATTCCAATCCCCGGTCACCGGCTGATCTCCACCTACACCATAATTAATTTGGAGATCGGCATAACCCGTCGTGTTGGCATTCTTGAGATACAGCGCGCCATTGCTGGGACGAAACACGCCGGTGGTGTCCAAACCATCCCCGTTCCAATCGCCAGCGATCCCCACATCCCCCGGACTACCCAGCGAGAAACTCATGTCCGGCGCTCCAGCAGTATTGCTGTTGCGCAAATAAAAAGTAATCACCGAACTCCGGTAGACCCCAACGGTGTCGATACCATCGCCATCCCAGTCACCGGCGATCGGTTGATCGCCAGGTGCACCAAAGGCGAACACTTCGTCGGCGTAGCCAATCGTGTTGGAATTGCGCAGATAGAAGACCCCGTTGCGATAGATGCCGATCGTGGCGGTCCCGTTACCGTCCCAATCACCGGTCACGGGATAATCGCCCGCAGTGCCATAATTGATCGCCACATCCGCAAAGCCAGAAGTGTTGCTATTCCTCAGATACAACAGTCCATTACTTGGGCGAAAAACGCCGATTGTATCTGGTCTGATAATCGTATAGCTCTCACCACTGGTGAAATTCCCATTTCCCGCCCCCGCCCCACCCAGCGGATTATTACTCCCATCCTTGATGCTGTCATCATCCACCACATCCAATCGGATCGTGCCATTCCCAGAGCCAGTATTCACTGTGACCGTGTACGTAGTGCCGGAGCCGCTCACAGCGGTAATTGATGCGCCTGTCACTCCAGTGGTCGTCAAAGAAAAATCACTGAAAGGTGAAGTAGTATTCACGCCTGTTACAGATTCAGAAAACAACACGTTGAAGTTCGCACTTGCAGCACTCACAGGATTTGGATCCGCACGAGTAATGGAACAGATTCTTGGATTTGAGCCACCTCCATATACAGAAGCCTCGCAAGCTGTTTTCATTATTCCGTTGACACCGTGGATTACCCGATTCCCCCACAGTGTCTCCTGGTTCGGGTCAAAACTATTCACCATATCCAGGTACCCACCGCCGCTCCACACCCAGCCAAGATATCCAATACCATTGGCTTGAGCAATAGACATGATCGCATCTTCATCCGGATCGCCATCGGTATGCTGATGAGCAAATTCACCAATCACCAGAGGCAGACCGGCATTGACGAAGACAGAAACATAACTCTGAATTTTGCTGGCTGTATCGAACACGCCGTACATATGAATACTGAAAACCGTATTCTTATCCGGATCGCTATTGAAAACGCTGGCGGCGTTATCTCGCATGATGAATTGCCAGTCTTGTCCCCAGTTGGGGGCATCCACCATGAGCGTATGATGGAGGCCAGCGCTTCTCATATCCGCAATCGCATTTTTCGTGTCGTTGATCCAGTTCGAAGCGTTGTTATTGCCGTACGGCTCATTCCCAAGGTTGATGATGATATACGCTTCCTGCCCGATCAGGACGCTTTTGATCTCTTTCCAATAAGTAACAGCCTGAGCGAGGCTGGTTGCTCCGGCGCCCTCGCCATAACCGGTCGTATCATGGACCTCGAGCACGCAAATCAATTTATTCGCCTTACACAGACTAATTACATTGGCAACATCACTGACACTATTTTTGGGCCAATTCTGCCCGCTACTTAAAACAACTCGGACTGTATTCGCGCCTTTGGCTTTGATATTGGCAAACGAACTGGTTTGATCAAGATACCAGTTGTGGCCATGATTTATCCCACGCATGACAAAATTGTTTCCATTCGCGTCAAGCAAATACCTGCCGCTAACGTGGAAACCCCCAAGTTCATACGCCCCGATATCGCAATGACTCCCCTGCGGACGTGTCACTCCACGCTGATCAGTAACTTGACAATTTACATCAGTCCCTGCATCAATCGCGGGTGAGCCTACACCGAGTGCCATAGTTTGAGTATAGCCACCATTGCTCGCCAACACGCCAAGTAGAGGATCAGAAATCAAAACCGGAACGCCACAGTTATTTGGGACAATAGAATTATTTTTAATAAGATTATTACCACCTGTCACCAAGGCTGCATTAACAGCAAAGCAATCTGAGCCTGTCGTACTATTCGCCAGAATATTATTAAATAGTTGAACATTACCATTATTAATATATAAATTTCCATTCGAATTATTCACTATTGTATTATTTTTCAATGTAGCAGGCGAGTAATAGGCTGCGAAATCAAAGTAAATCCCGCCCCCTAATGTTGCTGAATTAGATTTAAAGGTTGTATTGGTCATTTGCAGGCCTGAACCATCAATTACACCTCCGCCAAAATTACCTGCAGAGTTCCCTGAAAAGGTGCTATCGCTTATGACCAGCCCGCCATATCCGGTTATTCCGCCTCCGTTATTGACCGCGCTATTCCCTGAAAACGTACTTGCTGTAACCGTCAGGTTTCCTCCATTATGGATCCCGCCGCCATTTTGCGTTGCTGAATTATTTACAAACTGGCTTTTGGATACTGTGGCAATGCCGTTATTCATGATGCCGCCCCCAAAGACAGATATATTATTTAGAAAGCTACTGTCTGTTACCGTCAAGGTACCATTTTGGTTATGAATACCCCCATCCTGATGATTTAGATTAAAAGTGGAGTTCGTAATTGTGGCATTACCCGGATTAGTTAGAATTTTCTCATTGTATATTCCGCGGCCATTATTTGTAAAAGTACTATTCCCAACTTGCAATGCGCCAAAGTTATTAATCCCCGTACCATTTCCAGAAAAGTTGCTATTTGATACTGTCAATTGAGTTTCAGTTTGGATGCCAGTTACACTATTCCCCGAAAACAAACTGTTCGAAATATTAAGAATTCCAGAAGAGTGGTATATGCCATATTGTGCATTTAGAAAGTCAATATTCTTTATAGTCACCAAATTTATGCTTTGAACTCCAATCAAAGTTTGCAAAACAGATGCGCCATCAAGTTTTACATTTATGTTCAAGCTTGAGCCGTCAATCGTCAAATCTTTATTAACAGTCAACCCTGATGTTAGCGTGACAGTCTGTCCTGAAAGCGATGAATCAAATGTAATCGTATCTCCAGAAACTGAATCAGTGATTGCCCGACGTAAAGAACCTGTTCCACTGTCATTCGTATTGATAACAGTAAGAGTTGAAGCGAGAACAGGAGTGCTTGGTTGTAACCCTAACATTCCCATTAGCAAAACTAAAATCAGAATGAAACGTGCAACATATAATTTACGGTTTTTGGTGAACATAAGCCTTCTCTCCGGGAAGAATTTTTCTCCCTACTTACATAAGATATTGTCTTACAAACCTGTCCGCATAGACAAATTTATACGAGGATTATAGACCCGACTCTTTCAGAGACACAAGGGGAGCAATGTTACAGTTTGTTACAACGCTTAAATTAAAAGTCCATCTCTGTTGAGACGGACTCACATTCTGATCACTGATCACTCCCCCACTTCCCCTCACGGCTTCTCCAACCCATGCGCTTCCAGCAACTTCGCTTCATCCCCCTGCATGCGCATGATAATGAGACAGATTACAACGGTGAAGTAAATCATGGTCATGCAAAATATCTTCGGCTGTGCCCGAAGCGACGATATGATGATCTTCATCAAAGACATACATGGTTGTGGCAATCTGCTCGGCAATCTCAAGGTCATGTGTGGCGGTGATGACGGTCTTCCCAATTTTGCGCTGTTCAAGGATAAAGTCCACCAGCCAGGATTGACTGCGCGGGTCGAGTCCGGTGGTCGGTTCATCGAGCAGCCAGACGTCTGGGTTGAGCGTCAGGACCGATGCCAGCGCGACGCGGCGTTTTTCTCCGCCTGAGAGTCGATGCGGAGCGCGATCACGCAGTTTCTCGATGCGGAGAACTTCAAGCGCGGATTCAACGCGGCGGTTCACTTCGTCGCGCGGCAGTCCCAGCTGCAAGGGAGCGAATGCCAGTTCATCCAGCACGGACGGTGAAAACAATTGCACATCGGTATCTTGAAAAACCAACCCAACCCGGCGGCGAAAGGCAAAGTTATATTCATCATCACACAGAGCTCTTCCGTCAGCGGCTTGCCAAAAGCAGACATCGTTCCCTGGGTGGGGAAATAAAGACCATCCAATAATTTCAAGAGGGTGCTTTTGCCGCAGCCGTTCGCGCCCAAGATCACGAGACATTCGCCTGCATGGACAGTCAGGTCAATGTTGTTCAGCGCAAGTTGACTGCCAGGCAATCTACTCCTTCAATATTTACCTGTCTCACACATGAGTATGGGCTAAACGTAGCGTGAGGCGTTTTTGCAATGAACTGATTCCCAATGCCAGGCAAAACACAACCGATTGAACAAGCACGATCGTCGCTCCTGAAGCGGCGTCAATATAATAACTAAGATACATTCCGGCAACCGAGGTGAAGGCGCCAATAAGCATGGAGAGTATTACCATTTTATTAAAATTATCAGTTAATAACCGCGCCGAAATAGCGGGGATCACGAGTGCTGCCGCAATCAGAGTAACACCCAGAATCTGCATCGAAACAATTAACGCTGCAGCGAGTGCAAGGGAAAATAATGTATCCACCCACTCGGTTTTTACACCATACACCTGTGCCACATCAGAATCAAAGGTTGTAAAAAGCAACTGTTTATACATAAAAAATATCATGATGATCACGATCAAAGTGACCAAGGCTACGACCATTACATCCTGGGGGGTTACTCCTAAAATATTTCCGAAAAGGGCTGCATCGAAAGAGCGGGTAAAATGCCGATAACGGCTTATTAACGCTACTCCAACTGCGAAACTGGCTGTTGTAATCACACCAATGGCGGCATCCGCAGAAATGCGCGTGCGACGGACAGTTTGGTTAATCAGTATTGCGGCGAGGAAACCCCAAATCCCTGCGCCAATATAAAAATTCCATGCCATGACGAAGGAAACGACTGCACCACCAAATATGGCATGCGATAGTCCATGTCCGATATAACTCATGCCCCGCAAGACAATATAAACACCGATCAACCCACATAATGCACCAACCAATAAGGCAGCAAGAGAGCCATTACGAAAAAATTCAAACTGAAATGGTTCAAGCAAAAATTTCATCATACAGACTTTCTGTGAGTTGATACCGATTCATCACCCGGGACAGGGTAAGGAATTATATCTCTATGACTGTGCCCATGTGGTTTTTGTTGAACAAAGATCATGCCATCCTGGCGAATGACAATCATTTCACCCATATAAGTGGCATTGAGTATTTCTTCCGTAAAGATATCTTCCGGGGACCCCTGTGCTATCACCTGACGATTCAGACAGATCACCCAGGGTAGATGCGCAGCGGCGGCATTTAGATCATGCGTGGTGATCAATAATGTAACACCCTGACGATTTAATTCTGCCAGTAGAACGAGAATTATTTCAGCAGTTTTTATATCCAGCCCGGCTGTAGGTTCATCCAAGACGAGCAGGTCTGGTTTGGAGACCAATGCTCGGGCAAGGAAGACGCGTTGTTGTTGCCCGCCGGAAAGATCGCGGATGTGGCGTCCGGCCAAATCGTCAATACCCAATCTTTCAAGGATTTGCATTACCTCAGCACGTTGACTGGCTGTAATCCATGGCCAGAGGCTGTTGCTGCGTATCTGCCCCATCCATACGGCCTGTTCAACGGTGACTGGAAAATTCCAATCCACACCTTCCAGTTGTGGCACATATCCTATTCGCGCTACACTGCGCCCTCCAAGCAACTCCCCATGGAGATATATCTCTCCATGGGAAGGCTGCAGGATACCCAGCAGGAGTTTTAATAAGGTTGTTTTACCTGCGCCGCTTGGCCCCACCAGCGCGGCAAATTGGCCGCGGTGCAAATGAAGATTAATATCTTCCAGCGCAAGCTCTGAACCGTATCCAAAATTAACCTGCTTTAATTCGAGTAATGGCTTCATGATAGGTTTTTACTGACTTTGTTTCACAGTACTATCCGTGCCAGGAACATTGGAAACATCAAAAGTGGCGATCAAAGAAGGATCACCTCCAAGCGCTTCAGCCATGATGCGAAGATCTTCCACCATCAAACCAATGTAGGAATGCTTGGCCTCCCCAGGCTCACCGGGTAGATCATCATCGCGAAGGTCACTTACATAAACAGCACCAGACTCTTTCGCAATTTGTTCAAGGATCGGTGAAGGGAAGACCTCGGAGCCAAATATGGCAGGAACTTTTTCCTGCTTGATCTGCAGGATAAGGTCAGCGACATCCTTTGCGGACGGTTCGGCAAAGTCGGAAGGCTGGATTGCGCCAATCACTGTCATGCCATAACGCGGCGCAAAATAAGCAAAGGAATCATGATAGGTGAGCAATTTACGGTTCTGCTCAGGGATACTATCCACTGTGGCCTGAATAGCCTTATCCAGGGCATCGATACGCGTTTTATATGCATCATAATTTGCTTTATAGTAATCAGTATTTGCCGGGTCTCGACGCGCCAAATTATCACGAACAATTTCAGCATAGCGCAATGCGAATATTGGGTTGGGCCACAAATGAGGATTCGGACTACCTTCTTCTTTTGGAAAGGAAAAATCATACATATATTGATCCGGGCTGATGGTCTGGGATCCAAGCTCAATGATTTCGGCATTAAGTTTCAAATTTGCCTTCGCCAGCTCCACCGTTGGATCTTCAAGATGAAGGCCATTTACGAAAATCAGATCAGCAGCAGCCAACTTCTTCGCATCCGAGGGCGCAGGTTCAAAGGTATGCGAGTTCACTCCTTCCGGGACAATGCCGGAAAGATTTATGTGATCACCACCGATGTTATAAATGATATTGGTGATTGGCGAAACAGTTGCAACAACTGTCAGCTTGCCATTATCACTGGTCGTGGATGCTGGGGCACAAGCTGTTATAAGCAAAACCGATATAAGCACAACGAAAACGAATTTAAACGGCTTCATGATAAATTTCCTTATTTGGATATGATTCGGGAATTTTTTGTTTTACACTTCGGGCACACCCCGAAGAAAGTCACGTGGCTATCGATACTGCGATAACCGCTGTCCGTTTCCAATTTTCGATACAGACTTTCAAGCAGGGTATGTTCCACTTCGATCTGACTGCCGCAGACCCGGCAAATGACATGATGATGGTCTTCGCCTGCAACCTGATACGTGAAATGTCCATTGCCGGATTGGGATGGATGAACCAGTCCGTTTTCTGCGAGAAACTCCAACGTACGGTAGACAGTTGGTTCAGTGAGTTCAGGTAGTTCTTCAATGGCTTGTTGGTAGACTTGGGAAGGCGAGAGATGTGCGCCTGAATGACAAAGAACATGCAAGATGGCATGCCTTTGAGGAGTCATGCGGTATCCACGCGCACGGAGTTGGGGGGCGAATTCTTCTGAACAGGACATAGGCTTCCTTATTGCAGGATTTTAGATTTTCAAACGCAGTAGAAGATCTTTTACTCGGCGCTTTCGCTTTCTTTATCCTTGTGAAGATATTTCTCTGGGTCTTTATCAAAGGATCTTTTGCAGCCAAGGGCGCAGAAATAATAGGTCTGCCCTTGATGCTCGGACTTGCCAGCAGCCGTTTCGGGGGTGACATCCATATCGCATACAGGGTCTTTGAAAGTTGTTTCCATCGTTTTCTCCTTTTTATATTGATCTGAATGCATATCATGCTCTTTGAGATGTTCTATATCACCAGCCATAAAACGATCTCTATCTTTTTCATAAGCATATAGACAGGCATGACCGCAAAAATACACTCTCTTCCCATCATAAATTGTGCTGGGATAGCCGGCAGTGTTTTTTAGCGTTCCGCCACAAGCGGTTTTAGGCAATGGTGAGGCATCTTGCATAACATTCCTTATTGCAAGTTTTTACAATAACACACTTATATAGTATACATAAATACAGCGATTCTTACATTAAAAAGTAAAGCATCTCCTGCTCCAAGACAGTCTGTGACCATCGCATTTACAGGGAATACGGCGGTCAGATATCATACCCTTCAGGGTAGACCGCCTGCGAGCGAAAGTCCTGATTAATAAAGTAAAGCCAGCAGGTTCTCTGCTGGCTGGAAGTTGGTTGATATAAGTCAAGACGATCTACGGTTCCCAAAAATATTGGACCAGGGCATAGATAAATGGCTTGCCATCTACATATTCAACCCCGGCTACCCAGGTGCGCCAATCGAGAAGACCGTTGGCATCTGTCCCTGCAAAATAGATGGAGTAAAAATCTTTTTTATAGGGCCACTGAATATCATAGCTCGCGCCGCCGTGTCTGATCTCATTGCAGTGCAGTGTATACTGCTGATTAAAGACCTGTACCAGGTTAAGGGCGATCACATCATGGAATGAGCCCAGTTTGGGTGCGCCGCTGCCGGGTGCATCGCCCCAGTTCGCTTCGTATGTTGTTTCGAAAAGGAAATTCGCTTGTTCGCGAGTGTAGGTAACGATGTTGCCATAACGCACCCAGCGCACCTCCATGCCATTCGGGCTCACCAGCGAACTCAACAATGCGCCGTCTGAAGTGAGTATCGCTTTCTTCAAAGAGTCGATCAGGGCTGCCGCTTGCGGGTCGGCGCAAACATTCGCAGCAACTGGCGGAACGGCTGTGGCAATGGGAGTGAAAACAGGCGCCACAGCTATCTGTGGAACCGGCGAAGCAGTCTCAGTGGTGATAAAGACCAATGGCACAGGAGCAGGCACGGTCGGCGTTGGAAACGTCGTAGTGGAAAAACTACAACCAGTTAATAGAAATAGTCCGATCAATAGGATGGATGTCAGCTTGTTGTTCATAATAGTCTCCTCTGCATAACTATTGACAATTATATCCCTTGTCTTATAATCAGCCAAAATATAAAGGCATTGACAAGGACAAGTACGCGTTGAACGACGGCTCAGAGAGCGGGCAAAACAGTGCAAGCCTGCCCGAGACGACAGCGCCGAATGGACCTTTGAGCTGCAAGGCGAAATCAATGAGAGTAGCTGAGTCGGATCGCTCCCGTTAGCGAGCTAGAGCAAGTGCTTGAAAAAGTGAGGCTGAGTCTTTCTTAGTCTAAGCTGGGTGGCACCACGGACGCTGTCGCGAGCAGCATTCGTCCCTTTTGGGATGAATGCTGTTTTTATTTAAACGGATTAAGGAGCCAAAATGTTTCCTGATATTGTTGTTCACCCGCCTTAAAGAACAGTTCGATTTGTGATGTACGTTTTCACCAAGCCATTTCAATTCATGTATTCAAAAGGAGTTCAACATGTCTGACCAAACCCGCTTCATCTTAAATGAAAGTGACCTGCCGAAATTCTGGTACAACATCAATGCGGACTCTCCGATTCCTCCGACCCCGGTCCTGCATCCTGGCACAATGGAACCTGTCACCCCTGACTTTTTATCCGTACTCTTCCCGATGGACTTGATCTTACAGGAAATTTCAACCGAACGCTATATCGAGATTCCCGAAGAAGTCCGTGAGATCTATAAACTCTATCGTCCTACGCCTCTATTACGCGCACGTCGTTTGGAAAAAGCATTAGGTACACCCGCCCACATCTACTATAAGAATGAAGGTGTTTCCCCGGCTGGAAGCCATAAACCGAATACCGCCATCCCTCAGGCTTTCTATAACAAGATCGCTGGTACGAAAGCATTGACGACCGAAACTGGTGCAGGTCAATGGGGTTCGGCGCTTTCATTGGCTTGCAGTTTCTTTGGACTCGATCTTGAAGTGTACATGGTGAAGGTCTCGTATAACAGCAAACCGTATCGTCGTATTTTCATGGAGACCTTTGGCGCACAAGTCTTTGCCAGCCCAACAGACCGCACCAATTATGGTCGTTCGGTTCTGGCTGATGACCCCAACAACCCCGGCTCACTGGGCATGGCGATCTCGGAGGCGGTCGAAGCTGCGGCAACATCGAATGGCGCAAAGAAGTACAGTCTGGGTTCGGTTTTGAATCACGTGCTTTTGCACCAGAGTGTGATCGGTGAAGAAGCTCTCAAGCAAATGGATATGGCGAACGAATATCCAGATGTGGTTATCGGGTGCGCGGGCGGCGGATCGAACTTTTCCGGCATTGCCTTCCCGTTCCTGCGCGAGAATTTAAAGAATGGAAAGCGCGCCCGCATTGTGGCTGTCGAGCCGACCGCCGCGCCTTCACTTACAAAAGGCATTTACACCTTTGATTACGGTGATACGGCGAAAATGGCTCCCATCGTAAAGATGCATACTCTTGGGCATGATTTCATCCCGCCTTCGATCCATGCTGGTGGTCTGCGCTATCATGGCATGGCTCCGACTGTCTGTGCGTTATATGATGCTGGTCTTATCAGCGCAGTGGCTGTTAAACAAAAAGCGACTTTCGAGGCGGCTGTCCAATTTGCGAAGGCGGAGGGAATTATCCCTGCGCCTGAGTCCGCTCATGCCATTCGCGCGGCAATTGATGAGGCGCTCGATGCGAAAGAAAAAGGTGAAAAGCGTGTCATTTTGTTCAATCTTTCTGGTCACGGCAATTTCGATATGACCGCATATGAATCTTATCTTGGCGGCGAACTCGAGGATTATGAATACCCCGCCGAAGCAGTGAAAGCCTCGCTGGCAAACCTGCCCCAGGTGAATCTTTAAAATACAAGACCGCGGAGTTCTTTGAGAACTCCGCGGTCTAATTTTTTTCGATCAAGCGATATTAACCTTCCGCGAACGCGATCACGACCATATGCTGGTTGAGCAATTGCGGCACATTCGAATCTTTGCCGGGGGCGATCTGTCCGAGCGTATACCCGCCCGCGATGGGGACATGCTTGCCAAGTATTTCCTGAGCCGCTGTGACCTCAGCGCCGGGGTGGGATTTGAGCAGCATTTCCCAGGCAATATCTACAAGCACAAGGGCAAAAACGGGTTTGGCGCCTTGCAGTTGTTGGAGCGCTTGTTGGGCGGCTTGTTGCGCAGCGGTCTCACAAGCGCCGCGGCTCCCTACCAGTAGGTAGGCATCTGCGCCATCACGGACAGGCGCGTTCATGCGGAAACTTCCATCGGCTTCCACGCGAATAGGCGCGCGCACAACCATGTTGCCACCGCCCTGGTCGATGCCCAGCGGATATAAACGCGCCAGATGACTCAGCGGCGGGAATGCCCATTCACGCGCAGGGTAACCAAAGAGTTGGGCATAAGTTTCGGAGGCAGGTCTGCCATCTAAAGTACGGAGCCAGAAGCCGCGCGAGCGTGTGACCCGGAATTGACTCCCAACCGGATTCCAACCATGTGCTGAACCGATACCGATACGAACATTGCCGCGTAAAAAGGCTCCAGCCAGCGCCCCGTTGCCAGTCTGTGGGCCAGCCAACTGGTAGGAGAGACCCGTATGCAAGTCTCCGGAGGAAAGCGCGCCAGCCAACGGGATCGAAGTTGCTAATGCTGTACAGAGTTGGTCGGCATCCCCATTAAAGCCATCGGCAAAAAAGATCATGCCACGGTTGTTTTTATCGGCAAGTTGTTTGGCAAGTTTTGCGCCGGTCTCGCGGGCGCTTTGAGCATAGGCAGGCATCCATTGGGTTTCGGCTTCAAAATCGCCGGAAAGCAAAGCCACGACCACTGAGTTTGGGCGCAAGCCTTCAGACGTGATCCCAACGGGACTGCTAAAGCCGATGATGGGTGTATCACCCAACAAACCGGATACGCCGCTGACGACTTCGCGTGCCTGATATTGATGCGATGCGATAATGAAGCCGAAGCTGGCCGCGGCAGAACCAAGCTTGTTCAACGCCTGATGCGCGGCTTGCAAACCGGCTTCGCGTCCGTTCAGCGCCTGGGCAGAGCCTATGGATACGTTCAAGGTCATCTCCGATTATCCTTCTGCTCTGGGAATGGTGAAATGGAAGGTGGTGCCCTGCCTGAATTCGCTGTCGAACCAGATACGCCCGCCCTGCATTTCAACCAGGCTCTTGGTAATGTTCAAGCCCAAACCGGTGCCGGGGGATTTTTGCGCTTCCGAATCGTCGGAACGAAAATAGCGTTTGAAGACCTTGGCTTGGTCTTCAATGCTGATACCAATACCATCATCTTTCACCCAAAGATGTACAACTTCTTTTGCGCCGCCCGGGTCCCATTGATTGGAGGTTAATTCGGCGCCAACCAATATCTTGCCGCCTTCCGGTGTGTATTTGTGGGCATTGCTCACGAGGTTGGTGAGCACCTGCCCCACACGGGTATGATCTGCCCAAACATTGGGTATTTCCTTGGGGACTTGAAGATCGATGGTCTGCTTCTTCTCATCGATTTGGCGCTTGGTAGAACGAACAACTTCATCCAGAACATCATCCACGCTGACAGACTTATAGTCGAGCCTGAGTTGTCCTGCTTCGATCTTGGTATAGTCATTAAGGTCTGACACCAAAGTAGACATACGCTGCACATTGGCACGGATGGTGCCAAGGAAGTTGGCTTGCATTTCGTTAATGGCGCCCACTGTCCCCGCCGCCATCAATTCGGAATAGCCCTTGATGGAGGTCATTGGATTCTTAAGCTCATGAGCAACCAAGGAAACGAATTCGCTCTTGGCAATATTGGCGCGCTGGACTTCAGCAAACAACTGGGCATTGGAAATGGCAATGGCGGCGTTATCACTTAAGCGGTTTAGGAAAGCCAGGTTGATTTGCGAGTCATTTGTGCTCTCAAGAATGATCAAACCAATCACCTGCACTTCACGACGAATCGGAACGATGATCTGGGTATGAGCAGAGGGGAGGATCCCCTTTTCACCGATCGTAAGCAAAGAAATTTGAGTGGACTGCCCACTTGCGATGGCAGCCTTGATCGTAGGCAAGTCCAGCGGTAATTGCACATTGGGCTGGTCGGCAAAAACATCTTCATAGCCCTGATGCGCCATTAAACGCAGATGGTCCTCTTCCACAAAGCCGATCAAGCCCGCTTCGGCAGAAGATTGACGCATCGCTGTTTCCAGGGTGATCAGCATGGCACGGTCTACATTGAGGGTGGCATTGAGTTCGCGAACAATACGACCCATTACCTGAAGTTCTTCGATGCGGGCTTCGAGTTCCAGATCGGTCGATGCCAGTAAGCGCGCATTTTCCATGGCGACTGCGGCTTGCCCGGCAAAAGCGGTCAGGATGTTTTGATCATCTGCCACAAACGGCAAACCATCACGGCGATTAATGACTTCGATCACACCGAGGACGCGGTCTTTGATCATCATGGGCACAGCTAACAGGGAACGTGAAGTGAACCCGGTCTGTTTATCCGTTTCCACATTGGAACGGATAATGGAACCCTGGGCATCATTCTCAATGACAGGGGCGCGTGCCTGAACGGCACGTCCCACGATTCCGGTTCCAGCAGGAAGATGTTTGCCAAGCAAGTTACCGGCTACGGGACCCACAGTGACTCGAAAAACCAGATCATCAGTTTGATCATCCATCAGGAACAGTGTACCGGCTTCGCAATTCAAAATGGAGACAGCGTTATCCAAAATATTTTGAAGTAGGGGTTCCTGCTCGAGTGTGGAGGTTAATTGGCGGGTAATTTCGTTCAGAGTAGCGAGCTGGTAGGCGCGTTTTTGTGTCTCTTGCAGCAAACGCGCTCTTACGATGGCGCCCACGGTTTGGTCGGCAACCGCCTGCAACAGGTCTAATTGCGCACGGGTATATGTCACAGTTGGATCGGCGCTGCCAACGCTTAATGCACCTATTGTTTCTGCATCAGAATTCAGGGGCACACCCATCCAGGCGTACACGCCCTGGGAGGCTGGCATAATATTGCGCGCCTGACATTCACGCGAGTAATCCTGCGTAATGATAGGACGACCTTTACGAATGATCTCCGGCCCCATACCCAGATTGATGGGCAGCGGCTGGTTTTCAAACTCTGTGATGCGCTCCTTGTCATCCACGCGAAAGCCGTAATAGAAATAGTTGGCGGCTTTGTTATACAGGGTGATATGGAAATAAGACGATGGAATGATCTGTGTGGTTTGAGCAAAAATAAGTTCAAGCACATCGTCAAATGTCAGGGTGACGTTCACGCCCAGGGACACACGTGAGAGCGCATTCATTTCCTGCACACGCCGTTCAAGATTCACGACCGTCTGCACACGCGCAATGGCTACAGAGGCTTGATCTGATAAGTTATCAAGAAAATCAAGATCTTTGGGGCTATATGCAGTTCCAGATAAGGGCGCTCCCAAAGCCAGCCAGCCCACTGGTCGGTTTTCACCGCGCAAGCCAACAAAGAGGCGCGCGCCTAATAATGAAAGACGGGCTTCATCTGCCTTCAGAATGGCGGAGGGGTTGATGGTATCGAGATAAAGCGCAATATTCTCTTTCTGAAAATATTGGGCAAGGGTGCTATTCGACGCAAAACGAATATCGCTGGTAGGACGTCCATTACCATTTGCCAGGGCAGCGTACTGATCATTGAGCAGATCGTAAGTATAGATATGGATACGGTCCGGCATGAGGCTGCTTTCAATTTGCTGACGCAGAACCTTTCCAATCGAATTCAGGTCCAATGCCCGTGTGAGGTCATGTGAAAAGGCGCGCATGCGATCTTCATAGGCGCGTTGACCACGGAAGAAAGTGCTATCCACCCAAATCTGTAAACGGGTGCGCACCGGGTCGAGAAACACCGCGATCAAAAAGACCAACCCACCGATCAGGAAGGGATTGTCCGAGGGCATGGAGATGGAAAATATCAATGCGATCCCGCTGACGAGCAAGCCATAGGCGACCACCACAAAAACTGTCAGCATGGCATAGACGAAACTTTGACGCATCCAGTAATCGGTGCGGAGGAGGCGAAAACGAATGATGACGTATCCGTTCACAAGCGGGAATGCAACGGTCCACAAAAATAGATAGGGGTTGAACGCCTGTCGCGCGATCAAGATCCAAACGACAAGGGGTCCGAACGCCACCAGTGATCCGATCAAGATCGTACGAGCCTGGCTTTTTACAACGGGTGAATGAGATGTAAGCGCGTGATACAGCAAAGTGCCAAAGTAGAATATCGCCGAAACGCCCGCAAATTTATATAGGAATGCCCAGGCGTCAATATAGGCACGTGGGTCATCAGGGTTGAATAATTTCCCAAATACTGAAACTGAAAAGAGTGCGCCAACCAGATATCCGATCCAGCGGAGATACGGACGCCTGACCACAAAACGCGCTTCCTGCGGGAAGCCAAGCGCAAGATCAATAAATGCGCCGCCTGTGAGTCCGATCGCCAGAGTCCAAAGATAGGTAAAGTGATGGGAAGTATATATTTCGAAAAGCGAGCCGATCACAATGGCAAGCGACGAAGTGAGCATGGAGAATGCGCGACCGGCGGGTTCTGTACGGCGCAACCCAAAGATCCACAAGCTGACAGCCAGGAACACTAAACCAAGAAAAGCAGGAACAATGAAATAAGCGATACGATCAGCTGAGGAAAATGACTGCAGAACGATATCAACTGTTTCCTTATCCCCGTTTTTCTTTTGGATCTCAGCAGAAACAGTTTGCCCTACAAAAGTTGATGACAGGAGATCTTTAAGATCATTTGAATTGGAGATCTTCTTCCCATTCACGGAAAGGAGTTGATCGCCCACTTTAAATCCATGCGCATACATTTCCCAGTGTTGACCCGGCTCTTGCGTATCAGAACCATTCAATATGAGTGTATGTTCGAAGAAACCGCCAATGAACGGATTCCGCAGCCAGCCATAGGAAAAAATCAAACCGGCAATAAAGACCACCACTGCCACGGCTTGATAACCCAGCACAATATACTGGGTGACCTTATTTGAAACTTCGTAGAATCTTTCAGATGGATACATGGCTATACGTGTATAAGAACAACTGCCAAAACGATGTGCGTTAAATTTTACTACATCCCCTGCCTGTATCTATGCTACTTTCATAACAAAGCAACCCAGGCGGGTCTGCCCTTAAGT
>JAYUGV010000303.1:0-3388 GCA_043767565.1 Anaerolineales bacterium
GATTCACGCAGAAAACGCAGATCTTTCTTTTTGAATCAGCGAAAGTCAGCGTTTTCAGCGTCCAAAAATTGGCTCTTTACTTATTACCGATAAAGTCTAATAAAAAGATCAGCCAATTGTAAGGGTGGCAATATAACGCCCTACGGTATAATAGCCAATATGTCCGGACGAGAAGATATTTTCCAAAAAGCAATGAATGACGGCCACTCAGCCGCCTGGGACCAGGAATGGAACAAGGCCGCCTCGGCGTATCGCTCCGCCCTGCAAGAGATGCCCGATCACCCCAAAGCGCTGAACAGTTTGGGGTTGGCATTATTCCAACAGGGCAACTTCGATGAGTCGCTCCAGATCTATAAACGCGTGGCACAGATCACGCCCAATGACCCATCCCCCATGGAGAAGCTCGCGCAGCTGCTCGAGCGCACGGGCAGCCTCAAAGAAGCTATTGACGCCGCGTATAAAGCCGCCGACCTTTTCCTCAACCAGCGTGATGTGGAAAAAGCCATCGAGAACTGGGTGCGCGTCACTTCACTCGAACCCGAACATGTGCTTGCCCATTCACGTCTCGCGCTTGTCCATGAACGCATGGATCACAAACCCCAGGCGGTCGCCGAATACATCGCAGTGGCGAGCCTCATTCAACGCACCGGCAATGTGGAAAAAACCGCCGAGCTGGTCAACAAAGCCTTGCAGATCATGCCCGAATCTGCAGAAGCCAAACAAGCACAGACCCTTCTGCGTTCCGGGCAACTACTACCCAAACCAATACGACCCAAAGGCGGGACGGGTCCCATTGCGATGGCGCAGGTCAAGCAGCTGGATCAGCCGAAGAAGCAGACCGCTTCAGGTCTGGACCCGGTTGCTGAAGCGCGTCAAAAAGCTCTAACTCGTCTGGCAGAGATCCTCTTCGAATACACCACGGATGAGGGCGCGTCTGTCCAGGCACGCCGCGGTATGCAAGCCCTCATGCACGGCACCGGACAAATATCCCTGCAATCGAATGAACAGTCAAAAGTTGTTTTACATCTTGGGCAGGCAATCGACCTGCAAAGCAAAGGCAAAGACTCACAAGCCGCTGAAGAACTCGAACACGCCCTCGAAGCGGGCTTCAATCATCCAGCTTTATATTTCGATCTGGGTATGCTTCATTCCACCGGTGACCGAGGCGAGACCGCGCTCCGCAACCTGGCACACGCCGTCAAACACAACGACTTCAACCTCGCTGCGCGTTTGCTCATGGGACAGATCAACCTGAGAATGGGACGGTCACAAGCCGCTTCCATTGAATATCTTGAGGCCCTCAAACTTGCCGATGCCGCCATCGTCCCTGCCGAACAAGCAGACGAGATCCTTCAAATGTACGAACCGCTGCTCGAAGCCCAAGCCGCCCAAACCGATGAAGTGCCGCTCAAGCGCCTGTGCGATAGTGTCAACTCCATGCTCATGCGCAAGGATTGGCGTGACAATCTCTATAAGGCGCGCGAGCAAATGCAAAAACAGCAGGAAAACGATATCCTGATGCCCATCGCCGATGTCATCCTGCAGGCGCAATCCAGTCAGGTACTCGAATCCATTAACCTCATCAATCAACTTGCCCGTGTTGGCAAACTCCGCTCTGCCATGGACGAAGCCTTCCATGCCATCGCAGGCGCCCCAACCTATCTACCCCTCCATACCTTAATGGGCGATCTACTCGTGCGCGAAAACCATCCACAGGAAGCCATCGCAAAATATACGGTGATCGCCGCTGCCTACAGTGTGCGCGGCGAATCTGTACAAGCTGCCAAAATGCTGCGACGCGTTATCCAACTCGCGCCCATGGATATGAGCACGCGCTCAAAATTGATCGATCAACTGGTGGCGCGCGGTCAGGTGGATGAAGCCATTCGCGAATATCTCGAACTCGCTGATATCTACTATCGGCTTGCCGAACTAGATATGGCGCGTAAGACCTTCACCACCGCCCTGCGGTTCGTGCAACAATCCAATGCTGACCGCAAATGGAATGTCGACATTCTGCGCCGCATGGCAGATATCGACATGCAACGATTGGATTGGAAACAAGCCATCCGCATTTACGAACAGATCCGCACTCTGAATCCTGAAGATGAAAGTTCCCGCAAGAACCTGATCGATCTCAGTTTGAAAATGGGACAACCCGCCCAAGCCAGCGCCGAGATCGAAAGTTACCTCTCCTATTTACAATCCATGAATCGCAGTGCGCAAGGCGTGCCGTTCATCGAAGACTTGCTGGTCGAACGCCCCGCTGACTCAACCCTGCGCCGCGCGCTTGCCCAAGCCTATCAACATGCCGGGCGCATGGAAGATGCCATTGCGCAACTTGATTCCATTGCCGAAGCCCTGCTTGATCAGGGCAAAAAAGAAGAAGCCATGGTCATCGTCAACCAAATCCTGCTGATGAACCCGCCCAACGGGGACCAATATCGGCAGCTGCTGACCCAGCTCCAATCATAGGATGACTGATCCCGTCACAATTTCAGTGACGGGATTTTTTCACCTGCACTTGTCCCGTAGGAAAGGTGCAAGTGTCGCATCCTCCTCAAACCCAGCCTGCTCCACCTTAATCAGCCTTTCATTCGCTGATGCTATAATCGCATTAATAAAAATCAACCGTAGCGCGAGATAATATCTCGCGTTTATATCGGGAGGACACACATGCCAAAAACACCTAACACCGCCGTGATGACTATAGTCCCGAATGCTCTTGTCGGGAAATGGCTCAACATATTTGCATTCGTTGTGGCATTTCTCGTGGTCTTCGGGGGCTTCGTACGTCTCACCCGTTCTGGTCTATCCATTGTCGAATGGAATCCCATTAGCGGCTCCATGCCCCCCAGCGGACAGCAAGGCTGGCAGGACGAATTTACCAAATACCAACAGACGCCTGAATACATCAAAGTCAACTCCGGCATGACCCTGGATGAATATAAATTCATCTTCTACATGGAATGGTTCCACCGTAACATCGCCCGCTTCGCCGGTTTGATCTATGCAGTTCCCGTTTTCTATTTTCTCTTCACCAAGAAAATCCCTTTCAAGGAATTCGGCATCTACTTCGTCATGGGCTTACTCTTCATCGCTCAAGCCATTGCTGGTTGGGTCATGGTCGCCAGCGGACTGGTTAACCGTCCATCCGTCAGCCACTTCAACCTGACACTGCACCTGCTCCTCGCCCTCTCCCTCTTTGGTCTCGCCCTGTGGACCTCGCTCGGTCACAAATACGGTTTCGCAACCCAGAAAGCCAAATGGTCAACACCCTCCAAACTAGCCGTTACTTTTCTTGGGATCCTGCTCATTCAAATTTCCTACGGCGGCTTCACGGCAGGACTCAAAGCCGGTCACGTTTCAGATACCTGGCCCCTCATGT
>JAYUGV010000304.1:0-3385 GCA_043767565.1 Anaerolineales bacterium
TGAAGCGCGCCTTCGACAGCGTACTCGTCGAACGGGTTGATGACCAACGGCGCGTCCCCCCAATTGACCTGCCCGCCCTCGGCTTTGACTTTCGCCTCCGAGTCCGGGACTTGTTTGATGCATGCGATGATTTTCAAGTTACTTCTCCTTGATTTAGATATTTATGGGATGATGATTTGACCATCTCGATAGTCAAATTGTTTTGGCAAGGTATTCATTGTTTCCCATTCACTCCAAGAGTAGCTTTCATTTAACTGACGATTAATAATTATACTTTCATCGCTAACTTCTAAGTTCCATTTGCTAGAATAATCAAGACTCGTTGATTGAATGTGCTGTAAATCTGCTTTATATAACGCTACTAAAGCGAAATATTGAATTTCGGGGCTATCAAACGGTGGAGTGTAACTGCCTGTTTCTTGCCAACTCAGACCACCATCATATGTTGTCATATATGCCAATCTGTCATGCAAACCACCATAAACGGACATTACCATTTGTCCATTATTGTTATCAAAAAATACCATGTTAGCGGGATATGCATACCATTCTGGTTTAGGAACTTGAGAAAGTTGTATCCAGTTTTTTCCAAAGTCCGTGGTGTGAAATAAGATGGGTGCTCCGGGTCCTTCTACAACCCACATTACTAACGCCCATCCTTCCCCTGTTTTAAGCATTTGAAATTCAAGCACCGAACTTCCTTTTTGCGGATGCATTACTTCAAGCCAATGTTTTCCTCCGTCATTTGAGCGTAATAAGGTTGACTGCTGAACTCCACCTGCCTCAAAAACATCGCCGAATAGGAAAGCAATATCTTTATTGAAAGCAAATATTCCAACATTTAGAGTCACTCCATTACTAGGTTCGCCCAATAAGTCAGGCGGTAAAAAACTTATGACAGGCTCTGGTGTAGCTTCCGGTATAACAGGTGTAACTGGTCCACACGCTACCAGTAAAGTAATAATAACAAGTGGAAAAAGAATGTTTTTTGTCATTAACTAATGAATGCCATAACCACCAAAACATCCGCGCCGAGAATTGCCAGCATGCCAAGAATGCTAAAGATCTTTTGCTCCACTTCCCAGCGTTTGTGGTTTTCCAGCCGCTTAAGGAAGAAGTCCTTGAAAAAAGAAGCTGTTACAACTTATCCAAATCGCGAGGCTCAAGAAATAAAGAAATACCGTCAAGGATTTGATTCACGCGTTTTGACGCGAGAGTCCCAATATATTCGCCTAATTGAGATTTGTCGACGGTAAGAATTTGGGAAACATTCACGACACTTGCTTTTGGTAAATTCCCTTCGCCTTTTTCGAGTAAGACATTGCCAGGCAAGTCGGCGTATTTGAGGTTTGAAGTAAGCACACAAACAATCACTGTTCTTATTTTGCTTTGGTTATATAAATTGTTTTGCATGACAACATGTGGGTGAGTGTAGCCAGGTTCAGAGCCCGTTGGTTCGTCTACTTCCACCCAATAAATATCACCCTGATTAATTACCATTGTCCCTCAATGAGTTTGCGATGTGACTTGCGCACCTTGCGTCTGTAGGTTTTCTCTGATTCATCCAGCTTATCTGCATAAACCGCGTTTATCTTTTCAAGCAATTCACGGTTTTCCTGTTCTTGAATAAAATCTTCAAGAGCAAGCACGAACAAACGACTACGTGACACCTTCAGCTTTCGAGCTAGGGCATTGGCTTGCGCAAACAAGGATTTGTCAATTGAGATGGCGGTTTTTATGCTCTCCATTTTTAGACCTTTCGTTATACTGAAAGTATAACAACTGTACCTTTACTCGTCAAACGTTTTATTTGCTTAATGTAAACGCTCCCCATGTGGTTGTAGATTACTTTACCACAAACGTCATCGCTATAAACAACAGATACGTGAGTCCGCCTGCGAGTGCAATTATATTCGCCACGTCATTCAAGGACGGCGACAGTCCGCGCAGGAAGAAATTGACTGAGAGCAGGAGCCATGTCAACGCATGACCCCAGCGGATGATAAAGTAGCGGAAACTGGAATCTGCTGTCATATTTGTGTGAGGTCCAACATAGACCCAGACAATGGCAAGGATCAGCGCAAGCGCGCTCCATACGAAGTTTGGGACGTTGAGAAAACCTTTGATCATGTTGGTTTATTTACGTGATAACTGTATGGCTGATCAACTTTCCTGTTCTTAATCCCAACTCACAGGCGTGACCGCCGATGGTGTAAGCAGAGATCGTATCACCGTCTTCGTTGAGCCGCATCCGCGAAAATAGCGTGCTGGAATCCGGCTTTTCCGCCTGCCAGACAATCTTTCCGCTTGAGGCAATGCAGTATAAGTTCGATTCGTAGCGCGGAAATCCGCTGGGGTTTTCGAGCACGATCGTGCCCAGATTCGATTGCATAGTCTTGTCGATCTTGGTGTGTAGTGGTTGAGGATCCATGACTTATTTCACATCCAATATGCCGCCAGCCAAATTCATCTTCAGCGTCCAGGTGGTGCCGATGGCAAATTGCTGGAATTCGGAGATCGTATCGGGCGAATAGGTCTTCTCGCCTTTGTCTGTAGAGAAGGTAACTTTTAATTCATCGGTCTTATCGCCGAGACGCTGACCACTTGCCAGGCTGGGGTCGTCATAGACCGGCTGGAGGTCACTGCCTTCGAGTGTGTAAGTTTGAATGGTCTGCCATTCATCAACCGTATAGGAACAATACTGCTGGGTTTCAGTGTGACAATCTTCCACTACCTCTGAATAGCCGTTGCCCTTGTCGATGGTTTTTTGTTCGCAGACATCCTTGCTTTCGTCGCGACAGGAGACGTCATATGCATCCGATGGCGCACTGCCTTGTTCGTTGTTGTGATCGACTGCGCGTACTTCCTGCACAGGTACGTTGGTCTGCCAGTAGATGTCAGTCACGGTCCCTTGTACGGATGAAGCGGGAAGCGCAAACAACAGTATAAAGCCCGCGCAGAGCACGGCAAGGCATGCCAAAACTCCGCCCACAATAAACAAGTTTCTTTTGTTGTTGATTTTCTTGCCGGTCAACGGTGCAGCGGATGCGATGCCGTCTTTTGTTGCCAAAGGAACTGCCGCGGCTTGGGCTGGCACAGCTTGCGCGGCGCGCGGTAAGGGCGATCCGCAATTCGAGCAGGCAGCATTACTGCTGGGATTTTCGGTGCCGCAGTTGTTGCATTTGATCATTTTCGGCTGCCCCAAAGGGGGGGGCGCTTGCATGATGCGTCCCGCCTCGCGTGCTTTGCCTTCCTTCAGATCCCCGCCGCATTGGGAACAGGTTTCGGCAGTTGCCGGGTTGCGCGCTCCGCAGAATCCGCAATGGATGTCCGCGCCGCTTTGCGCGGCTTTGATCGCGTTTTCATCGGTCACAAATTTTTGATC
>JAYUGV010000305.1:0-3353 GCA_043767565.1 Anaerolineales bacterium
CTGGCTGATCAGAAATGAAAAAGGCGAGTTGTTTGGTGATACCACTACTGCGAATAAACCCTTCTGGGTTGCCATCAAAGTGAAATCACCCGCCTTGACTGGAACGGTGTATGACTTTGCCCTCAACGTCTGTTCCGCGCAATGGTTCAGTGGCGCAGGGACTTTACTCTGCCCGGGTAAAGACAAAGATACGAATGGCTTTGTCCTTGTTCAGAGCCGATCAAAACTTGAAGACGGCACGGCCTCATTTAGCCCCAGTTTGTTACTGGTTCCTGAAAACAACAGCAATGGATATATCCGCGCGGTCTATCCATCTTTCAAGGTTCAAAATGGAGATCACTTCCAGACGATCGTTGGCTGCGAGTTCGGCGCCGCCGCCTGCGGCGTGCTCCTGCGCGTGGACTATCAACTCGCCGATGGACTCATCCGTGACTTCTGGGCGTTCGGCGAACAATACGACGGCAAATACTTCACCGTCGACCTCGACCTCAGTCCGCTGGCCGGGCAGGATGTCAAGTTCGTGCTCACCGTGCTTTCGCTAGGTGACGCTTCCAATGACCGCGCCTTGTGGGTCCAGCCGCGCATTACCCGCGCTCCGCGCTGAGCGGAGGGTTGTGCTCTTCAACCCGTAGTCGAAGCGCAATTTCAATCCAAATTTGGTTTTACATCATCCATCTTAATTCATCCTTCATCCTTCATTTTCCCCTGCTATAATCTTAACCATGGATATTCGTGCAGGTATCATCGCCGCGATCGTGTTATCCGTACTTGGAGCGTTACTCGTGTTCCGGGCAGGCTATCGCGCGTGGCTGTCAGCTAGAAAACTGACCTTTTACAGAATCAAACGTCAGCGCGAAAGAGGCGGTATCTATACTATGCTAGTCGCACTCGTCTTTTTATCCCTCAGTGTGTTGTTGTACTTCTACGGTGAGCCGGTCGCCTATCAATATTTTCCGCCGTCGCTCACGCCCTCGCTGGTCCCCACCATCACACTTTCGCCAACGATCACGTTATCGCCGACCATCACGCTCGCGCCTACCATTACCGATACGCCCTCGATCACTGATACGCCTACCATCACGCCGACGCCGTTCATCCCACTTGCCATCGAAGCGTTGTTCGAAAGCGAAGTGACGCCGAATCCCAACGCGGTTTTTAGCCCGCTGCAATTTACCCTGAATTGCGATAATTTCAACGAATATGAATCCGCCACCGTTTTTCAAAACCCGATCAAGTATATGTGCGCAGTCTTCTCGTATGACCAAATGATCCCCGGCTCGCAATGGACTGCGCTCTGGTATCGCGATGGTCAGTTGGTGCATTACGATACGATCCCCTGGGACGGCGAATTGGGCGGCTATGGTTTCGCGGAGTGGAAAGCGCCTGCCGAGGAATGGCTGCCCGGCACCTATGAAGTGCAGATCTTTGTCGGACTCGATTGGAAAGTCGTCGGTCAATTTATTTTACAAGGCGACGCGCCCACACGCATTCCCACTGCGACGTTGCCTCCATCCCCAACCCCTACACGGACCTCAACCCCGGCTCTTACTCATCCGGTAACTGCTACAGTTACCCCATAGCTTCTCTGGAGTCAAACAGCTTGCTGTCGAAACTTGCAGAGCTCGCTCTCGCATTTTCAAACAGCAAGCTGTTTGACTCCAAAAAGGACTACCTCATGCCTCAACCCTCCTTCCAAGACTCCTATCCCGATGCGCTAGCCCACTGCTACGGCTGCGGCAAACACAACGAACACGGACACCATATCAAATCCTATTGGGACGGTGCTGAATCAGTCTGTCACTTCATGCCCAAGCCCTATCACATCGCCATACCCGGCTACGTCTACGGCGGGCTGCTCGCCTCGCTCATCGATTGTCACGGCACAGGGACAGCCGCCGCGGCGATGTCTAAATCTTTGAAAGCGCAGGATCCGCACGCCGAACCCAATACCCGCTTCCTCACCAGCTCATTGCATGTAGATTTTCTCAAACCGACTCCGCTCGGCGTCGAACTCGAAGTCCGCGCCAAGGTGAAGGAACTCAAGGGACGCAAAGTCGTCATCGAAGAATGGATTGTTGCGAACAGTATCATCACCGTGCGTGGGGAAGTGGTTGCGGTGCAGGTGCCTGAGTCCATGCTGGAGGAGTTGCTGAAAGGGAAGATGGGAATATAATCGGGCGCTACTAAGGAGAATGTATGAGTAAACTGACGATCAATATAAGTGAATTGAGAAATCACTTTGATGGGTATATTGATCGCGTAAAATTGGGCGAGGTTATTGTTGTTACAAAATATGGAAAGCCTGTTGCAGAGTTTGCGCCCGCCACAGCAATACAGAAAGAACAAAAATTATCCAAAAGGTAGATAAGAAATCATGAACAAAACTGTTTACATCGGCACGGACGGCGGTGCGACCACATCCAAAGTGGGAGGTGTCTGGAACGATGGCTCGACCATCACGACAAAATTATTGCAAGCCTCCACCAACTCGGCGCATGGACCAGAGTCCGTGGTGCGGAATTGGGTCGAAGCGATCAACAATTACCTGGCGCAAAACTCACTGACCTGGGATCAAGTCGGCGGGGTGGGGCTGGCGATCCCCGGTCCGTTTCAACGCTATGGCGTGTTCGACCACTCGGCAAACCTGCCCGATAGCTTTACCGGTTTCGATGTGCATACTTCCTATAGCAATGCTCTCGCTGAACGCGCGGGACGTCCCGTTCCATTGATCGTTGGCAATGACGGCGACATGGGCGGCGTGGCGGAAGCCCAACACGTGCGCGGAGATGGGAATGGGACGGTGCTGATGCTTGCTCCCGGTTCAGGCTTGGGATGCGCCTACATTGACCAGCGTGGTTTTGCATTGAGCGGCGACACCTTCGCCGGTATGGAAGGTGGTCACATGCCTGCGCCTTTGCATCTGCTTGGCGCGAAAGCCTACACATGCGGATGCGGACGTACCTGGGGTTGTATCGAAATGTACACCTGCCTCGCGGGTCTGCCCTATCTGCTCGCTGATAAATTGGAGCAATATCCCGACCACGAGCTGGCGAAATCCTCCCTCAGTATGAAAGAACGCGCCTTTTCTCTGCGCGGACTCGCACAAAACGGCGACCAACTCGCCGCCGAGCTCTTCGACTTCCAAGCCAAAGCGATGGGGTTGCATGTCGCCAATCTTGCGATGGCGCTCGACCCAAAATTTGTGGTCATCGGTGGCGGATTAATGGACCCCGAAGCGACCAGCACTGCCTTCCGCGAACGTTACCTGAGCATCGTGCGTTCCACCGCTCGCGAATATCTGTGGCCCTATCAGCGCGATTCCATTAACATTGTCCCGGCTGCGCTGGGTGATC
>JAYUGV010000306.1:0-3347 GCA_043767565.1 Anaerolineales bacterium
AGTGCCGAACTATATCTGTTGCGGGTCGTTGATCCATGGCTATGAGACTCCTTTTTCCTCACAGCCATTTTCTCATATTCCAAATGCGATTGCCCTAGCGCCAGCAGGCTATTAGTGTATTTGGATGCTATAATGATTTATCGGACCCAACCAGTCTACCAACACGAAAGGATGCCGCTTTGGCTAAAGTAAACTACCAATACGAGAAACGTCAGAAGGAATTGGCAAAGAAGAAGAAAAAAGAGCAGAAGGAAAAAGAAAAGCAGGTCAGAAAGAACAATCCTTCTCAAGATACAGCCGCAACCCCGGAAACGCAAGCAGCACCCCCGGTTCAATCACCAGAGAAATAAGCGTTTTGAATAAGCAAGGAGGCCAGCACCGTCTAAGGGACTGGTCTTTTTGTTTTTTTACCCAAAATTCAAACCGAGGAGTACACCCCGGTCAACTTTTGATGAGACCCAAAGAGCCGTCCTACGTATTCATATTGGATGGAGTCCCAATTATTCCCATGAAAAAAATATCATTCGCCCTATGTAGCAGTTTGTGTGTGTTGTTCCTATTAACCGCCTGCGTTGACGCTACGCCCATAGCCATCCCACCGACCTTACAGCCTACACCGACAGAAGTGAAGGTGATACCCACGCCATCTTCCCCCGGCAATTCGATCCTCTCGAAGGGACTACAGGTGACCATGACTCAAGCCGAGATCAACGATAGTTTTGTCACCGAGTTTGGCTCTCAAAGAGTGCCTTCACCCGGTCTACAATTTCTCTGGGTGCATGTTCAACTAAAAAATACGGGCGAGAAAGATATTGATCTCCCACTCCCTGAACACTATAGCGCCCTGTACGCCGCAACCGAGCTCAAACCCACGTATGGACATCGCAAAGATTACACGGACTACACAGCGCTAGCACCTGTCATCTTTCCAAACCAAGAAGTGGATGCCTGGCTGCGGTTCGATATTCCCGTCAATGCCGAGTTGAAAGACCTGCGCTTCGTTTTCCTCCCTGAAAGCTTGGGCGTCGGTACATCCTTCTCATCCCCCATCTATCCGTACTCGGAAGATCATCCCACCTTTGTGTGGAATTGCGCACCGTAAATACGAAAGGATAAATACTGACCACCACATCCTGAACTTTCATCATCGTATTTGGGGGACGTGTACCCGAGCCGTACGAGTGGTAGGTGCCCGAAGGCAAAGAGGATCGCGCCTGTCTCTCTCAAGATTTGGCATTTGTAGAAATGCCATGTGGTTTCAAATATATTTCCCTGACCGATCAACCATGCCAGCCAGCGTGTTTAGGTACTAAAAATCGCCTGTCAACAGTGCTATACTCTTGACAAGGATGTTGTCTTATAGCAAACCGCTAATATTACAAAGGATGCTTTTATGGATATCTATCTTGCAGCTGAACATGCTTATTATTTTATTCCCCAATTCACCGTGGACGTAGCACACGACCGGGTGGAGCAAAAGAAAATGAATTTGGCTGCGGGCATGTTAGGCTCGCTGTTCTCACGCTCCAAACCGGAAGAGCTTCGACTGATCACGGTGGAGAATCGTCTGGAACCTTTCTGGTTGGTAGCCGCCTCATCACGGACCCTGTACGACCGCGCCGCTGCTTATACTATCACAGTGGGAGGGACAGACGTTAAAGGTGTAACCGTATTAAACCAGGATCTATCCGTTCTGCCTCAGCCGAAAGGTGACCCTGCTTTCAAGCTCACTGCCATCGAGCATTGCGCCCAGGAATTTCGGACGCAGCAGACATTTGATGGCATTACCGGGGTCAAAGCTGATCTTGTGAAGTATGCGAATTTTGCCAAGACCGAAATTACGGATATGAACACCTTCGCGCCCGAGGGGGTATTGCTCCTGCCGCCGCAAGTGCGGGCTACCGCAGTAGTACGGCAAGTGACTGCTGAAATTGTGAAGCCTGTGAAAAATGCCCAGGCTATTCACGAGGAACGCATCGATATCGAAACCGTGGATCTGAACTTTCGACCCATCTACGCTTTCGAATATGAATGGAGCGCAAAGAACAAAAATGTGGTCATCGAGTTTGATCCACTGACCGGCGACATGCACATGGGCGGGAAAAAGCTAAGCGATCAGATCAAAGGGATTCTCACACGCGATCTCCTGTTTGATGTAACTGCCGATGCCTTTGGGACACTTGTACCGGGCGGCAGTATAGCCGTAAAGCTGGTCAAGGCAGTCGTGGATCGGAAGAAGTAAAGCTAAATCCGATGAGTTGACCGTTGACTTCGCATCCCAATTTTCAGGGGATATCTATGCGTTATGATTGACAACACCAAACTTTATATCGAAAGGATGGATGTATTATGGAATATCGAAAACTAGGTCGCTCTGGGGTAATGGTATCGCCGTTGTGCTTGGGGACAATGAACTTCGGCGGCTCAACCAATGAAGAAGATTCGTTCAGCATCATGCAAAAAGCCGTGGATGGCGACATTAACTTTTTTGACACGGCGAATGTTTATAACAAAGGCGATAGTGAACGCATCACCGGTAAATTCTTGAAAGAGAAGAATTTACGAGATCAAGTAGTGCTGGCAACCAAAGTCTTCAGCCGCGTAGGAGACCAGCCCAACGACGCAGGCGGAAGCCGTTTTCACATCATCAAAGCCTGCGAAGATTCGTTGAAACGTTTGCAGACCGATCACATTGACCTGTATCAGCTTCACCGTCCGCCGATGACACATCCACAGGAGGAAACACTACGCGCGTTAGATGATCTGATCCGTGCGGGAAAAGTTCGTTATATCGGATGTTCCACGCATCCAGCCTGGATGGTAATGGAAGCGTTATCCATCAGTGAGCGCTACGGATTAAATCGCTACATCAGCGAACAGCCTCCCTACAACTTATTGGATCGCCGTATCGAGAATGAACTCATCCCGTTGTGTCAAAAATATGACCTGGCGATCATCCCCTGGTCGCCGTTGGCAATGGGTCTATTGGCGGGACGTTACACCCAAACAACGAGTTATCCCGAAGGTTCACGCGCTCAACTTTGGGATAGCAGCATGGTCAAGGCACGCGTCACACAGCGCGGTATTGATGTGGGTAAAGCCGTCAGCCAAATGGCGGGAGAACGTGGACTGACCGCTTCGCAACTATCCCTGCTCTGGATCAAAGATCAACCGGGCATCACCGCCCCCATTATTGGACCGCGCACACTGGCACATCTTGAAGATGCGCTCGGTATCATTGAAAAAACGCTCGACGATGCTGATCGTCCACTATTCGATAAGCTCGTGCATCCGGGCACTGCGGTGGCAGATTTCCATAATTCGAATGAGTGGATGAAGGCTCGCAT
>JAYUGV010000307.1:0-3347 GCA_043767565.1 Anaerolineales bacterium
GATGATCCCGCCAAGCACTGGAAGTTCCGTCTCGGCGACCTGGAGGAGCGCAAATACTGGTCCGATTATATGCAAGCGTATGAAGATGTCTTGAGCAAGACCAGCACAGACTATGCCCCGTGGTACATTGTCCCTGCCAATCGCAAATGGTTCCGTGACGTGGTGATCTCTTCTGTGTTAGTGGATACGCTCGAAGGCTTGAATATGAAATATCCTGAATCGGAAGAAAACTTGAATGGGGTAGTGATCGTATAAACCGGATAGCTGATCTATTAAATTTCGGTTCTACCGTTTTTAACGGGAAAACTTTTTTCAACCACAAAGTACACAAAGGTCACGAAGGAAAACGCCTGTAAAATTACCGCCTTTTCCCCTTTGTGTACTTGGTGCCCTTCGTGTTTAGGCTCTTTCCCGTCAATTACGGGAGAGCCTAAATTTCTCAACTGGAACTCACGGATGGAAAAGAGAATTGTGCGGCGCATGAAGTGACAGTCACCTTTACCCTTTCGCCGAGGACGGCGAAAGGGAGCAAATCCATCTACAGAGTTGATTTGTTGAGCGTCTTTGTAGTCTAGGGATTCGTTGTTTCTATTTCATTGTCAAAACCTACCCTGGAAACACGAACTGCCGCACCATCTAATTCACGCAGAGCGGCCGCTCTTGTTATATGAATCAAGGTTTTACAGCACGCATGCTGTGCTGTCCATTTTCCTTAGTGACAAGCATGGCAAAGTCAAACGCGTTAATGTGTGTGCAATAATCCAGATCGGATCGTGGAAAAGCGGGTTGGCTTGGGTCAAGATGCATTTGTGCATCTCGCGATTTGAACACGCGCTCGATATATGGAGCGGGGTCCGGTTGTTGACCCTTGAGCAGTGACTCAAAATATTCTGCGCAAGCCAGATCTTCGTCGCCTCGTTCATCCCCGGTTTGACCGGTGATCACAAACGTGACTGTTTCAGGTGTGCGGCTCAAAATATAGTTCACGGTCGCGCTTGTAACCACCAGACTCGCAGCCAGCATCGTCTCAGCTTTGGCACTTTTTACGATTCCCTGTGTCCCTGCGCCCGTGCGTTGGACAATAATCTTTCCGTTCAAATTCAGTGCATTGGTTTGGGTGGGAGAGTTGCCAAAATCAAAGCCTTCGGGCGGCAGACCGCCGACTTCGCCGCAGACCAGCGAGTCTGGAATTTGCGCTTTGAGCTGCAGCGCTTCATCCACACCGCTGACCGGATAAATTTCTTTTGCGCCGCGCGAGAAAGCAATTGCCGCATTGGTGAAAGCACGGATAACGTCAATGATGACAACCATTCCTGTTGCTTCGCCGCAGGTCTCAAGGTTGGTGTAATGAAATTTCATGACTGGTATTCGAAAATAACCTGTATCGTCTCTTGTGGATTTTCATCCAACAGTTGATATGCTCGACTTGCCTCTGCGATGGGGAAGCGATGTGTGATCCACTTCTGAGGCTGGATGCGTTGCAGCGCCTCCCACGCGACCTGGAACCTGCGTGCCTTGTCCCAGCGCCCGCTCAACTCTGGAGCAATAGTGCTGACTTGTGATGAGATCAGCTTGATCCGTGAACGATGGAATGTGCCGCCCAGATCGAGCGGCGCTTTCTTTTCTCCATACCATGAGCCGATGACAATGCGTCCACTGAAGGTGGTCAAAGCAACCGCATCATTCAAAGCGGAAGGTGAACCGCTCAACTCAAAAGTTAAATCAAAATTTGGCGCGTAGGCACGCTGGCGTTTGCTATTAGGCTCGAAAGATGTATCAACTCCAATATTCAATGAAGTGTTACGCCGTAACTCATAATGATCAGAGGTAACCAACGCCTCTAATGGAAATTCTTTCAGCAACGACGCGACCAACAATCCCACCACACCTTGTCCCAATACAAGTACGCGCTCACCGAGAATTGGAGCGGCGTCTTGAATTAAATTTACAGCGGTCTCCATGTTTGGGAGGAAGGAGCAGGCTTCGGCTGGAAAAGAGGCGGGAGCAAAAATCAAGTTTGAAGGATTGCAGATAAAGGCTGAAGTGTGGGGTTGAAATCCAAAAACAAGTTTATCCAATAACGACTTGTCTACTTGTGTACCTGTTTCCTTGATACGTCCCACGTTTGCATATCCATACGCCAGCGGATAATGTAGATCGCTGCTCAAGTTATCGTGTGCATCAACAATGTGCGGGAATTGCCCGCGATAGATCAGCATTTCGGTGCCAGCGCTGATGGAGGAGCAGAGCGTCTCGACCAGAACATCATCCGCGCCGAGGGCAGGCAAAGACTCCTCACGAAGTTCCACCTGGCGCGGCGCGGTGAAGTAAATAGTTTTTCGGTTCACAAGTCTATTTTACCGCCTGCTACTTGTTTTATTCTTTATCGGTACGCAGGAAGAAGATCAAAGCGACTTCTGCGAGCTTGGCTGGGATGCCATAAATCGAGTCGTGGCTGAAGAAGGGTATGCCATCGCGGATTACACTAAAGCCAACCCAAATAACAAACCATGCCATGATAGTGAGGATGGCAAAGCCTATAAAGCCCCAACGTACCAAGTTATGTTTCTGTTGAAAAAACGGGATGGGCAGGAAGTATGCGCCGAGCAAGCCCAAATATCCGAGACCATTGAGGATAAATAAGGGGTCGGGGCTATCCGGGAATAATTGTTTGTCGAATGCGGCGAGAAGGTGCAAGATCGCCGTAACTAGGGCGGCGGCGAGTATTCCGTAACTTCGATTGGTAAGTTTCATTTGAACTCCTTTGGTAGTCTAATCGTTTTCTCAACGATTGTATTGTATCGTCCTTTACTTTACAACACCGCGCCCTGCAAAAAGTAACCCGAGACCGCCGATCAATAGGTCACGTCCGCGGATCAAAAATGTCACGCTGATGGCAGAAGCCGCCGAGATGCTGAACGCGCCCAAGGCAAACACCTGACTGGCTTCGAGTGCGCCCAAGCCTCCTGGTAACGGCACGAGGAACGCGAGCCAGCCGGCCGTCCATGCGGCGATGGTTTGCGAGAAAGTCAGGTCGATGCGCAAAAAAGATGTGATGAAAAAATATTCACTCACCATGCAGAATGCCGCAAGTAATGAGACACCTATTGCCGCCAACAATGCATAAAGATGTCTGCGGCAAAATGTGCCCGCCATGCGTTCAGATGCCGCCACGAAACGCACGAACTTATTGTTCGATATTTTTCGTAAGATCGCGGACACGGGATAGATGCTGCGCAGCATCAATGTAATATGGATGGGGGGCCATAAACACAGACTAACAAGCCCGCTCAGACTCACGAGGGAGTTGCTCCCGTTCCTTGAGAGGATGCCCGCCTGAAAGATCG
>JAYUGV010000308.1:0-8271 GCA_043767565.1 Anaerolineales bacterium
TTGACCTGCGGTTAGTCTTTTTCTTTTGGGCATGATTTTCTCCAGAAAATGTAGCTTAATTATGCCCGTTTTTATGTCTAGATTCCCTTATCCACTATAAGGTTCAGGTAATGGATTAACAGATGCCAAAAAGGAATCTATATTTGAATCTGATATAGCATAGCTTTGTTCATTTCCGGGTTCCCCTGTGTGATTATAAACTACATAGCTTTCCCCGTTAGTGTTTAAACTGGGGTTCCATTCTAAAATTTTCCTGGGCTCTGTTCCCCCGATTTTAAAGGTTCAGAAAGCGTAAATGCACCATCCACATTTTTAATATATGCCATGTTTAATGGTGAATACTCGACCTGATTATCAGAATTAACTCGTGAACGCCAAACTTCTTTACTGGGTTTAACATTCGGATCATTTTTACAAAATATAACTACACCGTCCTGGTTTTCAAGAGTTGGTATATTGTTATTAAACTTGATAGCAAAGGCACTACTGCAGTCAGGAAGTAGTTCAGCATAATGCTCTTCAGACTCTGCTGTTGCTCTGTTAACCTCCAGGAGTGGAATATTGGCAACTGTTGGTGGCGGCAAGGTGGCAGACGGGGTTGGCGGTAATAGAGTCAGAGTTACATGCTCAGTTGCGCCCGCTTGAGGCTTTTCAGCTGGCACATGGGCAAACTGATTGAAATAGATATACACAAAGACCAGCAATAGCACTGCGCCAAAAACAATAACAACTGAAGGAATTTTTCTTGAACGCATAGAAACCTGCTTTTCTCTTCTGTGACATAACTTGAATTACAGATTACCCAATCGCTACCACCACCGCCACCGAATGACTCTGGCTGTGACTGATACTCACCGACCAGGTCGATAACCCAAGTATCTCTGCCCGCTTGGCAGCTTCACCATGCAAAGTCAAAATAGGCGCATTCTGGTCATCGCCTAAAACTTCAATGTCCTGCCACGACACATCCCCAATTCCACAACCGAGCGCTTTCGCAACAGCTTCCTTAGCGGCAAACCGCCCTGCCAAGGACTCGGTCCGTTTGCCGCACTGCACCAATTCAGCAGGTGTATAAATTCGTTCAAGATAACGCTTACCATGCCGCGCAATCACTTCTTCAATGCGGGCAATCTCGATCAGATCAACGCCGGTTGCAAGTTTCATAATTATTCTTCCCCTCTCCTTGTAGGAGAGGGGCCAGGGGTGAGGTTAAGCTCCCGCCGACGCAATCGCCAATTTATCTGGATCAATAAACTTCTGCGCTGAACTCAAGATACTCTCACGCGTCACTTCACGGATCAAACCTGCATAACGATGATAATAATCTAAACCCAGATCATGGCGCTCAATATTCAACAATGCGTTCGCAACGCCGCCATTCGATTCAAGCGAAAGCGGCAAACGTCCGATGAAGTTCGCCTGAACATCAGCCAACTCATCAGCCGCCACACCCTCGTCCACAAAATGCTTCAACTCGCTGATAATCAACTCCGAAGCCTTTTTCACATTTTGCGGGTTCACCCCCGCGCTCACTTCCCACGAACCCGGTCCAATGCCAGCGTTCAAACTCGAGCCTGCATAATACGCCAGCCCCGATTTCTCACGCACCACATCGCCGATCCGCCCCATCATGCCAAACTGCCCCAAAATGCTGTTGCCAATCAAAGCAGACATGAACTCAAGGTCTTTGCGTTTAGGTCCATTCGTGCCGATGACAAGGTCAGATTGTGACTTGCCTGCGATTCTGTGACTCTTGCTGACCGTCTTTTTCAACAACTTTAATGGAGGCAGTTCAGGCGCTTCTTTCTGACCTTTGACCTGCCATCCACCCAACGCGCGTTTGACTTGTCTGACGGCTTCTTCTGGCTTCACAGCACCGACAATCACAATCACCATCCCACGCGGACCGAAGTACTCACGCTGGAATTTCGCCAGGTCATCACGCGTGATACGCTTAATAGTCTCAGGATGTCCATCTTCCGGGCGTGCATACGGATGATCTTTGAAAAGTATTTCATCGAACAACATGGACGCCATATCCCCAGTATCCTGTGCGCGGATCGCCAGTCCTGTCAAAATTTGAGAGCGCAATTTTTCCATTTCAACTTTCGGAAAGGCAGGCTGCGTCAATGATTCAGATAATAGACTAAGAAGCAAGGGCAGGTCTTCTGATAGTGAGCGACCATGAAATCCAGAACGATGAACTCCCGAACTGAATCCTAAACTGGCGCCGACGGCTTCCAGTTCATTGTAGATCTTATCGAAAGTGCGTTTCTTCGTCCCGCGCATCAAAGCTGAGGTGGCAAAGTCTGCCAAGCCAAGTTTTTCATCTGTATCCAGAATTGCACCAGCGTTAAAATAACCGCTGATCACAACCGAGGGACTATTGAAGTTTGAACGCGTCAAAACCGTAATGCCATTGGGCAATACTTCGCGATAAATATCGTTCGGACCGGGCAAGGCTGATTTATTGTTCGTAGTCATGATTAAGCCTTCCCATCTGTAGGCACGTAGATGCCAACCACACGGCTTTGGGGTTTGAAATATTCGTTCGCCACGCGCTGAACATCCTTCACTGTAACCTTGGAAAGTTTATCGAGATAAGTTAAGAACCATTCGTAATTTGCGAACATTTCCGAGTAGCCCAGCCAAAATCCCTGGTTGGAAATATTCTCACTTCCGTAGGCAAACAACGCCCGCGCCTGTTTGATGGCACGCGTGATCTCTTCCTTTGTTACTTTCTCTTCACGCACACGTTGGATTTCTTTATCCAAGGCGGCAAGTGCATCTTCAGGTTTACTCTTGGGATGAACGGTCATGGAGATTGTATAAAGGAAGGGGTCAATCGTTGCTTGTGAGCCACCATGAATACTGACCGCCAACTGCTTATCAACCAGCGCGCGATACAAACGGGATGTCTTGTTTGAGATGCCACCACTGAACATATTCAGGTTGCTGGGTCCGGCGAGCAGACTATCGAGCACGGATAATGGGAAAAAGTCTGGGTGAGAAGCGGCTGGGAAGCGGTAGCAGACTTGAGCGTAGGTTGTGGCGCCGGGTCCCTCTACAGATAAACGCACCTCCCCATTTTGCTGGGGTTCACTGCGCGCCAGCCGAGCTGGTTCTTTTCCCGCAGGGATCGGTTCGAATAATTCCTTAATGCGACCAAGCATCTTCTCGGTCTCAAAGTCTCCGGCAACAGCCATGACAGCGTTGTTCGGAACATAGTATCCACGATAGTGATTGTATAGATCGTCGCGGGTCATCGTGTGGAGGTCAGCCATATCGCCGATGACTTCATGATGATAGGGATGGATACGAAAGGCTGCGTGTTGAATAGCTTCGCCAAGCAGGAAGAGCGGTTCGTTCTCACTACCCTCGCGTTCAGAAATAATGACCGTGCGTTCGGAGGCAACTTCACTCGCTTCAAATTGGCTGTTCGCCATACGGTCAGATTCAAGGCGCAAGGCAAGATCAATTTTGTCGGCGGGCATGGTTTCGAAGTAGGCAGTCCAATCCATGTAGGTGAAGGCATTCCACGAACCACCTTCACGCGAGACAGCTTTATCCAAAATATTCGCGGGGAATTGCGGCGTACCCTTAAATTGCATGTGCTCGACCCAATGCGAAATCCCAGTACGACCGGGCACTTCATCCTTGGAGCCGACACGATACCAAAGCCATGATGAAATAATCGGCGCAGTATGGATTTCTTTTAGAAGAACTTTAAGCCCGTTGGCGAGTGTGACTTGCGTTAGAGATTTTGTCATGGAATAACGGTTCCTTGGGGAGTTGCAATGGTAAAGGGAAGAATAGAAGGAGTAGTCGCACACACGTTGACACCGTTGACCACGGTGTTCGGCTGCAGAAGACAATAGTAAGGTTCAAGCACTTTTTGCAGACCTACAAACGGATCATGCAATTCGGTCTGGCTAAGTGGAATGTTGACAGGCACATCCAATACAGCCAGTACCTTTTGGTCCACGGGCACGACCAGGTTCTGGATATTGACCGGCAGGACGGTGCCAGCTGGAAGTACGATGTTAGCACGCGCATTGTTGATATTCAAACCACCGGTATTGACCGTGACCAGCGCACCGCTGATCGACACATCCCTGCTCAAGACTACATCTGTGGGACCGCTGACGTTCAGACTAAATTGAACCGGGATTTCTTTCTCCACATGGATGGTGGTTTTGATGCTCGCCGCGTCCATTTTGACGAAGTTGTTATATAAACCGCCCAAAAGTCCATTTGCCTGACCTTGAGCGAAAGCAAGGGTCGCCTTTGTGCCGCCCAACAACTGCACCACCACGATCAACGCGATCACCGTTCCGATATTGACCAGCAGCGATATTACGCTGGCGATCGTCCAGAAGGTTGACATGGCTCTGGAATAGGTTTGGTTGGATTGGGATTTTTTTTGGGGGGCAGAGATCGGCGTAGAAGTCGCTGGCGGGGGTTGAGCCCCGGTGCCTGCCGCCCGCGGTAAGCGCGACTGAGGCGACTGTTCGTTCGTGTTCCCTTTCAGCAAATTATTCAACTTGCTGGGTTCTTTATTATTTGAAGCAGGTTGTGTCATTGGACCTCCTCGATAATTATGCAGCTGCCGCTCGTCTTATAAATTACCAAACTTTTTGAAGCAATGTGCAGTCAAGATCCAAAGTTCAGTTAAGTTGGTTACGCGGCACTCTGTAATATTAGCATAGATATGTAATTTTGCAGTATATTATTTCGCAGGAAGGTAGTCAGCATATCCCTGAAGTAATTTGCTTGTACCACAATCAGGGGGCGACTCGTCTTGTCCTTGAATTTCTTTTTAACTAGACCTGTTGCAAAAGTCTTTTTGGCACGGAATTTCACTGATTTTTAAATAAATTCGTGTAAATCCGTGAAATCTGTGGCTAAAAAAAACACGACACGAGTTCTACGCTTACTTATGCAAGAGGTCTACTATATAATAGACTTTATCAGTAATAATGAAAATCTGTTTGTTGGACGCTGATTTTCGCTGATTCCAAAAAGAAAAATCTGCGTTCGTCAGCATGAATCAGCGTCCCGAACTTATTTCCGATTAAGTCTAATGCCCACGGTTACAAGTTGCGCTTTCTCCCTTCTAAAAAAGTGCAATTTGTGAACGGTCTGGGTATAATCAGCGCGCTATGATCAATACTCTTTAGGAGGCTTTGTGACCAATCAATTTTACGTCGCCGTAGTCGGCGCGGGACCCGCGGGCTTGTTCGGTGCCCGTGAACTCGCCAATCTCGGCGCACGTGTGGTTTTATTCAACCGCGATCTCAAACCCGGCGGCTTGGCAGAATACGGCATTTATCCCAATAAGCACACCATGAAAAATGGTTTGCGTAAACAATTCAAACAAGTGTTGGATATTCCCAACCTTACTTATTATGGAAATATTTCCATCGGCGAGCAGGCTGATCTTACGCTGAACGATCTGCGCGCGATCGGCTTTCAAGCCATCCTCGTCACCTCGGGCGCGCAAGGCACCAAATGGCTCGGCTTGCCCGGCGAAAATCTCACCGGCGTTTATCATGCCAAGGATGTGGTCTACTTTTACAACCAACTGCCGCCCTACAGCCAGCAAAAATTCCGCTTTGGCAAACGCTGTGCCGTGATCGGCGCTGGTAATGTGATGCTCGATATCACGCACTTCCTCAGCCGCGATGAAAAAGTGGAGGAAGTCATCGCCATTGTGCGGCGCGGACCGGCTGAGATCAAGTTCGATAAAAAGGAAATGGAATACGTGATCGACAATCTCGACCAATCTGCATTGGATGCCGAGATAAAGCGCGTCACGCCGATCATGGAGGCGGTTCATCAGAACCCGGAAGCTGCTCGCGCCTCGATCATGGAAGCTCTCCCGAAAGCCCTGCCTAAAGTCTCCAATACAAAATTCCGTTTCGAGTTTCTAGCTTCCCCGGTACAGATGCTTGGAGATGCCGAGGGCAACCTCACTCAGGTTGAGCTCGAAGATAATATTCTCGTCGAAGCGAACGGCGACACAAAGGCGAAAGGAACCGGGAACAAGCGTCGGCTGGATGTGGAGACGGTCGTCTTCGCGATCGGCGATAAAGTGGACGAGTCCTTCGGTCTCCCTACCGAGTGGAACGAGTTCGTGAAGAGTCAAACTCCCCGCTTCCCCATCGATAACACATCCTACGAATCTCCAATTGAAGATATCTTTGTCGGCGGCTGGTCACGCAAAGCCAGCTCTGGTTTGGTCGGCATCGCCCGCAAGGACGGCACGAACGCCGCAAAGGCGGTCTGGCAATACCTTCGGCAAACCAAACAACCGACCGAAGCAGATACAGAAGCGCTCGCCTCAAAACTAAAGAGTTTGAACAAGCCTTTGGTCATGAAGGAACACATCAAGAAACTGGATGAAGCCGAACTCGCGCAAGCCAAACAACTCGGTCTCGAAGCCTTCAAGTATGACAGCAACGATGAAATGCTGAAGGTGATGGGACTATCCTAAACGTCATTGCGAGGAGGGCTGGTGGTTGAGTAGCCGCGCTTTTGCTCTTTGCGGCGTATCGAAACCCAGCCCGACAAAGCAATCCCCGGTTCTGAAGAAAACAGTTACCCCGCTCTGAACAGAGCGGGGTAAAATTTTGTCATGAAACTTTCTGATGTTGAATTTCGAGCCATGCAATCCCTGTGGCGTAAATCGGGGCAAACGTATTTTGAGCTCCCCCTCTTTAAGCGTCTTGGGTTAGATATACGGGACAAAGATGTTTTAGAGATCGGGTGTGGCAATGGACATGGCGGATATCTGTTGAACCAACTTGGACCGAAAAGTTATATTGGTTTGGATGTGATGGAAGAGCAGGTCAATATCGCGCGCCGAAAATATCCGCAATATAAATTTATCGTTCAAGATGCAACAGACTTAAGTCAGTTCGCGGATGCCAGCAAAGATGTCGTCATCATCTTTGGCGTCCTGCATCACATCCCTGAATGGCGCAAAACACTGGATGAGATCGCCCGCGTCCTCAAACCCAGTGGACAATTATTCCTGGAAGAACCGCGCGGCGTGGATCTCAAATTCTTCGATTTCCTCTTCCGCTGGGGACATCCGAATACCGATTTTGGATTGAAAGCCATAGAAGGATACTTGAAATCACGCGGCTTTAAATTCCAAAAGCAGTGGACGCCGTTGTTGACGATGTATCATGTCATGAGAAATAAATGAAACGCGACCTCTATTTCAGCAAACCACTCATGAACGCGGCAGGGTCATTAGGATTCGTGCCAGATACCCGCGCAGGCATTTCACTTGAAGCCTTTGGCGCGTTCGTGACCAATCCACTTTCCCTGCGCCCGCGTCACCCGACTGCTGAACCGACCGTGATCGAATACCAGGGTGGATTCCTGCTACACACAGGTTTACCCAATCCCGGTATTCATGGAACGTTGAAAAAATATTCCGCCAAATGGACTCGTTCCGAGTTGCCCATTATCGTTCACCTCATGGCAGATCGCCCCGAAGAGACTCAACACATGGTGCGCATGTTGGAAACGCAAGAGAACGTGATGGCTGTCGAACTTGGCTTTGCACCTTTGCTTGCCAATGATATTTTGATGTTGACACTTGAAATGTGTCTGGGTGAGATACCATTGATCTTTTCCCTGCCTGTTGAACAGGTCTTATCGTTAGGTCCGCGCTTGATGCAGGATGGTGCACAAGCTATCAGCATTGCCGCACCGCGCGGTGCACTTGCCCTCACCCCTAACCCCTCTCGCGGGGGGAGAGGAGAACCCATCACTGGCAGGCTTCTCGGTCCATCCCTATTTCCTCAAACCCTGGACACTGTAAGCAATGCCGCCAAGCTTGGTATCCCCATCATCGGCGCAGGCGGAGTCTGGACAAAAGAAAACGCCGACACGCTGCTCTCGGTCGGCGCGCTGGCTGTGCAGGTGGATGCAGCGTTGTGGAATCCTGCAAATTCTTTTCACCACGAAGGGCACGAAGTCCACAAAGGATAAAGAAAAAAGGCTTTCCTTCGTGACCGTTGTGTACTTTGTGGTTAAAGGTCTTTAGGCTCCAACAACATAACGGGGATATGCCGATGCGCGGCGCGTTCTTTGTATTTTTCATAGCCAGCATAAAACGAAACCGCCAATTGCCAGTAATGATTATATTCATCCCCTTCCAACTCACACGCAATATATTTCCCTGACCTGCTGTTGAATAACACATCACACTCGGGATGCGTCTTCAAGTTGTAATACCAACCCGGGTTATGTTCA
>JAYUGV010000309.1:0-3330 GCA_043767565.1 Anaerolineales bacterium
ACTACGCCTCACTGAACATGAACTGGCGCTGACCGCCACCCCCGAAGCCCTCGCAGAACTCGCAAAGCTGGGTTACGACTCGGAGTTTGGCGCACGCCCATTACGCCGCATCATTCAACAGAAGGTGGAAGATACATTATCTGACCGTGTGTTAAGCGGCGAGTTCCAAAACGGCGATGCGGTGCTGGTCACCATGGACCCCGATGGCGAATTGATCCTCGAGCGGTCAGCCGCCCCAGTAACTGAACCCGAACCGGAAAAAGAAGAAGCGCCGGTAGTGTAAAAAATGATAAAAAGTTATCCCGCAGTTCAACTGCGGGATAACTTTTTATAGAGAGTAGTCTCTGCTCTCTTTTTATTTGGATTGAAATTGCCTCTTGAATTCAAACAGAATATGTTTATAATATTTTTATTGGGATAATCATCTTCGAGCCCAACCCAAAAATCATCCGCAGGGAGAAAGGTCAACACAAATGGTCGCTACAAACTTTGAGATTATTGGCAAAAGGCGCCCCGACCCGGTAGGTTTTCCAGATATCAAGGATTTTGAATTACGGGAGAGTGGGCAAATCAACGCTGAAGAAATTCTGGCAAACGACCAAATTACTTTGTATGCTCTTGATTTTGAAAAAGGTCATGCTGTATTTGTCGAAACAGCTTCGCCCGCGGAGCTTTCACAGGCACCGTTCTACTATCAGGCCCAATATGAGAACGCCGTGCGCGTGATCACGCTGCCTTTTGAAACCATGATCCAGCTCGCACAGTCGGTGACGGTCGACGATAGCAAGTTGATCTTCATCCACTCCATGGGGCGGTGTGGTTCCACACTTGCCAGCAAGATCTTTGCGCAATTACCAGGTGTGATCAACATGTCAGAACCTGATGCGTTGACACAATTGGTCGCTGCCCGTTTTATGCAGCCCGACAAACAGGATACGCTTAAGATGTTGTTGGATGCATCCATACGTTTGCTTTGCAAAACGCCGGTGCAAACTGCCTGGGTCATTAAGGGACGCAGTTGGGTCATTGAACTGGGTGACTGGCTGCATGAATTCTATCCACACACCAAGAATCTCTATTTATATCGGGAAGCAGCATCATGGATCAAGTCCAATCTGGGCGCTTTTATGGATGAAGTGGAAAGAACGCCCGAAGAGCTATACCAACTTGAAACCGAGGGCCACGGCTTTATGAAATTCTTAACTCCGTCAATCGCCCGATACGATGCGGACCAGCATCTCTCCTTAACCGGGCTCATATCCTTGATGTGGCTGGATAACATGGGACGCTACACAGAATTGCACAACGCTGGTTTAGGATGCTGGCGATTCCATACCCAAACTGGAAGCTGAACCCGCGCCAAACGGCATCATCCATGCTGGAGTATTGCGGTTGCTGCCCGGAAGACCTGACTGCCATCGAGGAAACCTTGATGAAAGATTCTCAGGCAGGTTCTGCTCTGTCGCAAGACGCCGTAAAGAAGAAGACAACCACCTCTCAATTCTTCGATCCTGCAGAATTGAACCGGCATCTACAAAACCACGCCTACATCCGGACTGCGGATTTTGAAGCAGCCAACACATTGAAGTTATAAGGTATCTGTGACTTTGTAATACTTTCTTAATAAGATTTCCCACTTTGGTGTTGTCTAATGAGCAGAACAAAGAAAAGGAGTAATCATATGAACACTAATCTTCAAACTGCAACATTGGCTGGGGGCTGCTTCTGGTGCCTCGAAGCTGTTTTTGATGAAATGAAAGGCGTCGTGTCGGTTGAATCCGGCTACTCGAACGGACATATCTCCAACCCCACGTATCGCGAAGTCTGCAATGGCGATACGGGACATGCCGAAGTCGTGCAGGTTAAGTATGATCCATCGGTGATCTCATTCCGTGACCTGTTGAATGTCTTCTTCGCGATCCATGACCCCACCACAATGAACCGTCAGGGTGGAGACGCAGGCACGCAGTATCGTTCCGCGATCTTCTATCATGATGATGAGCAAAAGCAAATTGCCGAGGAATTGATCAAGGACTTGAACACCCAGAAAATCTGGGACCGCCCCATCGTGACCGAAGTGACTAAACTGGACAAGTTCTACATGGCGGAGGATTATCATCAGGAGTACTTTGCACGCAACACCTTCCAGCCGTATTGTCAGGCAGTGGTTGCTCCGAAAGTCTCCAAGTTTCGTAAGCATTTTCTGGAGTTGTTGAAGAAACAGCCTGCATAATGAAAAAAGCGGCTGCCAATAAATGGCAGTCGCTTTTTGTTTCAACAACATCCGGTGGTTGAGTAGGGCGAGTGCTTTTCTCGCCCGTATCGAAACCATCTGCAAGCAAAATAATTTCTGTTAGTGGTGGTTTCGACACCTGCACTTGCGTGCTGGTGCAAGTGTACGCCCCGCTATGCTTCGTCTTTGCTATCGCTCCGCTATGCACGCGCGGGGCTACTCAACCACCGGATTTACTCCCAAAATCGCACAACTTCTTTAGCGGACAAACCTCACAATTCGCTTTGCGAGACGTGCAAATCTCACGCCCCAAGCGGATGATATTCAAATGCGCGGCGTAATACGTCTCAGGCGGGAATAAACTTTCGAGATGCGGATGTGCCTGTTCCACAGACATTTTCTCAGGGTGGAGACCAATACGCCCCGTTACGCGATAGACATGCGTGTCTACTGGGAACGCGGGCATGTTCAAGGAAAAGCATAAAACGATCGCAGCGGTCTTTGGTCCCACACCGTTGAATTTGGTCAGCCAGTTGCGGGCATCGTCCACGGACATGTCTTTGAGAAATGATAGATCCAAGCCGCCGCGTTCTTCGGTGATGGCTTTCAACACCTGCTGAATGCGCGGACCTTTTTGATTCGCCAGCCCCGCCGGACGAATGGCATTCATGACATCATCAGCCTTAGCATCCCGCACATCTTCCCAAGTTGCAAACTTCGCACGCAAGGCATTGAAAGCGCGGTCGCGGTTTACATCATTTGTGTTCTGTGAAAGGATGGTCGAAACCAGTTCGTCGATCGCTGGTAACGGATTACGCCAGATCGGTTCGCCATAAAATTCAAGCAATTTTTCATGCACTTTCACTGCGCATTGAGCTAGTCGTTTTTTCACTGGTAGCCAGCCTCTTTGATAAGTCGCAACGTAGTTTTCACCACCTCGCGGTGTTTTTCAGGGATCAAGCCATCGAACATCGCCGCGGTGAGGCGGTACAACGTCAGCGCCGCGACACCACGCGCTTGATATTGTGATGATGTGGAGTCGAGTCCCCATGCCGTGCGGAAAGCGCTGACCCATTTCGTGTCCCGCCCCACCGACT
>JAYUGV010000310.1:0-8227 GCA_043767565.1 Anaerolineales bacterium
GGGCACACCGTGCGATTCAGGGACCACATACCGGTCATAGGCAGCATGTTGTTCATCCAATGGCAGAGTGTTAACAAACGCGTATTGGAAATGCTCAAAAGACATTTGCACCGGTTGACTTAGCAGAAATGGATTGATCGCCGGGAAATTCGCCTTCAAGAACGAGAACTCGGCGGTGAATACACCCGCAGGCGGAGCCGGGTCAATTGCCACACCCGCGACAGCGACATCGCGTTGAAGCAGCAACTGCACCACCAACCCACCCATGGAGTGACCGATGATGGCAGGCTTTTCATCCAAACTTTTGATAACAGTTTCGATGTGATCGACAATATCACCCAATTTCAATTTCGCCAACGCGGAGTCGGGATGCGCCTTGCGCAGTTCTTCCACAGTCTTATCGCGTCCGGGCCAGGCAGGGGCAAGCACTGTATAACCTTTGGCTTCGTAATAGGGAATCCATTTCTCCCAACAAAGCGGGGTCATAAACATGCCATGAATGAGGACGATGGTTTTGGTTTTCATGTTTGTTTTACATAATCCTAAAGATACAAAAGAAAAAATATTTACTCACGCAGACCTAGACTCTGACGGGCAGTCGCGCGGAAACTTTTGCAAACCTTTAGAGCCGATTTGGCAAGTTCCAGATCCGCTGATGCTCCTGGGTATCGAACTTCCACGGCATAATCTGTCAGTAAGCGAAATTCCTGTTCGTATGTGATCCAAAGAGGCTCAACATTTGTTACCAATCCAAGAAGACAGGTTAGGTCGTGAACTTTCTTGAAATAAATATCCGCTTCTACAAGGCGCGCTTTGATATATTTCTCCGAACATTGTTGCGCAAAGAAACAAGCCCCGTCGTAATTGGGATTTTTACGGACACGAATCTCGCGGTTTAAAGACCCCCAATCATTTTCCGCCTTCTCAACCCATTCACGCGTGAGGGGTTTCATAAAGAACTTTACCTTTTTCAATCACATCACGCAGGAAATAGTCGCCCATTTTCAATCTCTTCTTTAGTTCCCCAGGCTTGCGAACCATAATATCAATTGGGAATTTCGGTTTAGTCGCCATCCAAATTTCAGTGGCTTTTTCGGGGTTGCGCCCACTAAACGGCATAATCACCAGAATATCCACATCCGAATCCTCGGTTGGCTTGCCATAGGCATATGAGCCAAACAAGATAATCTTGTGCGGGTTGAACTGCCTGGCAACCTGCTGGGCAAACTTGCGGATCGACCGGCGGGTGACTTTGCTCATACTTCAATTATAGCGCAACGCTGGCACAAGAATAATACAGCCTTAGCAATTGGCTTCGTAATAGGAAATCCATTTCTCCCAACAAAGCGGAGTCATGAACATGCCGTGGATGAGGACGATGGTTTTGGTTTTCATATATGTCTCCTAACAATAAATAATTTTCAAAACCGTTTGCCTGCGCGCCTACAACTGCTTGATCATATTCAAGCTGGTTGTCTCGTATCCGACGCTTTCATACAAATTCTTCGCAACCGTGTTGTAGCCAAAAACATGCAGTCCAATGGATTTCAGCCCCAACTCACGCGCCTTATCTTCGATCAATAACATCGCCTGCTTGCCATAGCCCTTGCCGCGGAATTGCTCATCCACACGCAAGTCATAAATAAAACCACTCTTGACGGGTCGCTCCATCTCAGCGCGCATCCAAATGACACCCACAGTTTCATCGCCTTCATAGATCGAGTAGAGATAATGGTTCTCGCTCTGCAAACCCTGCGGCAGAAGCCTCTCGAATGACTCGCGCGCTTTTTGCAAGGCTTCTGATTCGTCCCAATACCCAGCGCGGACATTGTCCGCGGCGTATTCAGGGATTTCCTGCTCAAGGAACGCACCATATTCAGATGGGGTCATAGGGACTAGTTTACTCATATGGTGATTGTACCTTTCTTCTTTTAGTCGTACCGAATCGGTTCAACTTCTCTCTTGCTTTCATCTTTCAACTTTCGTTCCCGCGCATAATAAAATGTCTCGCGGAGCTGCGGGGTGATGAGGCTGGTCTCGCGGTGTCCCAGGCGGGTGCCGTGAAATTGCATATAGCGGAACCAGAAGATCGAAGAAAGATTCTGTAATAGTACGCGGTCACGCACTGCATGCCAGAGATCGCTGAAAATATTGGTCGTCGTCAGACGCAGAAAATCATACAAATTGAAATGCGCCTCAGGGTAAATGCGCCTCAACGCCATCGCTTCACGGCGGTAGCGGTTGAAAACACCCTGCGGTGTTTCATTGTGAACATGAATGATCTCCGCTTCGGCAACATAGGAAATGGCATAGTCTTTTTCTTGCGCCCACTTCGCCCACGCCAGGTCTTCAAGCCCGGTCAAGGTTTCATCATAAGGATTCTGCTCCCATAAACTGCGCCTGATCGCAGCGTTGGCGTTGTTGCAAAATGCAGTCGCCTGTTTCTGCTGGCTCACATCGGGATACCACTGATGAAAGATCTGTTGCTCAGAGTATTTTGCAGAATCGAGTCCGCGCTGTTTGCCATACGTCAACGCTACTTTTTCATCTGCGGCAAACGGATGAAGCAGACTCTCCAACCAATCGGGATAAACGGGATAGACATGCGCGCTGGCAATGACGACAAACTCACGCGTCGCTGCTCTTACCCCGAAGTTGAGTGACCGCCCAAACGTAAACTCCGCTGACGGGATCCGTACGATCCGCGCACCAAAGGCTTCTGCAACCGTAACAGTTTCATCGGTCGAACCTGAATCGACGAGGATGATCTCCACATCCTGGAACGTTTGTTGTCGAAGTCCCTCGAGCAAACGTCCAATATGCCTGTCCTCATTAAAAGCACGGATGACAACGGAGCAATTCATCGCTATTTACAGAACAACTCATCTACGCTGCTTTGCATTTCAGGCGAAAGCGGACTGCCAGCCTGCGCAAGAGCGCCGAAGTTTTCACAAGCCTGAACCTGATAAAAAGGTTCTGTATTGATGCGGGTGGAGATATTCTTGACCTGCTTTAGATCGCCAAGAATTGCATAGGCTTGCAAAAAGGGCAGCCACTCGATCTGGTCATTAGGATGCAGGTCAAGTTTTTGGGCTTCATTACCCAGTTGCGCAACAACCTCCCACTCTCCTCTTTGACGTGCCAGGGCAGCTTTTTGATAGTAGTAACACCAATCATGAGCGGGCTCAACTCCAAAAATAACCGCTGGCGGTACAGGGCTATCGCCCTGCGTCAGAACATTATTTATTTTTGACCTTGAGGCAACCAGCATGATCTTTTCATCATCAAACGCTGAAAGTTCAGATACATTCTCATCCATAATATGCACACATGAATTTGGATCAGCTTGGGATAGCACCAATACATTATCAAAATCACGCGTCAATTGATTGCCGCGTCGCAATGGTGATTCTATTCCCTTTTGAGAAAGGATCTTCGTGATCACATCTTTCGTCAAAACCGCAGCAGGCAGTTGAATTTCGATCGGCACAACATTTTGCTGCTCTGGATAATAAATAAAATTAGCGGGTCCCCAAACGAAATAATCCTCCTGAATGGCGCTGGCAGGATAAGAGGCTACCAGCGTAGTGCCCGGTTTAAAATCGGGGACACGCCACGCGACCTGCCACCAAAAATTCCGCACGGTTTCTGTTTCAAGGACGGCTTTCACCGAATTTCCATAATGCGTCAACACCGCCGCCATGATCAGAAAACTTGCCGCACCCACCCTCAACGAACGCATCGGGATTCTTTCCACCAAGGCGACCAACAAAATGACCGCACCCACAGAGGGGATCAATGCATACCGGGAATAATCAGGCAGGCTGATATGACGGTTTACCAAAATCACCGGGATCAACCCTCCGAAAATACTCATCAAACTGATCCAAAGCGCCTCTCGCATCTCACGTGGATCTGAACCTGCCAGCGTTTCAGATTCATCTTCCTCTCCCCAACGATTCCAAATGACAAAAAGCACGACAGCCGCTACCGCCAACCCCAATCCGATCAACTGATTCTGCAAACGCATCGGAAACGCCAATATGGATAGGGGCAATCCCCACGCCGCCACCATCAGATTGAACAGGTCTTGCACCACATAGATCAACCACCACAGACCCTGTAACGGCGAGCTGAACACTTGTCCCACCTGGAAGCTGATGTCTATGGCTCTGCGTTCCGCCTGAAAAAAGAACAAGCGCCAAAATAAAAATGCAACCGGGATACTAACAAAAGGCAGCCACGTCAAAATGGAAGCACGCAGTTTATCAAGCAAACTTAGATAGGTTCTACGCCAGACAAGCAGAAAAATACAAGCCACGCGAAAAGCCTCTATCCCAATGAAATATTCCATCTGACTCAAATAAATCCATCCCAACAAAATAGACGTCAATACTAAAAGAATTTTTATCTTCCGATCGGTTACCAGAATGGATCTGAGACTCAACGCCACCGAAAGCAGCGCCATGCACATGGCAAAAATATGGGACTGATAATCAATAGCGTTAGGTTGTGAGAGAAAGCCAGGGTAAATCGTGAACAGGATTGCGACTGTCGTAACCAGAAACCTCCGTTGAGACCATAAAATATTCAGGAGCCAAAAAAGTGACACTCCCCCAAGCAATCGAAACAAGTAGGCAGTGAGGTTGTAAGGTAATGGGTTCGATCCAAACATGGCATACAAGGGCATCATCAAATATGCGCGACCGGGGCGGTCACTGCTAAATACATGCTGGAAAAATTGAGCGCCCTGCGTGCGGGCATCATACATCGAATACCAGTCATCATTGAAATAACCAAACTTGGTCACAAGGGGCAGATAAGCAAGTGCGGAGATACAAGCTAATATCCCTAAAGAAATCCATACCTGTTTATTCGATTTCATAAATTCATTATCCTTTTAGGCATACCCACATGCTACCAATCATTATTCTGCTCATATCCCAATTCCACCAGCAGATCACCAGCAGCTTCTTTGAAAATCTTTTTATGTTCTGCGGTGAAATATTTTTCCCATTCGCCTGTCTTCCCCGAACGGAAGGTAGGAGACTTGGTCGGGTTGATGGAGGATTCCAGAGAATCAAGAATCAGCTCTCGGGGGAATTGAAGCGGGACGCGGGCAAAGAGGTGGTCCATGATGCGGGTCAAAGTCGCGGTGCGATCATAGATCAAGTCTTCGAAGTGGATCGTCAACACTTCAGGATGATTCAGCCAATCCAAATAGGGGGCGAAGCGGTCAGCAATATTCGGGAATTCGATATCTGTATCTTGTCTTCCCAAAATGCTAACCTTGAGACGCGCGTCGAAATCGGGGAGGGACTGATAATATGCGTGATGGACGTGACGCGACTCCATTTCGGTGACATAAAAAACGTGGGAGACAACCACATCGCGCGGATCGCGAAAGATAAAGTAAGGAACAAATTTGGGTAAGCACACGCGGGCAACTGCCTCGGGTCGGGCAAAGAGGTGCGCAGCTGCCACATCGCACGGCCGCAGCGCATCGAGCCATGCAAGCGCCTGCTCTGGTGCACGTTTGACTCCGCTTTCGCCTTCGTATTCGGCGTAAAAAGAATGCAGGCGTTTGGCATACGGCGCAACCTTGGCAAAACCAAGCAAAATTTGGTCAAGCAGATGCGTGCCGCTTTTGGGAAAGGAAATGCCGAGCAGAATAGGCAGGTCGGCGGGCTGGGGACCAAAGCGCAGGCTTTGGATCGTCTTTTCAGTTTGATATAGAATAGAGCGAAGTGTTGATCTCAATGGCATGGGGGTATTAAACCACAGAGGAGTATAATTAAGCTATGACCGATCTCATTCGCCAGCAATTCCAAATCTAAAATTAAGTTGAGGGCAGCGATGCCAAAATCTTAACGCCAAGGCGCAGAGTCGCAAAGATTTTTTGGAGAATTTAGCATTTTCATTGCGCCAATCGGTCTTCCCGCCGATTTTGGCGAGAAAAAGTCCAAAACTTGGCGACTTTGCGTTGAGTTCGTTGGTTCCAGATTTGGAATTGCTGCTCATTCGCTGGACAATACAAGACCGGTATGGCAACAGCGTTTACTTGACCCAAGAGCGATGGGAACACATCATTGAGATGACCAATCATCCTGAAATGGCAGAGCATGAAGAAGAATTGAAAGAGACTATTAAAACAGGAAGTCGCAAGCAAGATCCGCTCAACCCACAAAAATTCCGTTACTCGAAAGAATTCGGCGATCTGCCAGCAGACAATACATATATCGTTGCCATCGTTCTATTTGGAGCGCGTGGGAACGATATCGGCGAGATCGTATCAAATAACTTTATTGTCACTGCCTACCAAAAAGAAATAGGTTAACAATATGAGTCAACCAACTACAACTTACGACAAGACTAGCGACACCTTATATATGTCATTCATCCCGGATATGAAAGCCACCGGGATCGAATTGAACGAACACATTCTCTTGCGCATTGACAAGGAAGATCGCAAAGCCATAGGGATCACATTCCTGAATTATTCCATCCTCATCCAAAAAGCGGACTTTGGTCCGCGCAGTTTTCCACTAACAGGTCTCATAAAGCTATCCGATGAGACTCGTGAGATCGTGATGCAGATATTGGAAAGCTCGCCGTTGAAAGAGATCTTGTCTCTTTCAACATACACACCTTCCTTCACAGAGGCAATTCCTATTACCCTGCTCAACTTGCCACAACCAGCTTAATTTCATTTCAGGAAATGGATCGGGGCATGTAACCGTACAAATGAAAACAACTATTTTCAACACTCCCATTCTCAGTACTCTATTCCACGTTCTGACAAAGATCATTATGCGCCTGACTGGCTGGCGTGTGGACGGGACGCTCCCCAACCTGCCGAAGTATGTTTTGATCGGCGCGCCGCATACATCCAGTTGGGATTTTGTCCTGTTCCTCGGAATTATCTTCACACTGCGAGCCAACGTCCGCTTCATGGGTAAGGCAGAGTTGTTTCGCAACCCGTTTGGCTGGTTCTTCTATTACTGCGGCGGTGTGCCTGTGGATCGTAAAAAGTCAACGGGACTTGTCGAGCAAATGGTGGAAGCCTACAACAAAGCGGACAGGTTCATCCTGACCATTGCCCCCGAAGGGACGCGTCACCAGGTCAGTGATTGGAAGCGCGGTTTTTATCACATCGCCAAGAATTCAGGGATTCCCATTGTGATGGCGGTTGTGGATGGCAAAAAGAAAACTGTCCGTGTGGGACAGGTGTTTCAGCCCACTGAAGATGCAGAAATTGATATGAAAACAATCAAGGGCTATTTCGAGGGCGTGGTGGGGATCAATCCGAGACGGAAGTACATTACACTGAAAGATTGATGAATACTTACAAGGAACAATAAACCATGATCATCGACCGAATAACCAATGACCATCTATACTACGCAGTACATGCCAGATTCCAACAGGCATTTGATCACATCCATCAAATGGATGTGAACGCGATCCCGGTCGGCAGGTATGAGATCGATGGCGACAAGATATTCGCTTTGGTCCAGGAGTACAACACGAAATTAAAAGAACAGGGCTTTTGGGAAGCGCATCGCCGTTACATCGACCTGCAATACGTTGTCCAAGGCATTGAGAGGCTGGGATACGCCAACTTGAGCCACTTACAACAAGGCGAGTATGACACAACCAAGGATCTCTTGCCGCTCTTCGGAGATGGAGATTCCGTGATCTTGCACAGCGGCAGTTTTGTCCTGCTTCTGTCTGAAGACGCGCACATGCCTGGCATGGCGCTTGGTTCTCCTGCACCTGTCCGAAAGATCGTTGTCAAAATAGCTGTTGATTAAAAGTAAAAGGCGACCTGATGGTCGCCTTGTGTTTTATTTTGCATTCTCAAGTGTTTCTTTGAAATCAACCAGTGCCTGGATCGGTGTGGGGTCAACGCCATAGCCCATTGCCAGATAATATGCCATGTAATCGCCGAACAGGATCAACGTCCACATGTGAGCGAGCGGAGTGTTGCCGCGGGCATCGACGTAGTCTGTGTTCAAGCCTTCGAGCAGGAAGACTTGACGGGTGAGGTCGGAGCGCAAACGGTTACGTGGATGGTCGGAGGGCGCGCGCAGGAAGAGCGTCATAGTATGGGCGTTGAGTGTTTCCTGCGGGTTGAGCGTGCCTGCCAGTGTATTGTGATCCGCTTCAGGGATGGACTCAAAATTCGCACCGGCTTTTGCCATCTCATTGATCTGTCCCTTCCAGC
>JAYUGV010000311.1:0-8179 GCA_043767565.1 Anaerolineales bacterium
AATCTGTAAGAAGGGAACCTGGAACGAACGCATGTGTGTGGAAACAGCTTGATCCTTGGTGACCGTCATTTGTGATTTGAAACGAATTCGACATCGACTGGCGATTTACATCCAGATGCGCTTGGCTTACGTTTCTGCTATGTTCAATGTACTTCAGAATTTATTTCACTTCATTCATCCTGATGCTGAGCCTTACAAGATGAGCATCGCACAGTTTTCGCTCTAATAACTAGCACCATTGGTTATATAAAAACATCTAAGCCCTCTTTGCGCCTGAATATCCCAAGCCTGGCTTTGGAAAAATCCAAACCGATTTTCTACAAGCACAGAAAGTCAACAAGGGGCATGGACGGATCGAGAAACTTATTTTGACCACCAGTGAAACGCTCAACACCTATGCCGCTTGGCCGGGTCTGGCACAAGTATATCGTCTAGAGCGCGAGATCCAATGGTGGCGACGTGGAGTTTGCTACAAAACCTCTTGCGAAGTTGAATTTGGCATTACCAGTCTCGCGCCCAAACATGCCAGTCCAAAACGGCTCTTGGAGATTCGTCGGGGACATTGGGGAATTGAGACTGGTTCGCATTATCGCCGGGATGTCACACTGAGAGAAGATGCTACCCGGATGATCATTGGCAATGGCGCGAACGTGGTGGCAAACATCAACAACCTTATTCTGGCATTGATCCGTCAATCCAATTTTCTAAACGCTGCACAAGCCCGACGGTTTTTTGCCTCTCATCTCCCAGACGCATTTTCCTGCCTTGTTACTCCCTTTTCCTGACTTTGCTACTGCCATATGGTATCGTTGCTGTATCCTTGCATGGATACCATGTAAGCCTTATAATCTTGGCATGGCAATTTATTCCTTTCGGGATTCGGCGACCGAAGACTTGTTTCATGGACGGAAATCTTCGCGGGTGCGCCGCTTTCCTCCCGATCTTGTAAAAATTGCCCTTCGTAAATTGGATGTCTTGAACGGTGCCCATCGTTTAAATGATTTGAAGTCCCCGCCTGCTAATCGACTCGAAGCACTGAAAGGTGATCTGGCTGGTTTCCATAGCATCCGAGTTAATGATCAATGGCGATTGATATTTCGTTGGGATGAAGGTGTCCATGAAGTTTCCCTGACGGACTATCATTAAGGAGAAAGATATGCTGCCTGAAAATCGTATTCCCACCCATCCCGGCGAGATATTGCTGGAGGAGTTCCTGATTCCTATGAGCGTTTCACAAGTTGCGTTTGCGGCGCACATTGGCGTGCCGATTCAGCGTGTCAATGAGATTGTACGTGGTAAGCGCGGAGTTAGTCCTGAAACCGCATGGCTGTTTGCTGAGGCTCTTGGTACCTCCCCTGAATTTTGGCTGAACTTGCAAACGAACTATGATCTGGTGCGCTTCCGCCCGAAGCGTCAAGTTCGAAGAATGGCGATTGCTGTCTAAAAAGAACATCCGGGTTCAAATAATGAACTCGCATGTTTGGTCTTTGCTTTTATTACAGCAGAACAGCAATAGGACTTTAACATTTTTTTTCGTTGAAAACTCCAGCTTCGCCTTATATCAACCGCAAACTCGCCCAAGAATTTTCTTGGGCGAGTTTGTCTTTAATCAAACATGTTAGCGATAAAAGCCTTACCTCAAAAAACTTCCGGCGCTGGCAAAGATCTTTTTCAGGAACGTACCCTCGACCACATCATCTACATACACACCGTTGCAACCGCGCGAAGAATGGATCATCTTCCAGCCGCCGAGGCTGATGCCAACGTGCGAGATATTGCGTTTGCTATCGTCTTCGGCGAAGAAGAATAGGTCGCCGATCTCGTAGGGTGGTTCGACGGGATTGGCGGCGTCGCACTGCATATCGGCGTCGCGGGGGATATCCATGCCGACCCAGTGATGCACGAGGCGTGCCAAGCCGGAACAGTCAATGCCGTTGCCGCTGGTGCCGCCCCACAGATATGGGATGCCGGTCATGCGCTGTGAATCCTGCATGATCGTGGCGCGTTTTTCTTCGAGTGTTTTTGGCAGGTCATTTATTGCCCGCAAATGGATGGACTGCACCCAGCCCGCCTTATTCGCCTGCACGTGTACCCATCCGTTACCATCCGTTTGTCCGTTTCCTAATCCGTTACCAACGACCACACTGGTGCCGCTCATGATGCGTGTTATCACTGCACTTGTTTCATTTGGTTCAGCGCGAACCTCGATTACCGGTGCTAACACAAGATGCGTCGTGGTCGGCGCGAGTCCCTCGCCGAGATACGGACGATATGCCCAGCCCAGGTAACCGTCCCGTTGGCGGGTGAAGACCCATTTGCCTTGTTCATCCAACACCTCGAGTTCTGTGCCGAAATATAACTCGCTCGAAAGCGGCACACCGAAGGTCGGTTTCTCGTACAAGCCCGTGAGATTCGTTGTCACATGCACGCGTTCATGAGTCTCAGCGTTGAGAATGCGGATCGAAGCCGTGTCCAATTTGCGGGTGAGGAAGAGGCGGGGCAACTCGTCTAGTTGCGATTTATCGAGCACGCGTCCGCTCAGGGTGAGAGTCGTGTCCGTCTCAGAATCAATTTTCACATCGAAGAGCGACGTGCGGGGGTCAACAGATTGAGTGAAGTCAGCCAGGATGTTTGTCATGCGACGATTGTACCGAGTTGTGTTAAGATATGCAATATGCCGTATATCACCATCAATGACGCCGATATTTATTATCAATCTTATGGGGATGACGAACCGCTTCGCTCGCCCATCATTCTGACTCATGGTTCGACAATTGACAGCCACACGGATTGGGATTCACTCATCCCTGAGCTGGCTCAACACTATAAAGTGTTTGCTCCCGATTGCCGTGGGCATGGCAGATCGAACAACCCGCACATGAGTTACTCGTTCAAAGAACTGGCGGACGATGTCGCCGCGTTCGTGCGTGCGATGGGATACGATAAGGCGCACATCATCGGTCATAGCAACGGCGGGAACATCGCGGTCGTGACCTTGCTGGAACATCCCGAAGTGGTGCAGACTTGCATTCCCCAGGCGGCGAATGCTTATATCACGCGTTATCTGGTCGAACGTGAGCCGGTCTATTTCGATGCGGAACGGATCGAACGTGATGAGCCGGATTGGATGAATGAAATGATCGCCATTCATGGTGAAACCAACGGCAAAGAATATTGGCGTGATCTGGTGTGGCTGACCATGAAAGAGACCATGTCTGAACCGAATTATTCGCCCGCGGAATTAAATCGTGTAACGCGCTCAGTGCTGGCGATCATGGGTGAGAACGACGGTTCAAATGCCAGAGATGAACACGCGCAATATATCGCGAACAATATCCCCAACGCCGAGTTGTGGATTCCCGAAAAGACTGGGCATAACGTCCATTACGAGCGTAGGGATGAATGGCTGGCGAAGGTGTTGGAATTTTTGAAACGCAGAGGATAACAAGAAAACCTTGGTGGTCGAGTAGTTCCGAGCGACAGCGAGGAACGTATCGAGACCACCTGTAACAAAAATTATTTTGCTTACTTGTTGGTCTCGATACGCCCTTCGCACATTGTCCTGTGTTTGGTGCAAGGAAAATTGCTCAGGGCTACTCGACCACCAGAATATTGGGAGATTATGAAACTACACTGGGAACCCATCTCACTTGAACTCCGCACCACCTTTCGCGTGGCGCATGGCGCGAGCGACCAGCGTCATAACGTGCTTGTCTATCTCGATGACGGGGTAGGGGAGGCGGCGGCAGTACCGTACTACGGCGAGACGCAAGCAGGCATCGTCGAATACCTCAAGTCCGTGCCGGATCTGGGCGATGATCCATTCGATATGGACGCTGTCCTTGCCAAGCGTCCCGCTGGTTCGCTGGCGGGTCGCTCAGCGATTGACGAAGCCTTGCATGATCTGTGGGGCAAGAAATTGGGACAGCCGCTTTATAAACTGTTTGGATTGAATCCGAATTACCTGCCGCTTACATCCTTCACCATTGGCATGGACGAGCCTGAAGTGATGGCGGAGCAGGCCAAGGCATCCGGGTATCCCGTTTTGAAGATCAAATTGGGCAGCGATAAAGACGAAGCCATTCTCAAAGCTATTCGCGCAGTGACCAGCGCAAAATTAAGAGCCGATGCCAACGCAGGCTGGACTCGTGAACAGGCGCTGCAGATTATTCCGCGCTTGATGGAGTACGATCTGGAATTCATCGAACAGCCGCTCGCCATGGATGATGTCGATGGTTATTTCTGGTTGAAGGATAGACTGCGCGCGCAACGGATCAATATTCCCATCTTTGCGGATGAGACTGCCAAGAACTCACACGATGTGGCAAAACTTGTGGGCGCAATTGACGGTGTGGTCGTAAAGACGATGAAGAGTGCAGGTATCCGTGAAGCCCTGCGGATGATCCACACGGCGCGCGCACACGATATGCAGATCATGTTGAGTTGCATGGTCGAGTCGTCGGTGGGTGTCACGGCGGCAGCGCATCTGGCTCCGCTGTGTGATTATGCCGATCTCGATGGTCCGCTGTTGATCAAGAATAACCCGTATCGTGGACTCAAATACGATGGTGCGAAAATTTCCCTGCCAGATGGTCCCGGTTTGGGGCTGACAAGAATTTGATGTTAGATCTCTTGCAAAAGTTTTTAGCCACAGATTACACGGATTTTCACTGATTAAATCAAATAAATCCGTGTGAATTCGTGAAATCCGTGGCAAAGAATCGGGCGGGTTTATTCTGCCTTTTCCACAACTACTTTGGCTTCAGTTAGTAAAGCAGCGATCGCTCCAACCGCGGCAAGCTGTGGCACGATCAATGCACCGACCACACCGAACGTGAGTGGGATCTCGAACACAACTTTATCTTCCTTGTTCTTGATGATGATCCGCCGAATATTCCCCTCTTTGACCAAATTCTTGATCTTTCCCAATAACTCTTCGCCATCCACGCGAAATTCTTCGGTGCGAATTTTTTCTTCAGACAAATGAGCCTCCGGTTTGTTGATAACGTTTGTTACATCAGCAGTTGTACTGCTGATGCTTTCTATTCAATATACGTTGTAGCCCTTCTATAGTTGCTGAATGAAACCTGCGGCAGTGCAACTGCCGCAGGAACGAGAAGGTGATCATCAAGTTGCGTCAGCAGTTGTACTGCTGACGATTTCACCCCGTGATCAACAGATCAGTTTCCGGATACGTCTGCTCCCCAAGCATATAAGCCCGCGCGCTTGAATAGATCCATTGATCGGGAGTTTCCACCAGACCAGCCCTGACCGGATTCATATGAATATAGTCCATTTTTTGGCGGGCAAATTTTTCCGTAAATATGGCTTCAGGATGCGAACCTTCCTGCCAGACTTGATATTTGGATACATCCTGCGCCCGGTTTGCAATTCGGGCTTTTTCGAAAATTGTCAGAATGTCTGTAGCGTTTTCGCGCTCTGCCTCCTCTGATATTTTGCGAGATGTAAACCGCTTGAAATCTCGCACGACATCGGAAAGGTTGATGCCAATGTCTGGCCAGAGGATGGCATGAATATGAGACGACATAATTACAAAAGCATTCAGCTGGGTTTTCTTTGCTGTCCGTAAATAATTCAATGAATCCAATATGATTTGGCGATAATACGCTCTGTCGAATAAAAATACCCAGTCAACCAATGTCCATGTAACGAAATAAGTGTAATGTTGTTCAGTAAAGACTCGGTATGACCTGGACACACCTTACTCCTACGTAAATTTCATCGGCAGTGCAACTGCCGATGAAGCGAACGACGATGAAACAACAAATTACTCAAACCACTTTTCATCAAGCGGTGTCCATTCAGCGCTTTGGTCGGCGCGTTCCGCCCAGTTCTCTTTTCCACTCCACGCTTCGATCTGAATTGCGTAGATCGATGTGGCGCGCAGTTCCTTATCCGTGATCTCGCGGTATTCTTTGCCTGCGGTCATGGTTGGAAAATATTTGGATATCAAGCCATACAGCAGACGACGTGCCTCAGCCGGATCTGTAATCACGCGGGCTGTGCCAAAGACGACTACACTGCGGAATTGGAGCGAGAACTCAAGCGCCACATTGGACGGGAGCAGTTTCCCCAGCTCGCTCGCTTCGAGACTTACCTTCGGGTTGCCCTCAATATTCGAGCGGACTCTCCCCGCAACATTCGAGTGAAAAAGAATCTGGTGATGCTCTTCGTCATACCAGAAGGTGGTGGGATTGATGAAGGGCTGACCGTCAATCGCTGTGGCAATGTGTCCCACATGGGCTTCCTTGAGAAAGGCGCGAATCCAGTCATCGTCTTTTGTAAGGTGAGGTCTTCTCTGAAATGCAGTTGGAGGCTGGTTTTTATGATCGCGCGGCATGGTTATGTAAGAACTCGCTTGTACATACGAAGTTGGACGAAAATGGTCAGCAGACCAAACGTGGTGGAAATGATCCAACTTATTAAGCTGACGGCAAAGAAAGCCTCTTGCAGAAAGAATGTCGCCGCGCCGAACATGAGTCCGCCGATCAGGGCGACTTCCAGGGCTTGATAGTAAGAGACACTGCCAGCTTTATATCTGGCGGGGAGCGTTTCCGCCTTCCAACGAAAGGCAGTTTTCAGTTCTGGGTTCTGATTCATCGCGAACGCTTTGAGCTGGTTCATCGCCAGCATGGACTCATACCATGCCCCGCGCAGGCGTGCCAGTTGCATGATCGTCGATGTGCCCAACAGCGTCAGCAGGACGAAGAGTCCGCTGAACATGATCTTGACGGTCTGTGTGAATTTATCAACATCGAAGAGCTGCGTGCCGAACAATGCCGCCACCAGCGACCCAACGGCGATCAGATAAAAGGAGGAAACGCGTGCGCGGTCTTCGTTGGCTTGATTGGCGGTTTGAGCAATGTAGTCGTATTCTGCGGCAAGCAGTTCGTCCAATTCGACGAGTGGCACTAATTTTTTTGTAGGCATAATATGATTATACGTCAATTGCCCATTCGCCCGAACGCATGACTGGTTCGCGCGTGCCGTCAGCTTTGATGCCGTCGATGTCCATTTGCGGTGAGCCGATCATGAAATCAACGTGGTTGAGGCTGACGTTGCCTCCAGCAGAGATAAATTCTTCATCGGTCAGCTCTTCGCCTCCGGTGAGGGTGAAGCGGTACGCGCGTCCAATAGCGAGGTGGCAGGAGGCGTTCTCGTCGAAGAGCGTGTTATAGAAAAGATGTCCGCGTTTCGAAATGGGCGAACTGGCAGGGACGAGCGCAATCTCACCGAGGCGGGTGGAACCTTCGTCGGTATCCACCAGTTTTTGCAGCAGAGCTTCGTTGTTTTTGGCATGCACTTTGACGATGCGCCCGTTCTCAAAGGTGACGCTGAAATCTTCAATGAGGCTTCCGCCATAGCTCAGTGGGAAAGTCGCGGCGACTGTGCCATCAGCGCGGTGACGATCAGGCAGAGTGAAGACTTCTTCGGTGGGCATGTTCGCGGTGAAGATGACGCCATTCTCTGCCAAAGATTGCGCACTAATCCATTTGTGTCCCTGTGGTAATCCAAGGGTGAGGTCAGTACCGGGTCCCTTGTAATGCAGGGCTGAATATTTCTTGGTTTGCAGATAATCCCCGCGTTTGCGTAAGTTTTTGATATGTTCAACCCATGCGGCAACGGGATCGGGTTGCGTGGCACGCGTGGTCTCGAAGATGGCTTGCCAGAGTTTATCTTCTGCTTCAGTTTGTTCGAGATCAGGGAAGATCTTATGCGCCCAGGCTGGGCTGGAGGCGGCAACCACGCACCAGTTGATGGCGTTGCGGCTGATGTGTGCGCCGACCGGCGCATTATTCTCGAGTTGAGTCTTTTGGAGAGCACCGACTCTTTCAGGATCCAAGCCTTTATACACGTCGGGGTCGTTGGCGGAAATGGAGAGCAGTGCATCGCCGTTCTTGATCATCTCCAGTACGGCGTTGACATGGAATTTTGGATATTCATCGAAAGAATCAGCGGGGGCGTGTTGCAAACGGATACGCATCATCTCTTCATCACCCCAGATCGGCTGGACATAGCGCGCGCCCGCGGCATACGCGGCTTTGGTCACTTCATGAACGAGGGCGCGTCCGGCTGGGGGAATTCCTTGGGAAGTGGCGTTATTAATAATGAGACGTTGTCCCGCGCGGAGGTTCAAGCCGACTTTCACAATGGCTTC
>JAYUGV010000312.1:0-8166 GCA_043767565.1 Anaerolineales bacterium
GAGCCTTCCATTTGAAGCTGGATGAGGCGATTCATTTCAACAGCGAATTCCATGGGCAGTTCTTTGACAAGCGGCTCAATAAAGCCAGAGACGACCATGGTGGTGGCTTCCTCTTCGGTGAGACCGCGAGACATTAGGTAGAAAAGTTGCTCCTCACCGACTTTGCTGACCGAGGCTTCGTGACCAATAGTGACATCGTCTTCATCGATCTCAATGGTTGGGTAAGTATCAGAGCGTGATTTGGGATCAAGCAAAAGCGCATCGCAAACCACGTTGGATCTGACGCCCTTCGCACCTTTATAGACCTTGACCATGCCGCGATAAGAAGCGCGACCGCCACCCTTGCTGATCGACTTGGAAGTGATCTTGCTGGTGGTGTTCGGCGCAAAATGCATCATCTTCGAGCCCGCATCCTGAACCTGACCCGTGCCTGCGAATGCCATCGAAAGCATTTCGCCACGCGCACCGGGCTCCATCAAATAACAGGATGGGTATTTCATGGTAAGTTTTGAACCAAGGTTTGCATCCACCCATTCATGCGAAGCATTCGCAAATACTTTCGCGCGCTGCGTGACGAGGTTGAATACATTGGTCGACCAGTTTTGAATGGTGGAATAACGTGAGCGCGCGTTTTTCTTCACGATGATCTCGATCACACCACTATGAAAAGAGTTTGTGGTGTATTGAGGAGCGGTGCAGCCTTCTACATAATGCACGGATGCGCCTTCATCAACGATGATGAGCGTGCGTTCAAATTGACCAACATTGGCAGTGTTCAAACGGAAATAAGCCTGTAAAGGCAATTCGACGGTCACGCCCTTGGGGACATAGACAAATGAGCCGCCAGACCAAACTGCTGAGTTGAGCGCGGCAAATTTATTATCTTCTGGCGGAATGACTGTGCCGAAATATTCACGGAATAAATCAGGATGTTGTTTGAGTCCGTCTTCGATCGAAAGAAAAATCACGCCCTGCTTTTCAAGGTGCTCCAAAATAGAATGATAGACCATTTCAGATTCGTACTGCGCGCCTACGCCGGACAAAAATTTTTGTTCGGCTTCGGGGATGCCTAATTTATTAAAGGTGTTCTTGATGTCATCGGGCACGTCGTCCCAGTTTTTTTCGCTTTTTTCGGTTGGCTTGACGTAGTAAAAAATATTGTCAAGGTCGAGTTCATTTAATTCAGGACCCCAATTGGGCATGGGACGCGCCAGGTAATGTTCAAGCGCTTTGAGGCGGAAATCGAGCATCCACTGCGGTTCTGCCTTCATGCGTGAAATATTCTCAACTACTTCGCGGCTGAGCCCGCGCTCTGATTTAAACACGTAATTATCGTCACGGTCATGGAAGCCGTATTTGTAATCGCCAACTCCTTCGAGGAGTTTGTTATCGTCAATTTTTAATTCTTCGGTCATGTGAGTCTCCGGGGTTTATTACCACATAAGGACACTAAGGTTTAATCTATTAGGCTTCTTCGGCTGTTACATCGTACTTTTCGCGAACCCAATCGTAGCCGGACTCTTCGAGGTGCAAGGCGAGATCAGGGCCGCCGCTTTCAACGATGCGGCCGTCGAGCATGATGTGAACGAAGTCTGGTTTGATGTAATCCAACAGACGCTGATAATGTGTGATGATCAACACGCCAAGCTCAGGTCCAGAAAGAGCGTTGACACCTTCAGCGACGATGCGCAGCGCATCGATATCCAAGCCTGAATCTGTTTCATCCAAAATAGCGATCTCTGGCTTGAGAGTTGCCATCTGCAAGATCTCAGCCCGTTTCTTTTCGCCGCCCGAGAAGCCGTCGTTCAGATAACGACCGGCAAAGGACTGATCCATCTTGAGCATTGCCATCTTCTCTTTGAGCATCTTACGGAACTCAGGGATGGGCATGCCTTTATCTTCGGAATTCGCCGCACGTCGGCGGGCATTGATGGCGGTGCGCAGGAAGTTGGCGACGGTTACGCCCGGGATGGCAACCGGATATTGAAATGCCAAAAATATCCCAGCGCGGGAACGTTCATCCGGTTCAAGTTCCAAAACATTTTGACCTTTGAAAATGATCTCACCCTCTGTTACAGTGTAGTTGGGATGTCCCATTAAAGTATAAGCCAAAGTGGACTTGCCGGTGCCGTTCGGTCCCATAATGGCATGGATCTCGCCCTGATTAATCGTGAGCGAAAGCCCTTTGAGTATCTCTTTATCTTCGATACTGACGTGCAAATTCTTGATCTCAAGTTGCGACATGCGTAATGCTCCTAATTTTTAAGCCATTGCTGGCGTTTTTATCGTCTCTGCGGATTATAGCAGGGCTAATTGGAAAAGTCAATATTTATGATATTCTTCTAGTATATTGACAATACTCAGGCTCGCAGGTATACTCCCGAACATGAAAAGCACGAAAGATAGGATACTCCAATCTCTGCTCCGCAAACCCCGGATGACGATCAACGAACTGGCTGAGGCGGTCGGTATCAATGCGATCTCGGTCCGTCATCACCTCACCAACCTCACGGCAGAAGGACTGATCTCTGCGGATGAGGAACGTCACGGTGTGGGTCGTCCGCGCCTGATGTACTCACTCACCGAAGATGGCATGGAGAAATTCCCCACGAAATATCTGCGTCTGACCACGCGTCTTTTAGCTCAAATGAAAGACACCATGCCAGCGCCGGTTGTGGCAAAATTATTCAGCCAGATCGCAGAAGAGATGGCGAGTGAATATTCAGATCAAGTGAAGGGGCTGAGCATGGAAGAACGGCTCGACTTCGTCAAAGCCATGCTGGCACAGGAAGGCTTTACGGTGGAGTGGGAAAAGAAAGGCAAGGAATATCAGATCCATGAAATTTCCTGCCCGTATTACCAGATCGGTATCGCCCACCCTGAAGTCTGCACAGTGGATCAAACCCTGATCTCTAAGATGCTGGCTTTACCCGTCAACAAAGTTCAATGTATCCTGAGCGGTGCCGCACACTGCACCTATGTTGTGCAAACCGCTGCGGTAAAAAATTAAATTATCGAGGTAATTATGTCTGACGAAATAATCAACGAAATCAAATGGACCATCCACGACACCCATCCTGAAATGGTCAAGCAGGCGCGCGAAAAACTTTCAGAAGTGGTCGACCCTGAGATCGGCATGAACATCATCCAGCTGGGTCTGATCCGCAACGTCGAGATAGAAAATGGGATCGGACACATCAAGATGATCCTCACCACTCCCTTCTGTCCCTACGGACCGGCGATGATCGAAATGACCAAAGCCAAAGGCACCGAAGGCCTCGACATGCCTGTCACCATCGAAATGGGTATGGACGTTTGGGACTTCGCCATGATGGAAGACCCGTCCGCGTTGGACTGGGGCATGTACACGTAATTCAGTTTGGCAGTTTGCTCGTCAAATAGTCAATTAGTCAAAACGAAAGACGCCATCCGCAAGGACAGCGTCTTTTTTGATTCAGCATCGCCTCACGAATTCACGCAACTCGCCCAACGCTATTCACTCTTCTTCCAATACATCGCGTTTGGTTGCCTCGCCTTCCGCAAAACCTGAAATGATGATCAAGGCATTCGTCACGGAAGCAGGCTAAGGCTGAGAAAAGAACCCAGCGGATCTACATGTACGAGACCTATCGCCGCTTCTGGCACTGGCTCCAGACCATATTCATCGTCATTCTGCTATTCACAGACTTGATCATCCACCGACCAGATATCTTCGGTGTGTTCTCGTTCCATGGCATGGTGATGATACATAATGTGATCGCCACGACCCAGCCGCATTGGGCAGCAAATACGAATCCTGTGATCCCAATCCGCAAGAGTATGAGACTCTCGAATTCGAAGCCAAGATTAAACGCCAACTCCAACGCGATAAGAGCGGCGGCGGTTGCGGATAAGTAGGTAGTAGACACGTACACAAAGTAAATCGCCATAAGTTATTAGACAAATTTGTTCCTTCGGCAGTTGCACTGCCGAAGGCGCGGGCGTCCAGCAGTGCAACTACTGGACGAACTCTGTAAAAACACTTTCGACTGGCTACAAAGTACACATGTAAAAGTCCTCACGAAATAATTTCGTGAGGACTTTTACATCCTTCATCCTTCAGCGTTTATCCTTTGATCTACTGCTCTGTGATCGTCACGCTCTCCATGGCATCACCTGTGAAATTAGGATTAGCTTCCGGATCACGCCGTGTGATCGCGTTGACCACATCCATGCCTTCTGTGACTTGTCCAAAGATGGTATATCCGCCATTCAACTGCGGCGTGGGGCCAAACGTAATAAAAAATTGACTGCCATTCGTATCGGGTCCTGCGTTCGCCATCGCAACCACACCGGCTTTATCAAAAGTTAGATCACTATTCTCATTGACGAACTGATAACCGGGACCACCTCCGCCCGTGCCATCCGGGTCGCCGCCCTGCGCCATGAAACCGTCCAACACGCGGTGGAAGGTCACACCGTTGAAAAAGCCTTCGCGCGCGAGGAAGACAAAGCTATTGACTGTGATCGGCGCTTTATCAGGATAGAGCTCAATAACGAATTCGCCGCCCTTCGCCATTTTAACGGTAGCGAAATATTTCTTGTTCACATCGGTCGTCATCTCTGGCGCAGCAGAATACTGCTGAGAAGTGACTTGCGGAGCCTGACCACCGGTTTCAGCAGTCGCTGCGGCTGGCTCAACGGTCGCCACCGGCTGACTTGCCTGCTTCGGGCTAAATGCCCAAAAAGCCGCAATGATAACGACCAGAACACCTACAATGATCGCGATCTGTGTATTTCGTGCTTTTTGCGCCTGGGCTTTCTGCGCGCGGACCTGTTCTCTTTTAGTTGGCATACTGAATTTCTTCTCCTTGAAAAATTTTTCTGAATTCTAACAGCAATTAATTTGCCGTGGCGACCCGCGCATTCAATTCACGCAATCGCGAAGACATATTCCGCAGAACGGCAATCGCCACCTCGGGTCGGTCAAGCAGGATCGCCTTGAAAGCATTGCCTTCAATCAACAGCACACGCGCATCTCCGTTCGCTTTTAAGCTGGCAGAACGCGGCGCTGATTCCAGGATCGCCATCTCGCCCACGTATTCACTTATCCCATGCGTCGCCAGCACGCGCTCAGTGGTCCCAAACCGCTTGAGCACTTCCACCTTGCCGGATGCAATAATGAACAAGGTGTTCCCCGGCTCGCCTTCAACACACAACAAGGACTGATTGGAGAACAACTGCTCATCTGCCACATCTGCGATCCGCTCCAGGTCTTCAGGCGTAAGCCCTGAGAACATGGGCACTTCACGCAATAGTAAAATGCGATCCAATGTGGATAGGGTCTTGAGGGTCTTTACGTTGATAATTTTTTTCATAACGATCGTACCATCCATTTGAGAGATCGAGTTGCGCGCAGCATCCTTCACCAAGGGAACAGGATCATACGTCAGCTTGCGCACTTCTGATTTGAAATTGAACAGTTCCTGCTCTTTCACAACATACGCGGTCAGCGCCCGCAGCCAGGATTCTTCACTGGCCAATAACTCTTCAACAACATCAGTCAAAGTCCGATGTTGCTCATCACCGGCCTGGAACATACCACCGCGGTCCAAGATCGGCAGCACCTCGATCATAATGCGTTTATCACCCAATGTCTCGAACGCCTCCAGTGCCGCCGCGCGCGTGGAGGCATCACCGGCATTCAAGCTCTTGCGTACCAGGTCCATGGCACGCGGGTTGCCAAACAGACCCACCGCATCGATCAGGCGCTCTTCGCTCATTGCCTCGCGCTGTTTCAGCGTATTGCTCAACAAGCGGGTCGCGCGTCCTTTTTGCGGCAAAGGCTCGAACAGCATCCGCAAATAACGGATCCGCGCCACTTCGCTCTGAATATAACTACGTAATGCGCTCATCACTTCTACATCGTCCGGCGGGATGGACTTCAAAGCAAAGGCAGCGGATGTGCCATCCGATCCTGCCAACACACGCAAGACCACGCTTCGCGACGCGGGCCAAACCTGCTTCAGCGATTCTGAGGCCGCTTTTCTCACCCCGGCATCTTTATCAGCGAGGCGCGCAGCGATCGCTTCATAAATCGAATCATCTTTCAGGTAGACTGCTACTTTCACTGCTTCTCTGCGCACAACGTGAGCGTCATCGGTCATCGCCTTGATGATCAAGTCCGCGTTGAGGGGTATGGTGCCTTTGGTATTTACAGCGATCACACGAAACGCATCGATCGCGGCATAACGCTTATCGGGGTTATCATCAGTCAACAACTGGGAAAGGAAAGCATTGGAGCGCGAAGCTTCACCCAGATAGATCAACACCATCGCCGCCCGCGCTTGTATGCGGACATTTGAATCATCCAGCAAACGTTCGAGGATGCGGATCAGCTCGGGCGACGAAACAGCCTCCAGCTTGGGAAATGAGGCGAGCGTCTTCTCGCGGACAGAATCGTCCGAGTCGTCCAAGCCCATAACGATCTCGTAAAATACTTCTTTCGCATCGAGGTCTGCCAATGCCTGCGTTGCCGCCGCGCGGACACTGGCATCGTCATCCGATAAACGTTCAACCAACTCAGGGACCGCCAGCGGACTGCCCATCTTTGCCAGCATTTCAGCGGCGAGGCGGCGCGTGAAAGGCTTGGGGTCGCGCAAGGCTTTGAAGGTGGCTTGCAATGCGGCGGGATCTTTTTCAAAACCGGCAAAAGCATCGGCTTCATCGCTGAACACTTCCACACGCCCAGCTTGCAATGCGGCGACCAAGGCATTGCCATATTCAGCGCGCATCCTCCATGTAAAATAAAAACACACCAACGCAACGAGCGCACCCATCAACAATATTTGTTGGGTCGTGAAAATGCGCGAACCCGCAACGAGCAACAGCCCTGAAAGAATCACCCCGATCTGCGCCGGGACGCCGTTCATGAACGCCAGCACCTGACCACGCCGTTCAATGGGCACCACATTGAATAAGGCATTCCAAGCCGTGCCCATGATGCCGCCCAACATGACCTGCTGCAAAAAGCGCACCGGCACCGCGCCCTCAAAACGGAAGAAGACAAAGAATGTTACCAAGCCCAGGATGTAAGTGACGGGCGCGATCAAAATGCTGTTGACAATGCCCAACTTGGTATACAAACGATTTGCCAAAAACAAAGAAACAAAAAACGTAACCAGTGTTGCGGCGCTGGAGAACAACCCTTTGAAGTTCGCCACCTTGACTTCATCTTCTAAAAAGTTTTTGGAGACGAACTGGCTGAATGGGAAATCGATCGTAAAGAACAACACTGAATAAAGAATGGAGGTGATCGCAACCAGCCGGAACAATCCCGATGTGCGGACGAAATCAAAACCAGAGCGCAGATCGCTGATGAAACTATATTCAACCAATAACGGCGGCTCGGGTTTGAAATACTCCCGCGTGATCACGCGCAATAGCAAAACACCCCCGCCCAACACGACTGCATACACGATGATCAAATTACTCGTACCAAAGATGCCTGCCAAAATGCCGGTAAGCGAGTTGCCTAACACACTGCCAAGAATCCCGACGCTGGTGAACAAGGGGAATAAGCGTTTCGCCTGGCGCGCATCACAGACTTCGCCAGCCGTTGTCCACAACAACGTGCCAAGCACCACATTCATCCCGTTGACGGTCAGCCAAAAATATCGCGTGATGGGTAATTGGAACAGAACAATGGCGATCCATTCGCCTGCCAGCAGGAACACAAAGCCAGCCAGGAACCACAGCACCACAGTCGCATTTTGAAAACGCCCCAGACTGGCAGTGTACGCCATCGAAGTCAGAAACACGATCAAACCCAATGGTGCGTACATATACGGCAGGCGGTCCACATTATGGGAAACGAACAAAGCAAACGCGGCAGTGTCGCCAAATCCCTGCCCAGCCTGGACGACCAGAAACAGCACAGCCATCAACGTGACCATGCGTACTTCTTCGGGGCGCACTTTTAGCAGGGAAACTATTTTTTCTTTGAACATAAGCCAGGGAGAGATAACTACTTCGCTGCCGCCGATTCTAGCATACTCCAGTCAGCTCATCTACTAATCTTGCTTCATCCCAGCAATTCCAAATCTGGAACCAACGAACTCAACGCAAAGTCGCCAAGACGCCAAGTTTTGGACTTTTTCTCGCCAAAATCGGCAGGAAGACCGCTTG
>JAYUGV010000313.1:0-21174 GCA_043767565.1 Anaerolineales bacterium
GACCGCCAAAGGCGGTATCCATGCCAAACGCTTACAGGCTGGTTGGAACAATGATTACCTGCTTGCTATTCTTAAAAGTTGAAATGCGATTGCCCTAGCATATCGGCAAGTAGGGGAGGTAATGCCGCGCCCAATACCAGCGCGATAGTTTGAAAGATGTTCATCTTTGCGGCGACATCGGTGCGCTCTTCATGCCCGCCGAACATCTCAGGTAGCAAACCGTAATAGCCTGTGGCAAGCGCGGTGTAGAGTCCTTCCCAAATGATGATTGCCGCGCCGAAATACGTGAGTAATGCAATGGGATTATCCTTCCCGTCGAATGGGACGCTGAATATCAGCGCAAACGAAACTGCATATGGCAGTCCGCCAAACAATACATACGGAATGCGCCTGCCCCAGCGCGAGCGTGTGCGGTCAGACATATATCCGAGCACGGGATTGTTCAACGCGTTGTAGAGTGTATAGAAAAACCAGAAAGTCGCATACCATGTGGCGGGCAGGTTTTTTACATCCACAATATAGAATGCAATGATGCCCGAGATCGCTTCGGCGGGTGTTGCCACACCCAAACTTGTAAGCGCATACATGATGCGCGTTTTCGTGCTGGTTTTGAATTCGGTGACTGTTGTCGTCATACAATTCTCCTTTGGTCTGCTTGCCTCTTTCTTCTTTCCAATTCACATGAAAGACAAAAGCGAGTCGATTCTTTCCTCTTTCATTTTTCTTATTTCCACGCGAGTCGGGAACAATTGCCCAAACCCCTCCATGCCATACAACTGCGTCGCCGCTTCGGGACCATCACTGTGCGGCTGCCACCACCCCGACTCGATGTAGGAAGTCGCTCCGTTATCCCATTCGACAATGATGACGCCTGTGTCGTCCACATCGAAGTCTTTGTAATATGTTCCAATCTTTGCATATACTGAAACAGGCTGTGGGTCGCCGAGTAAAAAGCGAGCGGTACCCAAGGCATGAATGCCCATGTCCGCCATCGCACCGCCGCCTGCAAGTTGTTTTTGCGTGAACCAGCCCGAAGGTCCCCAATGCGTATGCACGCCATAGCCTTTTGTGCGAAGTATCTTTCCCAACTTCGACGACTGTTCTTTCAGCCACAACACATCGGGGTCGAAGCGCCAGCAATGCGCCACCATCAACGTCGCACCAGATTTCCCCGCCGCATCATTCATCTGTTCCGCTTCGATTGCATTCATCGCCATCGGCTTCTCGACCATCACATGCACGCCCGCCTTTAGTGCGGCAATCGTCTGCGGTGCATGCAAATAATTCGGCGTGGATACAACTAACGCATCCACGCCGCCGTCTTTCAACAACGCTTCCACAGTTTCGTTTTGACGTGTAATGCCAAAGCGTTTTCCGAACTCAATCATCGAGTCGACTTTGTGATTGACGACCGCCGCCAATTCCAAGCCCAAGTTCTGTGCCGCCTGTGCATATGCACTTTGTTGATGTAGCCCGTTCCTGCAAATGCAATTCGTGTTGTCATGGGTTCTCCGTTTTCAAAGCTAGACCATTGACCGTCGGCGGTCTGCGCTCAGAGCGTGTGTACTATTCCAAATGCCAAGCTATGCCTCTCACAATACGATGGCAAAATCTTCAATGTGCGGTCTGTTATGTCTTGGGGAATGTTGTTCAACGGGATGTTGCAAGCCTTCAATGCTTTTTCGAGTTTGGTTGTACCTTGCCCTTGTAGTTTCGCAATGAGCAAAATGGCAGGACCGACCAAATCGTCGTGGGGAGTCCGTGTCCCATTTCATTTTCGACGGCGTAGGCGAAGTAGTGTTCACTGCCTTCTTCGGGTCTCGAATGCCCGATTTGGTTGCAGAGTTGAACTTCCATGGCGAGACAATCGTAGAGTGTTTTGAGTCCGTCACGGTCGCCACGTCCCGCCGCTTCGGCACAATCAAGGACTCCGCTCAAAATGGATTGGGCGTTGTCGTATACCCAGGGGATGAATTCCATGCCTTGTGGGTTTTTATTTTGCGCGTGGGCGAACTTCCAGTCCCATGCGCCCGTGGCAATGGACATGACATCCGTGATGCCAGCGGCTCGGATGGCGACGGGGGCTTTGGCGATGATATCCAAATCGAGAATCAAATTCTCGGGTGATTTAGTTTCAATGTAGTAGACGCAACCGTCTTTTCTGATTCCCGAAGCCCAAGTAATAAATGCATCTACTGATAATGCGGTTGGTAAAACGACAAGCGGTAAATTAAATTTGACTGCCAAATATTTTGCGGCATCGGCAGTGAGTCCGCCACCGACGGCGTAGACAACTTCGAATTTACGGTTTTCGATTTTGGATTGACGATTGTCCCAGTATTCGGTGGTTGCTTCGGTGACTTCAATCGTTTCGACAATGTTTAAGCCACGCAAACTTTCTTTGACGGCGTTCCATGCAGGACCTGATGTGACGAGCAGGACAGGTCGCTTCTCGTCAATTTCTGAGAAGGGCATGAGGTGAACGGTGGGGAGGTTGGGGATTTTTTTCATAGCATAAATAGTCCGTTGGTCGAGTAGGCGGCGGGCTTCGATGAGTCTTTGCAAAGTGACATGCCTCCGCCGCCGTACCGAGACCAACATGTTTTCAAGAAGAATATTTGAAACAAGGTTTCCTCTGCTTACTGGTGGTCTTGATACGTCCTTCGACTTCGCTAGGCTTCGCTCAGGACTACTCGACCACCGAGTTGAATTCAAATAATTAACTTCTCTGTATTTCTATCAAAGAACAACAGCCTTTCGGGGTTGATATCCACTTTGATATTTTCCTTCGGTTTCAAATGTGCCACGCCGTTGACTCGGGCGGTCACGCTTCCGCCATTCCATTCAACGGTGACATACGTGAACGGACCGACGGGCTGCACGAGACGGATTGACGCATCAAAGCCTGTATCACCGAGAGTCACAAATTCGGCACGCACACCGATGTCCACTGCGTTACTCGGTGATTGATATGTTTTTGGCAATGCAATCTTTGCACTGCCGATTTGATAATGCAAACCACTCTCGTTGATGAACTCACCAGCAAAGATATCCATTTGCGGCGTGCCGATAAAACGCGCCACGTATTTCGTTGTGGGCTTCGAGTAAATTTCTTCGGGCGTGCCGTATTGTTCGAGACGTCCCAAGCGCAGAACGGCGATGCGGTCTGAGAGAGAGAGTGCTTCTTCCTGGTCGTGCGTGACAAAAACAGATGTGACGCCGAGTCGTTGGTGCAATTCTTTTATTTCACCACGAGTTTTGATTCGCAATGCCGCATCGAGATTTGAGAATGGTTCATCGAATAAGAAAATGGACGGCTCTCGAATCACCGCCCGACCGATGGCGACTCGTTGTTGTTGACCGCCCGACAATTCACGCGGGAGGCGATGCAGGAACTTGTCCAACTCCAACATGACCGCAACTTTCCGCACCGTGTCCTGAATCTCGTTGCTGGGGCGTTTCCTCAACTGGAGCGAAAAGCCGATGTTCTCCTCGACCGTCATATGTGGATAGAGGGCATAGTTCTGGAAAACCATCGCCACATCCCTCTCGAACGGACCGAGTTGATTGACGACCTTGCCATTGATGCGAATCTCACCTGAGGTGACATCTTCGAGTCCAGCCGTCATATTCAACAGCGTAGACTTGCCGCACCCCGATGGACCAAGCAGAGTCACAAACTCGCCTTCTTCCACCCGCAGGCTGACATCTTCCACGGCGGTGAAGTCACCGAATTTTTTGTTGATGTTGATTAGTTCCAAAGTAGCCATTACGCTTTGATTGCTCCTTCTACAAAACCTTCCAAAATATACCCGCGGAAAATAATTGCCAGCGCAACAACAGGGATGCTTGCCAGCACCGCCGAAGCCAGCATCTGCCCATAGAGCGTTTGATATTGACCCGAAAATTCCGCTATTGCTATCGAAGCGGTCTTGACGTTGATGCGGGTCAGAATGATGGCGAAGAAAAATTCATTCCATGCTTCGATGAAAGAAAAAACTCCTGTTGCAAATAGCGGCGGTAATGAAATCGGTAAAACGATGTAGCGAAACGTTTGAAGCGGACTTGCGCCATCCACGGCGGCGGCACGTTCGAGTTCCATCGGCACGCTTTCAAAGAAGCCTTTGAGAATCCAGATGACGATGGGCAGAATGAACGATAAATAAACAACGATGAGTCCGAAGTGGGTATCTACCAAACCTGTGCGGCTCATCACCAGAAATAATGGAATGGCAATCACGATACCAGGAAACATCTGCGTGGCAAGAATCATCATCAGGATTTTGTTACTGCCTGGCATGTTGAGTCGTGCCAATGCATATGCCGCCATCGAGCCGATGACGAGTCCTACGGCGCTGGTGAAGGATGCAATGATGAGCGAGTTGATTAAGCCAGAGAACAGCCCACGGGAGGAGTCGAGCACGAGACTGTAATTTTCGAGAGTCATGTTGAGCGGATTCAGGTCGGGTGGGCGGGAGGTCAAGGCTGAAAGGGGTAAAAGGCTTGTGACGACAGACCAGATTACAGGTCCAAGCGAAAGAAGCGTGAACGTCGTCAAGCCAAAGCGGATGAAGAAGCGAGTCACGTAGTTTTGCATGTCATCCATCCTTTTGTCTTTGGCGTGGACGTAATGCCCGAATATACACAAGCGCCAGTAGGAACATCAAAACGAAAAGCACGTTGGCAATGGCGGCGCCGTAACCGACATCGAGATTACTGAAGGTTTCGCGCCACGAAAGATAATTGAGGAGCACGGTGCTATCGGCGGGACTACCCTTAGTGAGGACGTAGATGAGGTCGAAAACTTTGAGCGCCCAAATGCTTTGCAGGACAATCGAAATGACAAGCGTGGTTCTTAGCCCAGGGAATGTAACGTGAACGAATTGTTGCCATATGTTTGCGCCATCGAGCCGTGCGGCTTTGTAGAGATAGGATGGAATGTTCTGCAGACCAGCGAGAATGAGCAGTGCAATGAAAGGCACGGCTTTCCAAACATCGGCGAGCAGAATCATATTGAGCGCCAGCCACGGTTTCCCGAGCCAGATGATGTTTTCATCAATGAGTCCGAGAGCAAGCAGTGATTGATTGAGGATGCCATAGTTGGCGTTGTAAATCCATTTCCATAACACGGCGTTGGCGACGGGTGATAACGCCCAAGGAATGAGCAAGACAACTCGGAAGAAAGCGTTGCGACCCAATGGATGATTCAACATAAGCGCCACGATGAGTGCAAGAAAAATTACAGCGGCAACTTCAGCGAGTGTGAAATACACGGAACGGAATAAGGCTTCACGGAATAATTGTTTCGTGACAAGGTCTGCGTAATTGTTCAAACCGTTGAATTCAAAACTTAATCCCGCCCCCGCAAAACGGACTCGCAGAAATGAAAGTACGAGCGATGCGACAATGGGATACGCCAGCACCGTGAGTAGAACAATCACCGCAGGCGCGGTGAACCACAGCCCAAGGCGATATCGTTTGTGGTTGTAGTCGTTGGTGGTATGCATAGTGTGTTTGCCCTCATCCCCAGCCCTTCCCCCGTTGGGGAAGGGAGTTCCCCTCTCCCACAGGGAGAGGGGTTAGGGGTGAGGGCGAATTTTATCCGCGCTTCTTGACAATCTCCGTCACCAAATCAGATGCCGTTGTGATTGCATCCTGTGCGGATTGTGTGCCAGCCAGCGCCTTCTGGATCTCGACACCGATGGCAGTTGTCACCGCGTTGTAATCGGGCGTAACGTAACTATCATACGGATGAGTCGCCTGTTCGAGCACGACCGCCGCATTCGGAGCCGCCGCCTGCACTTCGGGGTCATTCAACACCGAGAGTCGAATCGGCAACCAGCCCGTATCCAACACCTGACGCTTCTGCACTTCTGCATCGAGATAGAACTCGATGAGACTGCGCGCCGCATCAGGATTAGGCGATAGCTTGGTGATGACGTACGCGTCGGTGCCGTCAATCGAAGCGGAACCAGCTGGACCTGCGGGAAGAATTGCTGTTCCAACTTTTCCAACCACTTTCGATGAAGCAGGGTCGTTGGCGGGCTTCCACATGAAGGGCCAGTTCATCATCATCGCCGCCTGACCAGATGCAAAGACGTTGGTCGCATCGTTGATGCCGACATAACTGATGGAGCCAGGGTCGGTGAATTCCATCAAGTCCACCATGAATTGAAGTGAGTCCACGCCAGCGGCATTGTTGAAAGATGGCATACCATCTGCGCCATACAACTTACCGCCCGCTTGTTGCAGGAAGCACATCCAATACGATGCCACGCCACCGATGCCTTCGGGCGCGCCGTAGTTCAACACCCAGCCATATTTGCCACCGCCAGTTAATTCTTTCGCAACGCCTTTGAGCTCGTCCCAAGTCTTGGGCGCTTCCTTCACGCCGATGCCATCGAGCATCTCGGTGTTGTAGAACATTGTCAACAACGACAGTGTGAAGATGACACCCAGTCGCTTGCCGCCCCACGTCAACGTGCTGAACGATGAAGCAGGTAAATCGGCAATCAAATCAGCGGGCAAATCATTGGTGAAGTCAATCAGATAATCCGCAAACTCGGGCACCCAGCCAGACATGTATACGATGTCATGCACATATTGACCCGCTGCAAAATTTGCCGCCATTTTGTCGTGCAGTTGGGGCCACGGCGGCGCTTCGTACGTCACTTCAAAGCCGTTGTCCACTTTCCATTTTTCGAACGCATCCAAACTAAACTGCCCCACACCAGGAGGCGCGGGGTCCGGCGCGGCAGGCACCAATACATTCAACGTGCCGCCCGCAGATTTTGGCGCACACGCCGCCAGGAAATTCGCCAGCGCGACACTTGCCGCGCCCGCGCCCGCCAATTTCAGAAAATCACGGCGGGATAATCTTGCCATACGATTTGTGTTCATGGGTTCTCCTCTTTTGTTGGATAAAGTACAACGCTTCGTTTCGACGAAGCTCAACGCGAGCTTTCCCAGCCGACAATTGATTCTGTTTAATAAGCCGTCACCTCCTTTGAGGGGTATCTCGTTGGTTGAGTGGGCGGTGTTCGTCCGCCGTATCGAAACCGACAGTTACAAGAGATATGTTTGTAACGAGATTTCACTGCTTACGGGTGGTTTCGATACGACACTCGCTATCGCTCGTGTCTACTCAACCACCGAGATTACATGTTAGATTTCGTTTCCTTCACCGCTTCCCGAATCAACTCAAGCGATTGACTCAGTGTTGCCTCATCATGCTGTGCTGAGACCGTGAAATCGGTGTGGAAGTACAAACCTTTCTCGATGCATTTGTTGAAAAACTTTTTTCGCAAAGCGGGATTCGTTCTCTCGGCGATGTGATGATAATTTGTCACAGGCTCGCGTGTGCCGATGTAAATGCCGAACGTGCAACCTAGTCCCTGCACGATGGCGGGGAAATTTTCTTCGTCGAAAATGGTTTGGAGTTCGCTGTAGAAATTATCCACTCGTTGCAACCATGTCTCGAAGAAATTGGGTTGTTCCATAATGGTCAGCGATGTGATACCTGCCGCACACCCAAACAAATTACCAGAGAATGTGCCGCCCGCCACGACAGGGTCAACGGGGTCCATGATTTTCATCATGATTTTTTCCTTCCCCGCAATTGCCGCCAGCGGAACACCGTTCGTCAACGCCTTACCGAACAGACACAAATCAGGAGTTACGCCGTAATAGCCGTGCCCACCTGTCATGCCCGTGCGAAAACCCGAAAGGATTTCGTCAATGATGAAGACGATGCCGTGCTCATCGCAAATTTTGCGAACCGCCTGCAAATATTCCGTCGACGAGCCGATACAACCATTGTTGTAATCAATCGGATTCATCAGGATGGCGGCGATTTCGTGTCCGTGCTCTTTACAAAGTTTTTCAAACACCTCGGCGTTGTTCCATGGAATCACAAACAACGTATCATCCACTTTGATTGGAACGCCCGCGCTCGAATGTTTTATCTTCGAGAGACGATCGCCTGGATTCTCACGATCAATAAAAGATGCAAGGTTATTCAACAAAGCGTAATCGTGCCCGCCGTGGAAGTGCCCGTCAATACGGACGATTTTCTGGCGTCCAGTGTAGCCGCGCGCAAGTCGAATCGAAAGCAAGGTCGCTTCACTGCCTGAGTTGACATAGCGCACACGTTCCGCCGCTGGAATATTCTGTGTAATCTTCTTCGCTAATTGACTTGTCAATGGATGGTCGAACTCTGCAAAGAAGCCGATATCAAATACCTGCTTCATTGCTTCGGCAATTTCGGGGCGGTTGTGCCCGAGCGTGCACGCGCCGTGTCCCATGAAGAAGTCAATGAACTTGTTCCCATCCAAATCGTAGATGTATGGTCCCTCTGCTTTGGAGAGATACATTGGTCTGTCGGTGAATGGGTTATAGCGAAACGACGACGACACACCGCCGACTAATGATTGTTGTGCTTCGTTCCAGTAGGAGTCAAAAGTTGTGTTCATAGTTTTTTCCAAGTCTCACAAAATTATTTTGCTTACAAGTGGTTTCGATACGACCTGCGACGAGTACGCAGGTCTACTCAACCACCGAGTTCTGAATTTTTCCAAAAGTCTTTCCAACGACATCCCAAACGAGTTCGGGATTTTCGGATGCGCCATCGTAGGCGGCGTTGCCGTGCATGCCCCAGACCGCGACGGACTTTGCACCCATCTCAACGGCAAGATTGAATCCCGTTTCGAGTTCGTGTTCACGACCCGATGGAATTCCAAATCCCTGCGCCCAGAAATGCGGTGTGAGATTTCTTGATGTACAAATATCCATCGTGCGTTGCATTTGCGAAGCGACGTATTCCCTGCAATCTTTGGTGTGCAAGAACCAATATGGATCAGTACCGAAAATGTTCAACCCACGAATGTCAGCGATCCGCTTCCATGGAAGAGATTCATTTTCTTCATCATCGACAGGTAAAAGTGTTATTGCATTCTTTGCGCCTTTGTCTTTGGAGTAGTCAATCATTTCGGTTAAGAAATCAACCATCAAATCTTCACGAAAAATTTTCATTTCTGGAGTCAATGAATCAGGCATGAGTTCACCGAAGCGAGTCTGGAAGGTGTCGCGGCATCTCGGACAGAAGCAGGCAAAGGCGTCGTCTGAAGCGAAGTGCAGGTCATCCCAATCTGGAATGTAGAGATGCGGCTCATCCCAAAAAACCGTATCTGCGCCCGAGTCAATTGCGGCATCGATCCAATATTTCATGGCGGCTTTGGTTTCATCGGCAGAGGGACAAGCCACTGGCGCGCGTTGACCTCTCGAAAGTATTTGGCAGGCATCTGGATTACGCGGAACGAATGCACTGAATTGCTCGCCGCCGAAGAGCCCCAGCACCGCCCACGGATTTGCCCAACAACCCAAGCCTGCGTCGCGAGTCATCTTGAAAAATTGCGCGGTTCGTTTGCGAGCGAAGATGAGTTCGTTCTCGCTGAAACAATGGACGATGTAGGTGCAGTGATGCGCGAGAATATCTGCGAGGTCACGCTCGAAGTGATGAAGCCAGCCGTTGGCGAAATAACTTACACCAGTTTCAATTCGGGTATCAGGTTTCATATATCAGGTTCCAGATTTTTAATCAGTGGCGGCGAGGAAGTGGTGATGCCCAGTGGGATGATATTCGATAGTCTCGTCACATTCGCATGGGTCAGCGTGGACAACGACTTCGATCAGCGCGGGAAATTCATGGAAGAGGGCATGACGGACTTCTTCAACGATGAAATGTCCTTGTAAAACGGTCAACATGCAATTTACTGTGACATGCATTTCGCCCCACAGGCGATGACCGACCCAGCGGACCGCCGCGCCGTGAACATCCATCACGCCGTTGACGTGCGACGCAATGTGTTTGAATTCTTCATAGATTTCAGGGTCGACAGCATCCATCATACGATGCCATATTTCTTGGGCAGTTTTCCAAACAATGCCCAGGATCGCAATCCCGATTCCAAGTCCAATGATCGGGTCAAGAAGCGGGAAACCCAGCCAGACCCCGATGGCGCCTGCAAGCACTGCGAGGGAGGTGAAGCCGTCGGTGCGTGCATGATAGCCGTCAGCGATGAGCGCCGCGGAGCCGATCTCCTTGCCGACTTTGATGCGGAAGACCGCAACGAGTTCGTTGCCCAAGAAGCCGATGATGGCGGCGGCGGCGACCCATCCAAGATTGGTAATGGGACGCGGTTCGATGAAGCGCAGGATGGATTGGTAGATCGCTTCACCCGCACTGAAGGCGATCATCAAGACGATGACAACACCCGCGAGATCTTCGGCGCGACCGTATCCATAGGTGTAGCGTTTATTGCGGGCGCGGCGTGAGAGCCAGAAAGCAAGACCGAGCGGAATGGCGGTCAACGCGTCCGAGAAGTTGTGGATGGTATCGGCGAGGAGCGCGACACTTCCGCTGATGACAACAATGACAACTTGAAAGCTGGCAGTGATGAGTAGCCCAGCCAGTGAAATTTTCAATACCCACATGCCCTTGTCTGTGGCAAGGTTGGGGTCAAGGGCGGCTTGTTGATGTCCGTGTGCGTGCGGTGTGAAAAGATGTTGAAGCCAATGAATTACAGCATTTTCAGAATGATTGTGCTCATTGTGTTCATGTGGGTGATCATGGTCGTGATGGTCTTCATGTCTCATGAGAAGCCTCCAAAAGAAAAGATGTGGAGGTTATAGGGTTTGGATTTTACGCGGAAAACCCTCAACCATAGAACCGCGTCAATGCAAAAACATGGTTACTCGTTACTTGTAATTTCATTCTTCCGTATCACTTCCGCATACCATTCGCCCGAATCTTTGATGGTGCGTTGTTGCGTTTCATAATCCACGCGGATGATGCCAAAGCGTTTGCTATACCCTTCTGCCCATTCGAAGTTATCGAGCAAAGACCAAACCATATAGCCGCGCACATCCACACCATCCTGCATAGCAAGGCGGGTTTGAATAAAATGATTCTTCAGGTAATCGAGCCTGCGTTCATCGTGAACTTTTCCATCCGCGCTGACCACGTCCTTAAACGCAGCGCCATTTTCGGTAATATATATCGGCGGCAGGTTGTAATCCTTGTTGATGCGGTTAAGCAGGCGGCGCAGGGCAGGCGCATGGACTTCCCATTCCGTCTCTGTATATTCAGCATCGGGCACAGGCTCAATGATTCCACTGACAGAAATCAGGTTGCGCGAGTAAAAATTAATCCCAACATAATCAAGTTTTTGTGCAATCAGCGCCATATCACCCGCACAGATTTCTATCGAGATGGATTCACTCCCCAACGCCTTTAACGTTTCAGGATGATAGTAGCCGCGAAATAATGGATGCGGGAAAAATGTCTCGCCTCTGTCCCACGCCAAATCTGCCGCGCCAACATCAGCAGGGTCTGCGCTTGCGGCATCTGCGCCCCAAAGATTTAACACAATCCCAGCATTCACCTTTGGGTTTACGGCGCGAATGGCTTGCACAGCAAGCCCATGCGCCACCATCAAGTTATGACCCACTTGCACCGCTTTATTTTTGTTTTGTTCACCAGGGGCATGTTCGCCGCCGCTATAACCTTCCCATGCAATCACACCTGGTTCATTAAATGTTGTCCAATACTTCACGCGGTCCCCAAGTGTCTTGACCATGATAGCGGCGTAATCGGCAAAGGCGTACAGGTTATCACGCTTGATCCAGCCGCCGTTTTCATATAATGCCTGCGGATAATCCCAGTGATGTAATGTAAGAAATGGTTCGATGTTCGCGGCGCACAATGCATCTACAAGGCGGTCGTAAAAACCCAACCCAAGCGTGTTCACTGCTCCCTTGCCAGCAGGCAAGATGCGGTTCCAAGAAACCGAGAAGCGATAGGCTTTGAGTCCAATCTGGCGCATGAGGGCGATATCTTCTTCGTAGCGATGATAGTGATCGCAAGCGACGTCGCCTGTATCTGCGTTATTCACTTTGTTCGGCGTGTGGCTAAAGCGATCCCAAATCGATTCGCCTTTGCCGTCTTCGTTCCACGCGCCTTCGATTTGGTAGGACGCGGTCGCCGCGCCCCAAAGAAAATTATGTGGAAATTTGTAGGTTGTCATAAATGTTTTTTCAGAACCTTCGTGATGGATTTATTTTCGACGCAGTTCTTCAATGCAAACGCACTCAACATTTTATCGAGTTCCTTTTCTGATTTATTTTGGAAGAGGTTTGCATACGGGACTTGTAAAAACTGGGCGAGATAACCGAACAGGGTGTACTGCGCGAACCAACGGCGGTCAATCTGGACGTTGAGGCTGGATTCCATTAAATAAGCATCTATCGCGTCTGCCGAATTTTTCAGCGCCTTTGCCACACTGCCCTTCGGCATTTCACCTTCCCAATCAGCGGCTTCTTGCTTTGCTTTCATAATAGGTTGAATGGTCTTCACATATTCCGATTCAGGGTCGAGGTTATAGGAACCCATCGAAGCGATATCTTTCCACGTCCAAATTGCCCAATGAATCCCAGCAGAATCAAACACGCCGAGTTGGTCATCGAGCGCGGCGGCGCGATATTTAATCGCTTCAGGATTGCCCGCATACCACGTCCCAAACTCGCCAACAAAAATAGGCTTGCGATGTTTGAACGCGAGGCGCGTACCGCTGTGCATTCCAAACTCCGCGGCGACAATGTCACGGTTCCAATACAACCCGTCAATTTCACCTGGGTAGGGTTTGCCGCCGCCAGTAGGAGACATGTAGTTGTGTGAACTGACAACAAGATTATCGTCAAAGATTACATCTAAACCGTCAAACTCACATGCGAAGTTATCGCCTTCAACAAAGATCATATGTTTTGAATCAATTTCGCGAATGGCTTGCGCGGCTTTACGATGAACTGCGTTTAATGCGTCCCAGTTGTAATTTTCCGAATCGTATTCATCATATTGAACGCGTGTGCAAGGTTCATTCATTAAGTCGTAACCTGCCAGGGCGGGATGATTCTTGTAGCGTTTTGCCATCTCCCTCCACAAGCCGACAAAACGATCCTGAAAGAGTTTGTGCGTATACAACATAATATGCACATGCGCATTATCGCTATGCCAATCAGGATTGTGCCAGCCTTGCACGGCGTGAAAGTCGAGGATGATGTAAATGCCGTGTTTGGCGCACCATGTAAAAGCGAGGTCGAGGCGTTTAAATCCATCTTCAAGATAGTTGAACGGGTTTTCATCCGATTCAAAGTGGCGATAGTTAAAGGGAATGCGAATCACATTTGCACCCAGTTTTTTCATGGCGATGACATCGTCTTCAGTGAAGAAATAATCCAATAAACGATCAAAGAAGAATTTTGATTTCTCAATCCCAAGAATGCGACCCATTGTGGCGCGTAAATTATGCTCTGCGCCGACAAAACCGTTGATGAAATCTTCCATGTTGAGCCAGCCGCCCACGTTCCAGCCGCGCAGGTGGATGGGTTTGTTGGATTGTGTGACGATCTGTCCGTTGTGTGTTTTGAGGAGTTCCATTATTCTTTTGAACCCGTTAATTTAATACCTTGAATAAAAGTTTTTTGCGCGAAGAAGAATGTGATAACGATTGGGATAGTGAATATCGCCGCCGCCGCCATCATTTGATTCCATAACATGGTGTGCTGACCTTGAAAATCCTGCAAGCCCAATGCCATCGTGAAATTTTTAGGGCTGGTGAGGAAGAGCAACGGACCCGTGAAATCATTCCAGGCGTACAAAAAGGTGAAGACGGTGATTGTAGCAATCACAGGCGTGGAAAGCGGTAAAACAATTTGCGTGAAAATCTGCCATTCGCTGGCGCCGTCCACGCGGGCGGCGTCGCACATTTCTTCGGGGATAGTTCTAAAAAATTGACGGAGCAAAAATATATCGTAGGCGTTGGCAAAAAACGCGGGGACAATCAGCGGTAGAAATGAATCGCCCCAGCCCAGGGTGTCGTTGAAGAAAAGATAAATTGGAATCATCGTCACTTGAAATGGGAGCATCATGGTGGCAAGCACCAGCACAAATAAAATATCGCGCCCCGGGAATTTGATTCGCGCAAATGCGTAGGCAACCGGTGTGTTGGATACCAATGTGCCGATAATAGTAAAGAAGGCGATAATGAGGCTGTTTTTGAGATAAGTCCAGAAACTTGTGCCAACCGTGGGGCGCGATCCGCGACGCATGGCTTCGGGAAAATTTTGCCAGCGGAAGGAAACTTCGTACACCGCTTCAGCCACCCTGACGGTGCCTTGTTGCAATTCTGTCGGGATGTCGACATCAGGATGAGCTGGGTCTACAAAATCTGCGACGCCGCTTTCAATTTTAAGGGCGGCATACTGTTTAATGCCCTCGGGCGTTTGCACGTTATACAAGGGATATTCCTGACCATTAATTTCCACGCGGACGTTATCGTAGGGAAGCCAGGTGGGCGGCGTGCGAAAGACGTCTGAATCGGATTTGAAAGCGGTGATCAGCATCCATAAGAATGGAACGAGAAAGAAAGCGCCCACAGCGATGATCAAAGCATGGGAAACAAGACCAGTGAAAAAGTCCCGAAAGAAGCGGATGCGTCTTCTATTAATGCGATCAGAGTCTGAATCGTTTTTTGTCAAAGGGGTATATTGGACGGGAATATTTGCCATGAGATTTAGCCTGCGTAATAGGTGTATTTGTCGCTGACTTTAAGCAAGGCGAGCGTACAAATCAGAATGATGACGAATAAAACCCATGCCATGGCGGAGGCGTAGCCCATTTTCAAAAAGAGGAAACCGTTTTGATACAGATAGACGCTGTAAAACATGGTTGAGTTTAATGGCGCGCCCAGAGCGCCGCCGCCGCGAAACACATAGGCTTGCGCGAAATATTGGAACATGCCAATTACGCCTGTGATCAGATTAAACAACGTGATGGGCGAGACCATCGGGATGGTAATGTTCCACAAACGTTGCCACCAATTTGCGCCATCGAGTTCGGCAGCTTCCAGGAGAGACGCAGAGACATCCTGCAAACCCGAAAGATAAATCATAATGGTGCCGCCCATGCCCCACAGACCAAGCATCAATAAAGATGGCTTCGCCCAATTCGGGTCAGCGCGCCAGTTCGGACCATCAATGCCCAGATGACCGAGCAAAATATTGACCAGGCCCGATTGTGGATTCAACAACCAAATCCAAAGAATCGTGCCGGCCACTGTTGGCACAATGGAAGGCAAAAAATAGATCACGCGATAAAAGGACTGTCCTTTTACCTTTAAGTTAAGCAAAATGGCGCAGAGGAAAGATGCAAAGAGAGTCAATGGAACCCCGATGGCAACCATGTATAACGTGTTCGTCAACGATTTCCAGTAAATTTCATCCTTAAACAGGTTCAGATAGTTTTGAAACCCAACCCATTCAAGCGGAGCCCTGGAGTGATAGGTGGCGAAACTATAAAAGAAGGAAACCACCATGGGGTAGGCAGTGAATGCCAGGAATCCGATCGTCCATGGTAAAAGGAAGATCATGGCGATTCGAAAATTGGCTTTCTCTCTGCGAGACCATTTTCGGAATTTGGGCGGGAAAGTAAATTTGACATTGCGTAATTCCTGCATGTTGCCTCTTTCTAATGACTTTTAACCATGAAACGTCACAAAGCACACAAAGAGGAAGAATGTACTTCCTGCGTTACCTTTGTGTGCTTTGTGTAAAGAAAACTACTTGAACAAGCCCTCAAGGTCTGCTTGCAATTTATCTAATACAGTCTTTGGATCTGCGCCTGTATGCAAAATCTCTTCGCTGGCGGTGCCAAAGGCGTTGTTAACTTCCTGAGAATGTGGTGTGGTAACCAGCGGGAAAAGATTCGGGCTTGCCGCCAATTCCACAAACGTGTTGAAGCCTTCATTGACGTTGAAACATGGATTCTCTGCGGCTTTTTTGCTGGTGGGCAAGTTGGCGTTGCGGCAAAATTCTGAAGCGACGATATCCGGCGACATCATCCATGCAAGCAGTTTTGCGGTTTCGACCTTATTTGAACCGCCCGAAGGAATCACTACCACCGTTCCCTGTGCCACAGCAGTGCCAGCGCGTTCGGGGTTGCTAGCGGGCGGCGGGAAGGATGCCACGCCATAATTTAATTCAGGCTTAAACGTGGGGATATAGTTCGGTCCTGCAATCCATTCACCGTCCACCATCATGGCAACTTTGCCTGAGAAGAAGGGATGGTCGGGTGAGTTATATTCGCCGAAGCCGCCCGCAAATTCCAATACTTTGTCATACCCATATTTAGCATAGAACTGTTGCTGCCAGGTCATCGCGTCAACCATGGTTTGGTTGTTCACCATTAATTGCGTGCCATCTTCGTTGTACCAGAAGCCGCCCAGCATGCTGACGTATAAATCGCTGTGATCCCATGAAAGGTCTGGGATGAACCCAAGTTGTTCAATCGTTCCATCGGCGCCAACTTTGGTTAACTTATCGGCATATTCAACCAATTCCTCCATCGTGGCGGGCGGAGTGTTTGGGTCCAAACCCGCGGCTTCAAACAAATCTTTATTCCAATACAACGCATACAAATCAAAGCCCCATGGCAAACAATATACTTCAGCGCCTTGTTTGCAGGCATTCAGGGGACCCGCATAAAAGTCGTTCAAGTCAATATTGCCGTCTTTGATGACTTGTGAAAGTTCATCCACGAGTTCGTCTTTATGATAAGACTTCACAAGGTCGCCGCCGCTCAAGACCAAAATATCGGGCGCGTCAGAGCCGGTCAGCGCAGGTAAAATTTTATCGTCGGCGAGCGGGGCAGTCACTTCCACTTTATAACCGCTGACGGCGGTATATTGATCGAACATTTCTTGAATCTGTTGCGGATTATCGCCCCATTGGATCCACACGCGCAACACCTTTTTATTCGCGGCGGGTTGCGCCGCTCCGCCACAGGCGGCTAACAACATGGAAGCGGCCAACAGCAGGCTCAACACGCTTAATATTTTTTTGTTCATGGGTATCTCCTCCGAAAAATTATTTGGATACGACATTAAGAACAAGCATCAAGGATTATCTAAGCCGCCACCTCCTTTGGAGGAATTTAATGACAGCCGCACGACTCGCGGATAATTAATTCCGTACGCATCAGAGTCAACGGGGCGGCTGGTTCGCCATCCATTAGGCGTTTTAGCTGGCAGACAGCTTCGCGCCCCACCTCTTCAATCGGCGCGCGGACGGTTGTCAACGCGGGGGAGAGGTAGCGGGCAAAGGGCACATCGTCGAAACCGACAACAGCCACATCGCGAGGGATGAGGCGTCCAGCCAGCTTCAGTGCGCGTATGGCTCCGATTGCCGCATCGTCATCCCCCGCGAAGACCGCGTCAAATTGAATCTCATTCAATATCATTTGCTGGATCGCAGTGAAGGTCTCTTGCTCATCGAACCCGCCGGACGCGATCAGCCTGCGGTCGAATTTTATTTTGTGCATTTTTAACGATTGGCGATAGCCCCTCTCGCGCCATTGCGAATCCTCGTGCTCCCTGGGTCCCCGCAGAAACACAATCCGGCGCCGATCGTGTTTTTCGATCAAATGATTGATCAACATTACGACGCCGTCTTTATTTTCAATTGTAATGACAGGAATATTAATCGAATCGGGGGGTGTCTGGTGAAGCAAAACAACAGGAAAGTTAAGTTTGTGTAATCGTTTGAGTTCACCGTCTTCGATGCTATCTGTAAAAACCAGCAAACCATCTGTATTATGTTCACCAAGCGGGCTGTGATGAATTGGTCTGGCATTGGTTGAATATATCGAATGGATCAATAGATCGTAACCTGCTTCATGAGCCGCAGCTTCGATGCCTCGCAACATGGGCGGAAAGAATGCGCCGCTGATTTCAGGCAGAATGAGTCCGATGGTATTGGTGCGCTTGCTCGCCAACATACGGGCCGCAGTTCGCGGCACGAAATTCAATCTGCTGATTGCCGTGCGGACGCGCTTCGCTGTTTTATCATCCACCGGGGTGGTGCCATTCAACACCCGGCTGACAGTGGCAATCGAAACCTTTGCCTGCCGTGCCACATCTGAAATCGTCGGGGATTTTTTTCTGTCCATTATGTTTTTATGAAAGCGTTTTCATGATTATATGGAAAATGACGCAATCAGTCAACCGGAAAACAGCAATAATTTACGTCTGATGTGAAATCAACTAATGCCTTGAAAAATCTGAACGTTGACGCGAAAATCAACGCGGAGCAAATGTCGCAAAAGATGGCTGGTCATTTTGGTGATAACCCGAGCGCATAAACCGACCACTGTTTTTGCCAGCAGGCGTTCCAAGTTGCGTCCGGTGTTTTGGATTTCATGAAAAACTCCTTCGATGCGCTCTCGCACACTCGAAAGCCAACGGTCAAGGGCTTTGAGTTTTGCACAGATTGATTCTTGCGTTTTGGTGTCCAGATCAAATTATGGGTTTGATCAAAGATCCGAGTTTGCCACTCAAAGCCGAGGAAGCCTTTATCCGCAAAAATGTCGCAACTGGCCAGGTAATCAATCACGGCTTCGGCCGCCAGCCGTTCGTCGAGACTGGCTGGCACCAATTCGTAAGCTACCGGAATGCCGCTGAGTGTGGAAAGCACAACCAACTTGTAGCCAAAGTAGCTCAGATTTCGGCTTGCACACCGTCCATAATCGGCATTGCCAGCAAAATCGCTATAGCTTTTCAGCCGTTTGTAACCAACGACGGGAACAGGTTTGGTATCAAACAAGTAGTTCGTATGCAGGTGCCAGCCTTTTTGGACAATCCAAAAGCGGCGTAGCTGTTCCACCAATAAGCGTAAGGCTCGTGCTCGGCGATTGAATTGACTCTGATCCACCAGTTTCGGAAACAGAGCCAGATAGTTGGCACGTATAAACTCGATATATTGGGTCTCACCTGGATACGGCATAAAATCATGCGCCAACATCAACGTCATTACTTCACTATCTTTGAACTTAGGTTTCTTGCCAACTTTGCCGTTCAGCAACTTGTGTCCGTGGGCTTGATACCAATCGTCCACCAGCACAAAGATGATTGTCAAAAGGTCAGTTATGGATATACTTGTCATGGGAATGTCTCCTCAAGAAATTGTCTACTAACCTTATCTTGAGGGCATTCCCCTTTTTCGTCAATCCTATTTCACATCAGACGTAATTTATTTATGTTGTCATGGAGGTGGCTGCAAGGGTCTCGTTACTGCCATTCGGGTATTCCCCCCCGCTTAAGTGAATTAAGGTAATTCACTTAAGCTTTGCATCGATGTACGGCAAGATTAACTAAATAGCATAACAAAAAAATCGGTATGGCTGCTTGACTGTATTGACATATATAACTCAAGTTGCGGTATGAGGGCACTTAAATGTGGTCAAGCAGCCCAATGTTGAGCGAGTTTCAGCATAGCCGCAGACGGTCTGCCGCGCTGACTTGGGATAGTCCAACGGGGTGGTGGCACTTTGAAATTGAGCAGTTCGGTAGGCGTCCATTGATGATCGGCTAGTTTCGCGGCAATCGCCGGGGTTCGGTGTACCCAGCAATAGCCAAAAGAACCAACAGACAGTTTCAAGCGCAAACTATGGTGATAGTCACAGAAGTTATAGAAGCAACCGACGAGATACATGCCCGCCACCAAGGTCTCAGCCTGTTGGGCTAAATTTCGGGAGCGCCGCGCCAATGGAGCAATCCGTTGACGGAAGGTGGCGTTGAGACGCTCAATAAAGGCGGTGTTGATTACGCCTTTTCCTTGTGTCTTTTGGATGAGGCTCTCGACCATGTCCTTTACACCTTGCACAATACGGCGCTCCACATTGAGTATGCCTTCCACACGTTGCTTGACCACTTGCACGATATAAATGTCAGGCCACGAAACCATTTTGCAGCGTCCTATTTCTCCGACATGCCGAGGAAATTTGCTTCGAAAAGCGTCACGAAAGGCGCTCACGTAACTGGCTAAACCATCGACCGCCAGTAACAGCGGACGACAAAGTGCCATCTGACGCACTTTATCTACTAAAGATGGGATTAGCTCCATGTCACGCTTGGGACTCACAACCCCGCCCATCCATAAGCGTGTTGGAACCCAGATGGCAATTGCCATCCACAGGTCCCCTTCAGCGTCTTGGCTTTGATTTCATTCGCTTGGACTTGCTCCAAATCATGCTGCTTACTTTCTACCAGATGCTCATGGACTTGCTGACAATGTTGACCAGCACGCTTGTGCCAATCACGTACCGTACGCTCATCCAACAGAAACGCCTACACTATCGCTTGGATCGGGCAGCCGTATGCCAACAATACAATCACGCACATCACGATTTCCGGGTTGGTGCGTAGCCGATAGAAAATCGTGCCTTTGGTCGTCGTAAAGGTTTGTCCGCAAACATCACAAATACAACGCTTGTCCTGCAAACTATGAATATGGATGTTTCCTTTTCCGGTTTGCCCCCTTGCGGGGCATGCAACCCTCGGGCAAAATAGCTCTTGTGGGTTCATTGGTTTTCTCTCGTGATTTGGAAGTCGCAAGAGTTTGCCAGTGAACCCTATTTTTTGCAAGTTTTATGCTCCTCCACACTTTAGTGGAGTCCTACTCATTTTGCCACTCTGAAATTGAAAAGAATGTATCACTCTAAGGAGCGCGCGCCGCGACCAGAGGGTTTTGGTTTACAGTAGGCCTCTTGCATAAGTGTGTCCCTGTAGCTGTAGCAAAGTCGCTTGATAAAAGGTAAGAAATAGATCCTTCTCGGTAAAATTGCGAGTGACGAAACAAGCAAAAATCGAGGAGGATCTGAAATGGAGTATAGCACGCTTGATAAGGGCCAAGAAATTAGCGCCGAAGGGGTGATGTATGACAAAGGGAGTGTCTATGGGCGATTGCAGACCCTAACCGATATGCGGAAAGCAAGAGGAAAAAGATACAACCTGACAACCTTGATGATGACTGTGTTATTGGCAAAGTTGAGCGGGGCAGATTCGCCTATCGGCGGGATGTTACGCTCCGTGAAGACGCCATTCGCTTTACCATCGGCTATGGGGCCAGGGTCATGGCAAACCTTAACAATCTTATTCTTGCATTGATCCGTCAAGCTGGCTTTATGAATGCCACCCAAGCCAGACGCTTTTTCTCCGCTCATATTTCTGCTGCTTTTTCGCTCCTCGTTACCCCCTGTTCCTGACTTTGCTACAGCTATGACCAAAG
>JAYUGV010000314.1:0-3289 GCA_043767565.1 Anaerolineales bacterium
GGATCCGCTGGTTGGCTATGACTCAACCAACGTTTCGGTATTGCGTCCTTACGGCGTGTGGCTAATCGTCAGCCCGTTCAACTTCCCCTTCGCGTTGAGCGGAGGTCCCACCGGCGCGGCACTCTCAGCTGGAAATACGGTCATACTCAAACCGGCAACGGATACGGCTTGGATCGTGAGACTCTACGCTGAATGTATTCGCGATGCGGGCATCCCCGACGGCGTCTTCAACTTTGTGACGGGTCCCGGCTCAACGCTTGGGCAGGCACTCGTTGACAGCCCCGAAATTGACGGCGTGACCTTCACCGGTTCCTTCGATGTGGGCATGAAGATGTACCGCGATTTTGGTAATCGCAATTACGTGCGCCCCATTGTGCTGGAACTCGGCGGCAAGAATCCAGCCATCGTTTCGCGCAATGCCAATCTCGATGATGCAGCCACCGGTATCGTCCGATCCGCTTTTGGTCTGCAGGGACAGAAATGTTCTGCGGCTTCACGCGTTATTGTGGAAGAACCAGTCTATGATGAACTCGTTGCCAAACTCAAAGCCAAGACTGATGCGCTCGTCATCGGCGACCCGACCGAACGTAATACCTATCTTGGTCCAGTGGTCAACAACAGCTCTTACAAAGAGTTCAAGGAATTCGCCGAAGAGATTAACGGCGCTGGCGGCAACTTCCTGACCGGTGGTCATGTCAAGACCGGCGGCGACTTCGACAAAGGCTACTACTGCGAACCCACGCTCGTCACTGATCTGCCCTTTGAACACCGTTTATGGAAACATGAAATGTTCCTGCCCATCACCACCATCGGCAAAGTGAGCAATCTTGATGAAGCGATGAAGATCGCCAACAACGTGAACTACGGTCTCACCGCCGGTTTCTATGGTTCACCCAAAGAAACTGGTTGGTTCTTCGATAACATCGAAGCGGGCGTCACGTATGCCAACCGTCCGCAGGGCGCAACCACCGGCGCGTGGCCCGGCTTCCAACCGTTCGGCGGCTGGAAGGGTTCCGGTTCGAGCGGCAAGAACGGCGGCGGTTACTATTACGTGCAGATCTACATGCACGAACAGATCCGCACGCTCATCAAGCCCGCCCCTGTGAAGAAAGTCATGAAGAAGAAAGTTGTTGCAAAGAAGGCTGTAAAGAAAACAGCAAAGCGCAAATAGAACTAAAGCCCTTCCTGTAAAGGGAGGGCTTTTTAGTATTCGATGTCTTTGCGAGGAGGGCGATAGCCCGACGAAGCAATCTCTGTTCACAGTGGGAGATTGCTTCGGGCGAAAAGCATCGCCCTCGCAACGACATGAGGCGTAACCATGCCCTGGAATCCAGACCTCTATCATAAGTTTCAAACCGAGCGCGCCGCGCCATTTTATGATCTGCTCGCGCTCGTGGATGTGCGCCCGCATCTCAAAGTCATTGACCTGGGGTGCGGTACCGGCGAATTGACACGTCAACTTGCGGATACTTTGCCAGACAGCGACGTGACCGGGCTCGACTCCTCTCCGCAGATGCTAGACGCTGCGCGAGCCGCTTCATTCTCAAGCTCGAACCTGCGCTTTACACAAGGAGATCAATCCCAGCTGACAGATTCGTGGGATTTGATCTTCAGCAACGCTGCCCTGCAATGGAGCGAGAATCACGCAGAGTTGATTCCATATCTCTTCGATAAACTAAAACCCGGCGGACAGATCGCCGTCCAGATCCCATCGAACCACAACCACATCTCACACCAGATCTATCGCGAAACCGCCGACGAAGAATTGTTCAAGTTCGTCTTGAACGGCTTCCAAAGATATGCGCCTGTCCTTTCAATTGATGATTACGCCCGCATCTTTTTCAATTGCGGTGCAGAAAATATCGTGGTCTTTGAAAAAATATACCCCCATGTGTTGGCAGACTCAGATGCCGTCGTAGATTGGATCTCAGGCACGGCACTCGTCCCCTACTTCGAAAAATTGGGCGAACACAAAGACGCGTTCGTGCAGTCCATTCGTGAGAAGATGCGCGCTGCCATGCCCGATAGCCCCGTGTTCTATCCGTTCCGCAGAATCCTATTCTCAGCCAGAAAGCCAAACTGATTATGGGTCAACAACCCCCTGACCGTAAAGAATTTGTTGGCCGCGTAGGCACTTTTTTTGTCCTGGTCGGCATCGGCTTGATGGTCTTTTTTATATTGTCAGAAGCTGCAAAAAGCCCAATGCTCAGTTATTTTTGTTGGGGGACTGCCTTGCTCTCGTTCGGCTTTATCTTCCGTGGACAATTCAAAAAACCAGCTGGACCGCCGCACGGTCGGTTCAGCATTTTCAAAAGGTTGAAACCAAAACCCAAAGAAGAGAAAAAGAAATGACCAAACTCACAACGCTATCAGAAGCCATCGCCAAATACGTTAACGACGGAGATACGATCTACGCGGCGGGGTTCACCCACCTCATCCCATTTGCCGCCGGGCATGAGATGATCCGCCAGGGCAAAAAGGATCTCACCCTCGCCCGCGCCACCCCCGATCTGATCTACGATATGATGGTTGCGGCGGGCTGTGCGAAGAAAGTCATCTTCTCGTATATGGGCAATCCCGGTGTTGGGTCACTGCGTATTGTCCGTTCGGCGCTCGAGCAGGGCAAGCTCGAATGGGAGGAGTATTCCCATTTCGGCATGATCACGCGTTTGCAGGCGGGCGCTTCTGGTTTACCTTTTCTCCCTATGAATCAAACAGGTGCAACCGATCTTGAAAAAGTAAACCCCAATATCAAACGCATCCCTGATCCCTACGGCGGCAAGGATGTGATCGTTGTGCCCCCGCTGAATCCCGATGTGGCGATCGTCCATGTGCAGCGTGCGGACGCGAATGGCAATTCCCATTTGTGGGGCATCATTGGCGAACAAAAAGAAGCTGCGTTCGCTGCGAAAAAAGTTATCCTAACAGCCGAGGAAATCGTGGACGAATCAGTCATCCGCTCCGACCCGAACCGCACGATGATTCCGGGTATTGTGGTCAGCGCAGTGTGCAACGTCCCGTTCGCGTGTCATCCGAGTTATGCGCAGGGCTACTACGACCGCGATAACGAGTTCTATCTGGCATGGGATAAGGTCAGCGAATCGGCAGAAGTGGTCAAAGCCTGGTTGAATGAATGGGTCTATGGTGTAAAAGATCGCGAAGAGTATTGGCAAAAATTAGGCGCAGAGACTCACAAACGACTCGAGGTTCCACAGCAACTGAGTGAGCCGATCAATTATGGGGAATATTGAGTCCGCTAATCCTCGCTAATCTGCGCTAATCAAATGCA
>JAYUGV010000315.1:0-21099 GCA_043767565.1 Anaerolineales bacterium
GCCATTCCGTGTGATCGGAGTGCTTAAATCAAAAGGCGGCGGCTCTTTTGGAAGCCAGGATAATTTCGTCGTGATTCCCTTTACTACAGCGCAGGCACGCTTGATCCGGCGCAGCACCTCTGATCGCGTGGATATTATTTTTGTGCAGGCAGTCAGTGGAGATGTTGTTACAAAGGCATCGGATGAGATCGGTACCATCTTGCGAAACCGCCATCGAACCCCGATCGGTGCAGATGATTTCACTGTCTTTACCCAGCAGGACCTGCTCAAAACATTCCAATCCATTACAGGGATCCTCACGGTTTTCCTCGGCGGTATCGCCGGTATTTCCCTGTTGGTGGGCGGCATTGGTATTATGAATATCATGCTCGTATCAGTTACCGAGCGGACGCGTGAGATCGGTTTGCGTAAGGCATTAGGTGCACGCAGGCGGGATATCTTGATCCAATTCCTAACCGAGTCGTCTTTGTTGAGTCTTATAGGCGGCATTATTGGGATCATATTAGGCTGGCTGATCTCTTTTGGGGTTGGTCAAATTGCGGCGGCACGCGGCACAGATTTTACGCCGATCGTCGGCTTGAACGCGATCTTGTTGGCAACCATTTTTTCTGCCGCGGTGGGTCTCTTCTTTGGAATATACCCGGCGAACCGTGCTGCAAGTTTAGAGCCGGTAGAAGCGCTGCGTTACGAGTAATATAAAAGCTGACTGTCACCTTAATAGGTTAAAATATTCCCATGACAAACTATAAAATCATCATTACAGACGGACTGGACGAAACCGGACAGTCTCTTTTGCGCGCATCTGCCCAGGTGGATGACCGCAATAACATTTCAGTGGATGACCTGCTGAAAGCGATTCCCGACTATGACGGCCTCATCGTTCGCGGTCGGACCAAGGTAACTGCCTCCGTTATGGAAGCCGCGTCCAAGCTGAAAGTAATTGGACGTGCTGGCGTCGGCGTGGATAACATTGATCTCGAAGCCGCGAAAAAGCACAATATCACGGTGGTCAATGCGCCCATGTCCACTACGCTGGCGGTTGCCGAATTAACTTTTGGACTCATGCTTGCCCTCGCGCGCGAAATTCCGCGTGCCGATGCGGGTATGAAGCAAGGCAAATGGCTCAAGAAAGAACTCGAAGGCGTAGAGTTGAATGGTAAGACTCTCGGCGTGATCGGCTTCGGGCGCATCGGCGTGGAAGTGGGCAAACGCGCCGCCGTCTTCGGCATGAATGTGATCGCTTATGACCCGTTGATCTCTGAAGACGATATCAAGAAACGTGGTGCTGAACCCGCCTCCATTCAGGATCTATATGCCTGGTCTGATTTCATTTCTTTGCATTTGCCGCTCACCGTGCAGACGCGGGATATGATCGGGGCGCAGGCATTTTCTGAAATGAAAGATGGCGTGCGTATCGTCTGTGCAGCGCGCGGCGGCATTATTGATGAAGCTGAGTTGGTGAAAGCGCTGAACAGCGGCAAAGTCGCAGGCGCGGCTCTGGATGTTTTCAGCGTGGAGCCGCCCGGTTTAACAGAAGCAATTTCACATCCACGTTTGATCGGCACTCCGCATGTCGGCGCGCAAACCATTGAAGCACAGTCCCGCGCTTCGGAAGATATCGCCGCCGAAGTCTTATCCGCTTTACAGGGTACGCCGTTACGCTGGAAGGTTAATTAGTAGCATGTCATTGCGAGGGCAGTACCTTTTACCCGAAGTAACCTCCATTACAGAATAAGGGATCGCTTCGCCAAATATCGGCTCGCGACACTTGCGCCTGGGGCAAGTATCGGTGTGAAATTTGTATTAATTGCATGAAACGAAACATAATTCTCCTCGCCTCTCTTCTTGGACTTTTAGCTGGCTGCGCCGCACCGACGCAGAGTCCTATCGCGACGCCTTATCCTCCTGAATACCTCCCAACCGTTATCATGCTGACAGCCGATGCGGCGAATGTTGCTGGTACTGAAACTTCGGTCGCTTTGACTCCGGTGATTGCACTAACCGAAGTCATTGAACCGACAGTCTCTCCAATCCCAACTCAAACACGTACGCCATTGCCCACCAGCAAACCAACATCCATCCCAGGGCACGCGCTTAGCGCTATTCGATTCATATCGCCGGGACCTATGTCAAAATTGATCTCGCCGATCCAGTTCCGCGCTGATGTGATCTCTGGTGAAAGTCAAATGATGAAGGTTGATTTATATGGAGAAGATGGTCGTTTGTTATCAAGCAAGCTGCTCAAAGTGTTGAACACGAGCAAGGGTGCTTTTGTATCCTTCAAAATTCCCTTTGAAACTCGCGCTGTCGCAGAGCTGGGGCGGATTACTGTCAGCACTTTCGATAAGGATGGCAGGATACAGGCGCTGAACTCCGTTCGAGTCCTTTTGCTGTCCTCGGGCATTAATGAGATCAACCCGCCGGGGAATCCGTCCGAACCCGTCAGGGTGTTTAAGCCTCTCGCTGAAGAAGCAGTTTCCGGCGGCGTCCTGAACGTGAAGGGGGATCTCTGGCCCTTCAGCCTTCAACCCGTCGTCTTGGAATTGGTGAGTCCAACTGGACAGTCGATTGGTTTACGTATTCTCACAATCCAGAGTATCGATCCGCAATTGTTTGAGACCACCATCCCGTATAAAGTGACTGAACCCACGCTCGCCCGCCTGACGATCCGACAGGCAGACGACCGTATGTCCGGTCTGTTCTATGTATATAGCCAGGTCGTATTGTTAAACCCATAACTTGCCAAAACAAATTGGGATGGTATAATTCGCACGCTTCCCCTAAAGGGACAGTGATCAAATCGGGGCGTAGCGCAGACCGGTAGCGCGCACGGTTCGGGTCCGTGAGGCCGAGAGTTCAAATCTCTCCGCCCCGACAGGTTGAAAACACCGCCTTGCATGAGGTGGTGTTTTTCGTTTTTTTGCAAATAAATCATTTGTTATCAATTGTGGGATTTTGGATTGCGCGCTCATAGTACGCGCACAAATACAGTGACCCAGCAACACCAATCCCTGATCGTATTCGTGTTGTACCAGTGATACTTACGCCAGCGTGGATTTGAACTATATTCCAAGCATGAAAACATTCCGCTTAACCACATACCTGACAGGTTTACCCTAACGGGCACATGTTAGCGCGGCGTGAGTCAACCACAACCCATGCGCGGACAATGATTCTCGTTAACCATGGCTCTAGGAAAACCTGTCAGGCGGCGTACTGCGACTGAAAGGAGTGTTGAAGTGTCTTAAATCTGCCCATTCAGTTTCTGCCTTTCTTTGCCGCCGATCTGCCTATTGTACTTTCACTTCAGCAGCCCACCCAAGCCCTTGAAAGGTCACCTTTCAAGGGCATTTGCTTGTCAAGACCTGACAGGCGTTGCACTGAGTAGCGGAAGCTGTATTGAAGTGTTTTTAGAGAAGTCCGATTAACGAGAATTCCTGTCCGCGCATGTGAACCGTACACTAAAGCGAACAGCAATTTCTGCTCGATCCGACCCAGTGAACTCTTGCGACCTGCGCCGGCTTTCCGTTTTCTAACTTTTCCAGCCTTTGTCTTTTTGACAGGATACTTTTTCAGAAACGCTTTCTCAAAAGCGGGCAGCAAATCTTCAAACTCGGCGACCGTCAAACTTGTCTGTGACAGGAATTTTCTAGGTTGTGTCTTCAGTTCTTCGTAGCTAAACATTCGCCTATCATAACCCTATTTCCGATAACGTCTATTGGCACTCCAAACCTGGCAGCTTTTTTCGCCATCTTCACACCCCCATATCTGGGGGTAGGCATTTCCGCACCTAGCTCCCAACCTCCGCCACCAGCGTCTCACTTCAAATAAATAGTTGAACCAAAAACAAGCGTATATGCCATGCTAAAGGGCACGTCGCCGGTATTCTGCTGGCTGCGCGCGCTGAAGAGAAAGGTGTAGCGTTGAATATCGTGGTGTCTGATGCAATGCCTCCAAATCTGCTGGGCGATTTTCAGCCTAAGATTGGTGCGAATACCTCTGATTCGAGCCCCGTTTTTGCTGAAGTCAGCCAACTTGGTGTTTTGTCGTTATCGCTCTCACCGCTGGGCTGGACTGGCTCGATTAGGCACTTTTACCCGTAACCTTGCGTTGTAATATTAGAAACTGTGCTGACTGAAGGCGACGTGCTGAGTTTGTCGATGTGCCAGAGTCTGATGCGGGCGGCGATATCGCGCTGCGCATGAATTAGCGCACCTGTTATCACACGCGCAGTTGTGAAACTAGCCCGTACCATTGCAGATTTAGCAAGAACGGTGAGCCGGTTATGTCTTACCATCAGTGCCAGACGTAATGGAACGATGGATGAGTGTTCCAGTGTGGTTTGCATTCAGAGCCAACACTTCAGTAAATTGTTGTTGCGCCGCCAAATGATTGGCCAGTCCTATATATCCAAGCGCCATCATATAGTGACAATGCACACGGTTAAGCTGATTGAGATCGTTTTCAAAGACGACGAAGTCAGGCAATGAAACTGCGAAATAATCTACACGGACTTCAGCGTTCATGTGCGTTGTTCCATATTCCACAAGTCTATTGAAGATGACCTGCGCTGCGGTATTCTTGCCCAGTTTTTGATTTGCCAAACCCTGGTAGAAAATCATATCAGGTGGTTGATCGTTATAGAACATGGCGGAGGTTGGTTCGCTCAAACCAGAAGCGGCACGCTCAAACCATTGCCGGGCATTTTCTTGCTCACCAAGCGCTTCACAAGCACAACCCAAATAGTAGAAAATATTGTTCTCCTGCGCGCCATGCAGTTTGCCTTCACCTAAATGATGTGGATACAGCTGCGCTTGCATCAGCAGTTTAAGCGCCTGATGTGCTTCGCCATTTGCCAGCGACGCTTTGGCTCTTTCGATCAAGCTGGTGACATATTGTCCAGTTACCTTGCCTTCGCCGCCTTCCCATGGATGAAAACTTCGCTGCATCAAATGCTGGTAGGCATCGGCTGAGCGACCTGAGACGTTGAGAAGAGTAATGTATTCGATGGTCAGGTCATCGCGCTGTTCCACCAGATCAGGATGTTGTTGTAAAACAGCCAAACGCTCGGTGGGTGTGCGGTTGAGTTGTTTATAGAGTTGGTCTAGCTCAAAGAATACGCGTGCATCAATTGGGTTCAGTGCAAAAGCCGTTTCAAAACAAACCAACGCCTGTTGAGGATCATTGCGCTTATTGAAGTAGGCCAGCCCGAGGTTGCGGTGCACGGTTGCGAAGGATGCGTCGATCTTTCGCGAATGTTCCCAGCAGGTGATCGCTTCATCATAGCGACGATGGGAATACCAGAAATTGCCAAGAGAATATGAAGCTCGAGCATCTTGTGGATTTGCGCGCAGCGCAGCTGAAAATATGGCAACATCCTCAAGACGGTTTGGAAAACAATAATCAGTCGGCAAAGAGGATGCGCGCCGGAACATCTCAGCCGCGGCCTGATCCTGTTTCAATTGACTCAGTACCCAGCCGAGAGTGTATGCCGCCAAAGGATCAAAGGGGACTCGTTCAAGCAGTTTTACAGCTTCATCAAACAGACCCGCATGAATGTAATCGAGAGCAAGCTCAACGTATGTGGCAGGCTCAGGGCGGATGATTTTCTCGAAAGAAGGATCATCATTAAGCAGGAAGCGTTCCCAGAGTGTGCCGTATTCCAGAGGGTCAGCGATCAGGCTACGGGTCGATTCGAGGCGGGCTTCGTCCAACTGACCTGTGCGGCGCAGTAATGCGATCTTGAGATGGCGCGCCTTGTGATGACATCCATTTCGATGTAGGGTGCGATCGGCATAATCACGTGCCTGTGAAAAATTCCCATTGCGACTCGCAAGTCGGGCTAGTTCAAAATATGCGGCGTCCTGCCAGGCTGCATTCCAGAGCGCCTTATGGAATGCATCGAAGGCTTCGCCATAACGTTCCTGTAGCTTGAGCGCCAACCCGAGGTTGTAATAGGGTTCGCCATCATACGGATTGGGATTACGCTGAGTCAAACGTTTGATCGCTTTGCGGAAGTAAGCCTCCGCTTCAGCAAACTGACCGCGGCGATAAAGCAGCAAGCCCATCGCATTGTTGCAGCGGCTGTCGCCCGGGTCGCGCCGCAGGGCTTCGAGATAATAGGGTTCAGGCGCATAAGTAGCATGGCGGTACTGTTCCAAATGAAGGCCATTTAGAAATAATTCTTCAATGGATTCAATATCTTCGGGCAGGCGGGCTGGGCTGGCAGGTGATGGAATTTCCGGTTTTTCATCAGACACAGGAGTGTATGCCAGCAAAACAGAATTTTCGGCAAGGATACTCAGCGTTATATCCTGCGGTTTCGTATTGCTGGGGAGAACGATACTATCGAAGAGGGTCTGTTCGGGGTCAAGCGTGACCACTTTTTCATACAGTGTCTGTTCTTTGTGATCTAATTTCACGGTGACTGTGCGAGGGGCTGATAGATAAATGCCAAACCAGGCTGTGTTATTTTTTATTTCCAAATTCAAGGCGGCGTGTTCGTTTGCGTTGCACGCTGGTCCGATCTTTTTGTAGGGCATAAATATTTGGGTGAAGGATTTCTCCTCTCCTGGCTGGATCCATGAAAAATCAGGCTGGTTGTCAGTGAAGGCACCGCACATCAATTCGATGTAGGGTCCATCATCATCGGTCAATTGCCTGTCCCATGCCTGACCAAATTCACCATTACCCCACGTCCATTGTTTTTTACCCGGAACAACATGATGGTTGGCAATGTGCAACATGCCAGCTTCGACGCGATGATCATAATCACCCATGAAGTCGAAATCGGAATGATATGCCATGTATGAAGTCGGCACAGGTATATTCTTATAACGGCTGATGTCAACACCGGGGGCATAATTAACTTTGTAGTAAGTGCCTGTAGCGATTGGGAAGCTGGATACGTCACGCTTGCCATGATCCATCACTGCATGGACATCTGGCGGGAACACAGATTGATACTCATCATGAACCGACACCGCAGGGTTGGCCCACCAGAGAAAAGTCTGCGGTTCAGAAGTGCGGTTGTAAAGTTGGACACGAATTTCCAAATAGGCACGGTCAGGGTAAAGGGTAAATCCGTGCATACCCTTGGTATGAAACATCTTCTCGATCTCCGCACACCAGACTGTCTGGCTGCCATCAGCGTGCGATTCAATTCGCCAATCCAATGGATCAAAGGTGCTGGGGCGGTGGTGCTGAGGCCAATTGAACTCAATGCCGCCCGAAATCCATGGACCAGACAACCCAACCAATGCGGGCTTGATGACACGGTTGTAATAAACAAAATGGTAGCCGTTGGTCTTGTCGAGCGCCATCTGTACACGCCCGCCAAGCTCCGGCAGAATCATGATCTTGAGATAGCGATTTTCCAAATATAAGGCGGTGTACTCTCTATCTTCTTTCTCATCGAACACGCGGTCAATGACAGGATGAGGATACACAGCTCCACTGCTGCCTTGATAGACGCGCTTCTCAAGGAACATTGGATTTTTGTCGGGTGCGGCAATTTTATAAGTGGGGATTTTGACAACTTCTGCCCAGGCGTTTACTTTGTCCGGCATGTTTTATTTTCTCCATACATGTTTGATTGAGTAATTAAACCAAAATTTTTAGCCGACATATGATTGAACTATGGCTCTAATTTACATAAGCCTCTCTGTTTGTCAACCAGTCGATTGTTTGCAAGAGAAGTTGCTGATAAGACTTAAGCTCCCATACTTCACGAAAATGACCTGGCGCAATATGAGCTACGCGTCCCTGACCCTCGGACTTGCTCCAAGCCATTGGGTAGGCTACGCCGCGGTCAAAAGCGACCATATGTACTTGAACGGCTGGCGTATGTGTTTCCATATAAAACTCATCATGCACCGCGAAAGCATCAATTCCCATCGTTATGGGATGCTGTTCGAAAACAGGATAAACGGTAAAGGTAAACGCCGGAGGATGCGAAACAAAGACTCCGCCGATCAGCTCGCCGAGCGCTGCGTCAGATTCGCCCATGACAGTTGCTGAATGGGCAGCCAGAAGCGCGCCACCGTTGCGAACCCAATTTGATAAACCGTCAATCTGGGCGTTGGTTAGTTTCTCTGGAGTAGTGTCTTTAAAGCCCTCACTATGCGGAGAAAGGCAGGTGTAACTGATCACTACATCGTAGTGACGCTCTTCAAGGTGTAACAGAGTATCCAGATCATAAGTAGCTTCGACTTGAAAGCCATGCGGCTCCAGCAGAGATTGCATGGCGTTCGCAAAGCCATCAAAATCATGCCACAGCCCACCGAGCAAAATGAGTGTGTTTTTTTTATTTGAGGTCATATCTTAATTCCTTCACCAGCTGATTGGCTGTCCTTTGTAGTCCATGTAAATCTCGTCATCCAAATCCCAGCTTTTCATAGCCAGATTGAGAATTCCTTCAGCCGCCTCGTCCGCGTTGATATCGGCGTCTGCGCCGCCCATATCGGTTCTCATCCAGCCCGGGTGGACGGCCAAAATTTTGAAGCCGCGTGGCTTCAGGTGATTTTGCAGGATTTTGGATTGCATGTTCAAAGCCGCCTTGGACATGCTGTAGGCAAATTCCGATTCACGCCAGCAATCAGTGATACTACCGGCTTCTGAAGAAATGTTGAGTATCAACTTGTGCTCGCCTTTTTCCAACAAGGGCAGAAACTGCTGAACCATGCGCAGCGGTCCAAAAGTATTCACATCCAGTGTCTCAAAAAGCGGATGATGAGCAAGCTCAAGCTCAAGCAGGGGCGTACGTGTTTCCAGCATCACTCCGGCATTGTTGATCAGGATATCCAACGCAGGAGTTAATTGTATAACAGCATCGGCAGCTCTCGTCACTGAATCCAACTGTGTAACATCCAGGGGGATTTGAGTAAGTCTGTCAGGATAGGCTTTGGCGAGAGCAGACAGATCACTATTCGGTTGATACTGACCGGCAAACACATGCATTTCCTTGTACAGAAATTTTTGAACCAGCGAAAACCCGAGACCTTTATCCGCGCCGGTTATAAAGACGGTTTTAGCCATATGTATATTCCTTTAGTAATCATCCTGTAGCATCGAAGTAATTATAACGTGAGCAGTTGGAGTCTCCTCCAATCGGCTTTTTACGGTGGCACTCAAAATATGTAGACGAGTTTTAACACAGACAGGGAACTCTAACCACTGAGTCACGGAAACACGGAGAAAAGCAATTAAAAAACTCCGTGACTCGGTGACTCAGTGGTTAGGCTTTTGGGCTATCTACAACCTTTGAGCGCTCTCCTTTTTATAGAGTCACTACATGAATTAGTGACAACTAGACCATGATTTACTGTTGAAGTACAATGACTTTAATATCATTTCGTTTTTCCAATGGAGCAAATTGATACATGAATGCCTCTTATCAAGTTTTTATTGATGGCATCTGGCGTGAAGGCTCAGACAACACAAAGGTTCCGGTTATAAACCCAGCTACAGAAGAAGTCTTCGCCGAGGTAAGTTGGGGTACACCAGAAGCAATATTGGCTTATACATGCCTAAAAAATGTTTGGGTAAACCTCAATAATAAATAATGGAGAGATCAAATTGAATCAAACTGTAAGCGCCCCCGCTACTGCCGGCGAATGTGTTGTTCAGGAAGCAGCACTTGTGCTTGAACGCTTGACTGCCGCGGATGCGATGTCAATTGGCCAAGCTATCATTGAACTCGCGCCGGTCTTAGTCCCCGGTAGACCTGTTGCCATCCAACTCGAGACTGATGACCATCCGCTCTTTGTCTATTTTATGGATGGTACTGGAGCCGGGAACGCCGATTGGATCCTCAAGAAAAAGAACGTCACGCGTAAGTTCGGTCGCAGTTCATGGGCGGTCCGTCTTGAATTTCTCGAGCGCAATGCCGACTTTCAAACCGAGACAGGATTTGACCCCGAACTGTTCCGCGCGGAAGGTGGCGCTGTGCCTTTGAACGTCCGTGGCAAAGGTCGCGTGGGCACATTGATTGTCTCGGGTCTCCAGGGATGGGAAGACCATGCCCTGGCAGTTGCGGGCCTGGAACAGTGGCTTGCCTCGGCGAGGCACTAAATTATTTCTGAACCAGGTTGCGTGTCTGATAAACCGCTGCGGCTTCGCGTACCATACGCGCGCATTCCGGCGCGTGATAATGTTCTTCCAGCAATTCGGCGAGGGCCGATAACTCAGCATAAGTGGCGCGCCCGGGACGCAAGGTGTTATACATCCGCAATACTTCGACGTTGGGGACAGCAGTCAACTCAGCCGCGCGGATGAGATTGGATGCCTGCTGCGGGTAACCTGCCTGCCGCGCCACCTCGGCCTGTGCTCGCAAGATATCAGCGCTGATCTGGAAATCCGCCATGGATAGCTCACCCGCGCGGGCGGCTGCAGAGTTAATCTCTGCGAGACGTCGCCCGCTGGCGGCCTGTAATGTTTCAGCGGCGCTCTCGCTCAAGGGGTATTTTAATGATTGTGTTGTCATAGGAAAATTCCTTATAAATCTGGTTCCCAGTCAAAACGCATTTCCATAGGTGGCTGGTCTACTATCTGTTCCGTTTCGTGACGGTGTAATAACGCAGTCTTGACGATAAGTCGTAACCGCGCCCAGTTATCCACTTGAACAGGCACCGGCGTGGTGACTTTGCCCAATGCATAGCGTGCGGCATTAACTCCGATGGCTTCATATGTTTCCAGGGTCATGCTGGGCGATTGGGGAAATAATTCCAAATTGCTGAGCCGCGCCAACCCACGTTTGTGAATGACCGTGGTCCCGCGTGATTGCAGGCCAATGGCGATACCGGAACTGCTGAGTTGCGCACCGATATGCCCAATGGCGGCACAGTCTGAAGTGCGATATACCTTCACCACGCGCGCGATCAAACCCTCGCTTGCAATGCCAGTGAGAATCGCAGCCAACACTTCCTCATGATCGAGTCCATTAATTGTTCGAATAAGCTCGGTGCCAAAGGCTGGTCCAACAGCCACAATTACTTCGGGGTTTGTACCCGTGTGCGCCGGTCCCATTTCCGCGAGGCGGGCACATGGTGCCCCTATCTGGTCAGCAATAAAATCGCGCGGGGACTTAACTGTCGGCAGATTTTGAATTTCCTGCCAACGCTCAGCGCTCATGCGATACCCGGTGCCTGGACCGGCGTAATCATTGACATCATTAATCGCACTTTGGACTTTGAAGTTTTGGTCAAAAATCGCGGAGGTTTGCAGATAATCGCCAGCCACGCGTTGGCGTCCCATCTCCAATAAGTTGGAAGCTACTTTTTCAAAGCCGCGCACTTGCAAGGCGTGTATCACACTCAGAATGTTTTGCTCACCCGGTAAAAACTTATCGGCAGCGGCGAGATCAGCTATGATATCCCGAACCGGCATTTCCTCACTTCCGTGGGCTAGTACTGCTGCTTCCACTTCAGCATCTGTTATGGCTGGAAACCCCAGCTCAGCGTAAACTGCCTGGATAGCACGCGCAGCCTCTGTGCGTATGTCCAATGCTTCCTGTTCAGAAATTGGACGATTGCCGCCATCTACTTGCATATCGCGTTGCAGAACGTTGTAATCATCAAAATCTTCTGCATCGAAATTACCGCCGCCGAACAGGTTTTCACGCCGGGGCATGGCGCTATAGCCTGAGGTAATAAAATCGGTGCCAGGGATAAATTGCAGCATGAGTTTGGCGGCTTTGCGGATATCAGAATGGGAGGCAAGCGCATCGTTGCCCGAAGCAACCTCTAAACCCAACATCGTTGCTAACAAATTTTCAGCCAGCACAGCGCGTACTCCACCCGGGAGTGACTCAGGCAATGCGATGCAAGAAATGGAACCGTTCTGCACACCCTGACTCCCGGCTCCGCGCGTCACGATCAAACAGCGTGCTTCGAGATACAGCATCGAATATCCCTGCGCGTGTCCCATGAGCGCCTCGGATCCAGTCCCTGAAGTGAAGCGGATCTTGACCCCGCGCGATGCATAAGCTGCGGAAAGAAATGCTTTCGACCACGGGGTATCGTCACCATCCACGAAAGTAGCTTCTGTACCATAAACCGAGAGTGTCTCGGCGTAACTGGTGAGACCTTTCATCGCCAATTCCAACCCCAGCGATTCTTCAACTGCACATTGGGTGAGCACACCACCTCTCCCGGTTTGACTGCCAACCAGAATAGCCAAGGCACTGAACGGCGCGTAACGTGCCACGCCCACGGTGGTTTCGATTTCGGCAAACCCGCGCAAAGCCGCCTCCGCTGCATCTGCAGCGAGGAGCGCAGGATGCTCGCGCCGGTTGGTGACGTGCGCCTGATTGGCTGGCGTGCGACGAGCGCGCATTTTGCCCAACCCCATCATCATTTCCAAAACGTTCATGTGCCGGATAATGTCCACAAGTTTGGCCGGGGTACAGCCACTCGCGAGGTGCAAGATTTCGGCGCGCGGCACGTTGATATCGACCAGCCTCCGGGCGAGATCAATGGATGGGGTGGCCATGGCAGCCTCGGCTGTGGCAAGATCGAGGCCGTGGTCCGCGATGAAGAAATCCAAAACATCGAACTCGGCGCGGGGTCGTCCATCCAGTTCCAGCACCTGACCGGCTTCGATACGCAAGCTGGGCTGAGGGTCAGCGGGACTATCCGCCACAATGAGACCAGCTTCGGGCCAGGGCTCGACAAACGTTTCGCGATTGATATCGCGTTGTTCGAGTAATTGAAAGCGGCGGGATATGGGCATGAGTCACCTCTAAACGTGCTGGTATAAGTAAACGATTGTACTTCGGTAGGTTGAATATCTGGCTAAGGAAGTTAGCGCACCAGCCAGCCGCCGTCCACTGGGATAATCGCACCATTCATATAGTTGGATGCATCGGAAGCTAGAAAGACCACAGCGCCCATCAAGTCGGCTGGTTCGCCCCAACGCCCAGCCGGGATACGGTCGAGGATGGCTGGCGCACGTTCGTTGTCAGTGCGTATGATAGTGGTTATATCGGTTGCCATATAGCCGGGCGCAATGGCATTGACGTTGAGACCTTTCGGTGCCAATTCATTTGCCATGAGTCGAGTAATACCCGCCAATCCGCTTTTTGCAGCGGCGTACGATACCACGCGAATGCCACCCTGAAAGGAAAGCATCGAAGCGATATTGATGATCTTGCCCTGGCCGTGTTTCACCATCTCTCTGCCCGCTGCTTGCGAAAGCAGAAAGGCAGATTTCAAATTAACTTGCATAACATCGTCCCAATCTTTTTCGCTGAATTCCAGCACTGGGGCACGGCGAATGGTGCCAGCATTGTTCACAAGAATATCCAAACTGCCCAAGCCTGTTAGCACTTGCTCAACTACCTGGGTCAGGTCTTCCGCATGGGCATTAAGCAAATCAACTTTGAGCGGAAGGAAACGCCGCCCCAACGCCCGGACTTGAACAGCTGTTTCATCAAGTGAGCCGCTCCCCAGCCCGGCGATATCGGCTCCGGCTTCAGCGAGAGCCATTGCCATCGCCTGACCTAATCCACGCCCGGCGCCGGTGACGAGTGCAACTTTTCCATCGAGTTTGAAAAGATCAAGGATCATGATTTAATGTCCCAATTCTTTCAACATGGAAACGGTCTTATTCACCCAGCCTACGGCTGGATCATCCACTGTGGCTTGGACGCGTTGATTGCCAGCTAAAAACCACAAGTAGTACGTGTTGTAACCGGGGGCGCTCACAACCGTATGATAACCACGCGGCAACATGTGGATGCTATTGTCGCGGATGGTGAAGTTTTCATCTTCACCTTCTTCGTTATAGTAATGACAAATGCCAAAGCCCTCGCCGGGATTTACTTTGAAGTAATACATCTCTTCGTGATAGGCTTCGCGCGGCAAATCATCCACTTGGTGTTTGTGAGGGGGATAGGTGCTCCAGTTGCCGCTGGGGGTGAAGGTCTCACCGACGATGAGGCGACGAGCAGGCAATTCGGGTTGGGCGGCGAGTGTGAGAATCTGATGGAAGTTGCGTTTGAAATTGGCGGCGCCCCAAACGCCGTTCGCCACTTGCGATGGCGCAATTACATAAGGCGTGATGGTTGTCTCATCACTGGGTGCGCTGGGCAAAGCGATCTCAACGGATCCTTCAGCTTGGATGGAATACTCGGCTCCGGCAGGAATGTAAACGGAGTGTGGCTTGCCGTTGAAAACATTCGGACGTCCACCAACTTTTTCGAAGGTGGTTCCATTGACAGTAAAAGTTGCTTTACCGCCCAGGATGACCGCCAGGATTTCACGGTCTCCGCTTTGTCCCTTGTGTTTTTCACCCGCAGCAAGTTTAAGTAAATTGAAATCCAATAGTTTGCACGGGTTGATTGGCAAAGTGTTTAGTCCGGGATTCGATGTGAGGATGGAATGATATTTCATTGCGATTCTCCTGAATATTTATGAAATGGTCAACTCTGGTTTCGATAAACGCATCAGCGCTTCGACGAAGTAATAATCGCCGTAGATCAAACCGTGATCCATTAAGTTGTGTGGTTTGGAGCGTGTGCCATGAATCAAGATGCTGGCAGCGTCAGTGTCTTTGCTGGTGTAGTTCTTCCAAAGCGATTCAAGGATATTAACCGCTCGGGTTTGCCAAAGTTCCGCGAGTTTTGAATCGGTTTCAACAGAAGCAAGATTCAATAATCCAGAGGCGAGCACAGATGCGGCAGAGCTATCCCGTACATCGTTGGGAATGAGCGGACTGTCAAAATCCCAGAATGGGATGAGATCTTCTGGCAGGCGCGGCCAGAGATATTCCATGAGGCGGCGACTGGTGTTCAAGAAAACGGGATCGCCCGTGGCGCGATAACAATCGGCAAAACCATAGACGCCCCAAGCTTGTCCACGGCTCCAGCAGGAGGTGGCGCTCATGCCTTGATGCGTATCTTGTTTGATGAACGCACCGGTATCGGGGTTGAAGTCACAAATGTGGGATGTACTGCCATCGGGTCGCAGGTGATAGGTCAATGTGGTGCGGGCGTGGGCGGCGGCAATCTCGGCGTAGCGCGCATCGCCGGTTTCTTTGCCAGCCCAGAAAAGGAAATCAAGATTCATCATGGTATCCATGATCGTGCGTCCGCGTAGTTCGGGTGACGCATCGAGCAAGCCCCAGGCTTGGATAAATTGTCCACGCGGGTTGAAGCGCTGGCTGAGAGTTGAGGCGGCTTGTAGAGCGGGCGGCTTAAGCGTTTCGTCACCGGTCAGCTGGTAGCCGAGTACAAATCCCAATTCGAAGAGAAATCCGAGATCGTGATCATCCAATTCAGGACGTCGAGGCAACAACCGATTTGCCCACTCACGCGCGGCGGTTGCGAAGAACGAGTTATCGGTGGCGGCATACGCCAGCCAGAGCAATCCGACCCAATGTCCGCCGACCCACCAGCCGTGCAGGTTTGGATCGGTTTGAATCCACTGTCCGTTTTCGGTTCGTTCGGGGAAGCTTGTCAGTGTGGCGAGGTTGTGTTGTGTTTTGTGAATGGAAAAATCAAGGGCATCGTTGAGCCAAGAGGGTGTTTGCGTTTTCATAACTAAACTTTCCCCATCCATTGTTCCAACCCTCGGACCGCCAGGGCGTGATCTTCCCACCCGTCAAGACCTGAAACGATGAGTGTGCCAATACGTCCTTTGCCACGAACGTTCAGAGGCACAGCCCCGCCTTCAGCGCGGAAGAGTTCGGGGTCAAGCCCCGTCTCGGTTTGGAAATCGGCATTGCGTTCAAGATATTCAAGTCGAACCGCCCATGAGCTTTTCCCAAATTTACGGGTGACATTTTTTTTCTTGATAATCCAATCGGCGTTGTCTGTTCCGGTGCCGTCCATGAAATAGACAAAGAGCGAGTGGTCATCCGTTTCAAGATGGATAGCTATGGGTCTGCCCGGGACTAATGTCTTTGCTAATTCAAGAATCGCTTGACCAATTGCCATTGCATCCGCGGCAGTGAGATGATCCAGTACGAGGGATGCTTCTTGTTGGGCACACTCAGCGGTGGTAGGAGGGGCGCTCAATTTTGAACTCATTTCAATTCTCCTGATGTTTTTTAATTGATTTTCAACCAAACATTTTTCAAACGCGTGTATGCCAGGATCGCTTCGGGTCCACCCTCACGACCAAGCCCACTTAACTTGACGCCGCCAAATGGAACTTCAAACCCGAAAGCCGCTGATCCATTAATGGTGACATGCCCAACATCCAATTTAGAAGCGACCGAGTGCGCGGTGCTTAGGTCACTCGTCCAAATTTCCGCTGAAAGCCCAAAGGAATTATCGTTCGCTAATGCAACTGCTTCATCCAGACTATCTACGGGAATAATAGTAATCACGGGTCCAAAAATTTCTTCATTGACAATCCGCATTTGATTATTGCAATCTGCAAAAACAGTTGGGGCGATGAAATAACCGATCTCGCCGGAACCCTGGGGACGGCCGCCGCCAATGATCAGGCGCGCACCCTCTTCAATGCCAATGCGGATGTACTCCATGACTTTTTCATAATGACGTTTCGATGCCAGTGGACCCAGGTCAACACCGGATTGTGTGCCGGGACCCGGTTTGAGATTGTGCACCCGCGCGCCTAATTTTTCCAGAAAGGGTTCGTACAGATCGCGGCGCACATACCAGCGTGAACGTTGTCCACAAGATTGGCCTGCGTTCCAAGCCAATGTTCCCGCCGCGTTGCCAACAGGTCCATCTAATTCTGAAGCGTCTTTGACGAATACCAATGCGGCGGCTTTACCACCAAGTTCCATTGAGATTACTGGTGTAATGTTGCGCGCCGCGGCTTCGAGAACTGCGCGCCCGGTTGCCACTGAACCGGTGAATACAATTCCGCGCACGCGTGAATCTTCAGTGAGCACCCTGCCTAGTTCAGGTCCACCCGGGATGACATTTAACACACCGGCGGGGATTCCTTCTTCTTGAAATAAACTCGCAAGCGCGAGTGTGACGAGAGAAATTTCAGGCGCGGGTTTGACCACGCACGTGTTGCCTGCCGCCAAAGCGGGTGCGACGCTTCGGCAAAAAATATCAAGTGGATAATTCCATGGTGCGATGTGCACGGTCACGCCGAGCGGCTCGCGCAGAACATAATCCAGTTGGCCCTGCCCAAGATCAATGGTCATGCCCGTTAATTTGTCTGCCAGACCGCCGAAGTATTCCAAATAGCGCGCGGCATCTTCCACTTCGGATGAGGCTTGATGAAGCGGTTTGCCTTGTTCATTGGTGAGAAGCATCGCGAGTTGTGAATTGTTTTTGCGAACCGATGCCGCCACAGCTACAAGGAAACGACCTCTGCGGGTCGGACTCCAGGTTGACCACTCACTTGATAGCGCTCGTTGTGCCGCATCCAATGCAAGGTTCGCATCCTCAGCAGACCCCCAACTCACATCCGCGAAGCGTTCTTCATTGGCGGGATTAATTACCGGAACTTTTGTACCATCCGACCCCTCGCGCCAGATGCCATCAATAAAAACTTGATAAGAAGTATTCATGAATTATTTTGCTCCATGGTATGTTGTTGATTCAATTTAAAGCTTTTAATGACTCGCCTTTTATGACCCCATCTTCCAAAGACATACCGATAAAATCGGTGGCATTGAAGAAGCGTCTGCCCTTTTTATCATTTACAAAAGCGCCGATCACCACACCCGGAATACTATCTTCTGGCGCGTGTGGCGCCTGTGAACCGCCCAAATCAGTGCGGCACCAGCCCGGGTCAGTTAAGCTAATGATGACATCGGTACCATCAAACTTTGTACCCAGGTCAAGGGTGAATTTATCTAACGCGGCTTTGCTCGCGGAATATCCGGCTTGTTCGGGCTGGTCTCTAATCCCACTGGTGGTGTTGATGACCCTTCCAAAACCACGTTCGATCATTTTGGGAATCAACCGATAGCAAATCGTGGCTACCGCAATGAAATTGACGCGAAGACTTAAATCAAGATCTTCAATTGGTGTTTTTAAATAGTCTTTGCGGTAGGTGAGTTGAACTGCGGCATTGTTGAAAATAATATCAATGGCAGTGCCTTTGGCTTCAATTTCATCCAGCATCCTGATAACTTCTTGATGATTGCCAAGCTCGGCTTCAACGCCGTAGACATCCACGCCAAAGGCTTTTACTTCTTCCATTAATCTTTTTGTATGTTCAAGACTGCGGCTATGCAATACTAAATTACAGCCGTGTTTTGCCATGAATAATGCTGTAAGGTAACCAATTCCGCGGCTAGCGCCGGTAATAAGCGCCCATTTCCCTTTGACTGATATCATGCTTACACACTCCTTTAATTTTGTTGGTTTATTTACTCACTTTACGCACTTTTATGCTCCCGTAGGGTCTGTGACCCTGCGGCTAACCAGAAAGAGTTACAGAACATGCAAACACGGCGGTCACAGACCGCCTTTGAGCAGAATTGCGTAAGGTCAGTTATTTAATCAGGTCTTGCTTATTCCATATCTTGGTCGACATAACTATGGCAGTGCCGGTTACGAAGGATGAAAAACAATGAAATAGGTTTTTTATGGGACCTCATTAATAAGATTATGACCGAACCCAGCATACGTGCACGAGTTGCAACGAATTCATTCAGCCTTTTGGAAAATATTTTTAGCCACAGCTTTCATGGCTTTGCTTTGCGTTACTGACATAAACAAGAAGCCATTATAAAGCTTCAATCTCATTTGGCAGGACCTTGCCTGGATTTAATAAATTCTGTGGGTCGAGTGCATGCTTGATGGCACGCATTACAGCTAATGAGGCTGCGCCATGTTCTGCCTCCATAAATTTTATTTTTCCCAGACCCACGCCATGTTCGCCTGTGCTTGTTCCGTCCATAGACAGAGCGCGATGAACGAGCCTTTCATTCAGACGTTTTGCTTCGGCATACTCTTCTGGTTTATTCGGGTCAACCAGCATCAATAAATGGAAGTTGCCATCACCTACATGCCCAACCATGGGCGCAATGATGAACGACTCGCGTAAGTCACGTTTGGTTTCGGCGATGCACTCAGCCAAACGGGAGATAGGAACGCAAACGTCGGTGCTAATGCCCCGACAACCCGGGCGCAAGGATAATCCGGCGTAGTAGGCGTTGTGACGTGCTTTCCACAACGCAGTGCGCTCCTCGGTTTTGACCGCCCATTTGAAGTCGCTGCCGCCCAGATCATGCATGATCTCACTGGCAAGCTCGGCGTTTTCGCGCACGCCTGCAGTTGAGCCGTGGAATTCCAGAAACAGGGTCGGCTTTTCTGCCAGGTTTAGACTCGAAAATTGGTTGACCGCTTTCACCATGACCTCATCAAGAAATTCAATGCGCGCTATTGGCACGCCAGTTTGTATCACTTGTGTCACTGCTTGCACAGTAGATTCAAAATCATCGAAACTTACTACTGCTGCCGATATAGCTTCGGGAACGCCTTGCAACCGCAAGGTAACTTCGGTCATGATTCCAAGTGTGCCTTCAGACCCTACAAAAAGCCGCGTGAGATCGTAGCCCGCAGATGACTTGCGCGCGCGTGTGCCGGTTTTAATGACCTGTCCATCGGCGAGGACGACTGTTAGCGCAAGCACGTTCTCGCGCATGGTGCCGTAACGCACAGCATTGGTGCCGCTGGCGCGCGTGCTGGCCATGCCGCCGAGTGTTGCTTCTGAGCCTGGGTCAACCGGGAAAAATAGCCCACGTGTTTTGAGGTGCTCATTGAGTTGTTGGCGAGTGACTCCTGCTTGCACGGTGCAATCCAAATCATCGGCACTCACGCGTAAAATATTGGTCATACGCGAAAGATCCACCGAAAGGCCTCCATGTGGAGCAAAGACGTGGCCCTCCATTGAAGTCCCGGCTCCAAAGGGAATGATGGGAGTCTGATATTGCTGGCAGAGCTGGGCGATCGCAGAAACCTCCGCGGTGCTGAGCGGAAAACATACAGCCTCCGGTGGTATCGGACTGAATGAGGATTCGTCCTTGCCGTGCTGTTGACGCTCGTACTCGCTGGTCGTAAAACGCTCGCCTAGTAAGTGCGCGAGTTTGTCAATCAGTTGCACATCCATTTGTTTTCTCCGTGACTAGAAATCGATCAAGCGTTGCCTATATATCAATGATAGTGCATCGATCTCTTTCACCTTTGGCATTTGGCAATATGCAGGGCATTTGTTATTGATCATCGACTGTATCGCCGTTGTTATTGTTGTTGACTTTGGCTGGTGTGTGGGAAAAGCGGTCCCAATTGGATTCCACCTACCTAATAGACAAATCAAATCAAGTTTGTACAATCAAAATTGCCGGCATAAGCGCAAGATTAGGATTTGGTTGTGCCAAGTCTAGGTGGTTTGTCCATAAGGTTTCTATAATAAGTTTAATTACTGTAGTTTCGCCAAAATAATAGGATGAGCATTGGAAAATCTGGTAGGATAAGTTTGCGACAAAATCCAAAACCAGAGGTTACCAATGCTCCCCGTGATTGTACAACATTCTGAAACTTTAGCAACATTTATTTTTGCTCTCCAACTTGCACTTTACCAACCGCAGATCCGACACTTGCTTCAAATTGTGGATGCCTTGATCGTTTGTAATCAGAGAAAAACACTGAGTGACCTGTCGCGTTTATTCCATGTTTCACTCGATCCTAAAGCGCTAGCGGATTTCTTTCGAGAAAGTCCATGGACGGTGGATTTGATCGAGAAACCGCGCAAGAAATTCATGCTGCTGAAAGCGCTGGAACTTGCCAGCCAAGCAGGTCTTCCGCTCAAGATCATGGCCGGGTTGGATGACAGTCTGGGTAAAAAAGGAAAAGCCACCAAAAGTTTACAAGCGGTGGATATTCATCACAATCACAACGAGAGCAGCAAGAAGAAGCAATCCTGGAACAATGGCTATGTGTATGTCGAATTACATGTCCAGATCGGACCGTTCAGCTTCTGTTTGACACGCGGCTGTACCTGCGCGAGAAGAAAGTCCGTCAGCTCAATCGCGAACGTTCCAAAGACAACCGCTTGTCTTATCGCAGTAAGAACCTATCCGAAAATTATGATATTGAGCAAGATATGAGCACAAGCCATATGAACAAAAGCGAGCCAGTTCTGCGATTTCTTACACCAGCGC
>JAYUGV010000316.1:0-3279 GCA_043767565.1 Anaerolineales bacterium
GCCGTCTGCGGCGCGCTGGATATCTATTTTTTGTTGCACGATCTTGCCGATCGCTTCCGCCGTGATCGGGGATTGGTCCAGCACCCGTTTGAAATCTTCGCGTCTGATGGTTAATAGTTCAACCGGACCCTCGGCGCTGGCACGCACATTCGCAATGGACTTGCCGCCGCGCAGCAGTTCGATCTCCCCAAAGAATTCGCCGGGCTTCAGACGCGAGATGATCGTCTCGGTCTGCTTGCGATCTTGCAGGACCACCTCCACTTCACCTTTGTGGATCATAAAGAAATTCTCAACATGCTCATCACGCGACATAATGGTTGCCCGCGCGGGAACGATCTGCGTTTGAGCGATCTTGGTGAATTCCATCATGTGGCGGTGCCGTAGCCACGGCAGGGACTTCGCGACCGTTTCGTTGATCAACTCACCGTCAGCGATGATGATATTGCGCGTTGTACGGGATGTGAGCGACGGATCATGTGTCACCATCACAACTGTTTTACCACTGCGCGCAAGTTCCTCGAATAATTCAATAATGACATTGGCAGACTTGGTATCAAGGTTGCCAGTCGGTTCATCGGCAACCAACAGCGGCGGGTCACATGCAAGAGCACGCGCAATGGCTGCGAGCTGCTGCTGTCCGGTTGAAACCAGCACCGGCAATTTATTCGCAAATGTCTCCAACCCAACCAGCTTGAGCATTGCCATGGCGCGTGTGGGACGTTCGTCAAAATCATACATTTCCGCGAAATCCATGGAAAGCATCACGTTCTCAAGTAACGTTAGCATGGGCAGCAATTGGAAGAATTGAAAGACGATGCCCAAATTTCGGCCGCGCCACTTTGAGCGCTGGCTCTCAGTCACGTTGGTATAAATATCCGTACCGCCGATGACCACGCGACCTTCGGTGGGATGGTCGATGCCGGTGATCATATTCAGCAGCGTGGACTTGCCACTGCCAGATTTACCAACGATTGAAACGAACTCGCCGCGGTTGATGGTCAGGTCTACGCCTTTGAGAACGGTGAATTCACCCGCAGCGTTCTTGAATTTTTTCACGATGCCATGCATGTCGATCATGGCTTCAGCGGAGGTCATGGCATGTTGATCAGAAACAGATTTACGTTTGCGCGAAGCGGGACGCGTGTTCATTTCGTCTGTCCTCCTGAGCCGCAGTTGAAGCGTCCAGTTCCCCATCTGTAATCCGCAGTGTGCGTAAGAAACGCGATGAAAGGGATTGGTCATGTGTGACCATCATGATCGTCTTGCCCTGTTCAGTGACAAGATGCTCAAAGACTTCAAAGATGTGATCGGCAGTGACAGAATCGAGACTGCCGGTTGGCTCATCTGCGATCAAGACTGGTGGATCATTGGCCAGCGCGCGTGCAATCGCTACACGCTGCTGCTGTCCGCCGGAAATATAGGCGGGAAGTTTATCAGCATGCTCTTCGATCTCAACGAGCCGCAGAAGTTCAAGCGCACGCAGGCGCGATTGTTTAGGATTAAAGTTGCCACACAGGTCCATGGGCAGGGTGATGTTTTCAACGAGAGTGAGCATCGGCAAAAGTTGGAAGGATTGAAAGACGACCCCGAGCGTTTTACCACGCCACAATGCGATCTCATCTTCGCTCATTTTGTGAATGGACACAGCCGAGCCGTTGGAATTGACCAGCACTTCACCAGAGGTGAGATTATCCACGCCAGTGATCATGTTGAGCAGCGTGGATTTGCCCGCGCCGGATTTACCGACGATGCCGACAAATTCACCCGCGCCCACTTGCAGGTTTATACCTTTGAGCGCGTCGAATTCGCCCGCTGCTGTGGCATAGACTTTCACCACGTCGCGCATTTCGATGAGGGGTTGAGTGTAAGACTTGGTTTTCATAATTCATTCTATTATTGCGAGAAGGGCTTTAGCCTGATAAAGCGATCCCCACATAACATCAAATATTCCTCAAAGGATTTATACATGCTTACTTGGAGATTGCTTCGTCGCTCCGCTCCTCGCAATGACATGCTATAGACACACAAAACGACGTTCATTTTACCCCCATCGTTGATTCGTGACAATTTTCCTTATTTTGCGCTTATATTATTTCCTTAATCCTGACGAACAACCGCTCTTTCGCGGTGCGGGCAATATCTTCGGCGTTTGCATTTCCATTTTCAACACGGATACCCAATGGCTTCGCACCCTGCGGCACATGTTTGACGTATTCAACCATACGCGCTTCCACAGATCTCTCTTCCAACTCCGGTTCAGCAAAGGCAGTGACAGGTTTGCGTTTCAACAACAAAGAAACTTCCGCCCCGCCGCGCAGATTCTTCCACCAGGTTCGGTCGCGGCTTGTGATCACCCAAAGAAAACCATTCTCACGATAATATCCAACTGGCAATGTATATTTCTTGCCCGTCTTGCGCCCGGTTACAGTAATAAGCATCATGCCATTGCTCAACATGCCATGCAGCGGCGAGCGCAAGACCCAACTCATAAAATCATTTCCGTTCATTTGAAATCTTCTTTCTTGCAGAAAGCAATTGTTCTTCGTAGACCAACCATGCCAAACCGGTCAGGTATAAAATCCGCTGGATAATCCCCTTATCAAGATTCAGAATATGGTTTTCTGCAAGCCCGAACAAGCCCGAAATTCCTCCAACCAATAGCAGAAACCCTATCCGAATTTGTCGCTCATGGTTATTTGAGGAGGCCAAAACCTGCCAGAATATTCCCAGAGTCATGCCAAGCCCCGCAACGGTTGCAAACATGGAGTGCAAATTTGCTTCAGAAATTGAGTAAGGGATGGATGGGTTAATGGGCGCGGCACAATATATACCCGACATCAAGATTGACAGACCGTACAACGCAATAAGGAATAGAAAATATGAGTGCCTGTTGCGAATGAAATGATATTCAACCCCCAAAATCAGGATGGCTCCAAACCCAATGAAGCCTGCCTGCATGATCCATTTGTAAGATTCTCCCTGTGATGCCAGATCGCTGATGGTGTTTTTCGTCCACTCATACTGCGCGGGTGCATAGAAATGGGAGATCACAATAATCAAGATAAAGTAGGCAACAGCAATTCGAAACGGTTTAAATGTCATTTATTAACTCCAGATGTTTAGCCTAGTTACCTGCTCTTAAATATACTTTAAATCTGCATACGAGTCACGGGTCAAAAATCATGTGTAAGACTATAATAAAGTAACCCATTTTTCGGAGGCAATCCATGTCCAATGTTTACGAATCCAAACACCCGCTCGTCAAACACAAACTTTCCC
>JAYUGV010000317.1:0-8066 GCA_043767565.1 Anaerolineales bacterium
ACGTCCCTGCATATCTTCTTTTAGTGCGTTGGGAAATTGATTCAATAAATCATCCGCATTGCCGACGGCGATGATGCGGTCGCGGTCAATGACAAGTGCGGATGCTGTGGGTTGGGAGGGGTCTTGGGTGTGGATGTGGGCGTTGTAGAGGAGTTTCATGTTTTATGTTCCCGCTCTTTCGGGGTCTGAGACCCCGAAAGAGCAAATGGATTACGTTAATTTTTCCAGCAGTGTATCCAGTTCTTCATCGGAATAATAATAGATGGTGACCGTGCCGCCCTTTTTACTGTGCTTAAGTGCGACCTTTGTCCCCAAACTGGAACGCAAACGTTTTTCAACATCGTTCACATCCGCGCTGGAGGCTGACTTCTTTTTCGCAGCCGGTTTCTGCCCTGATAATTTGCGCGCCAGCATCTCCGTTGTTCGGACACTAAAGTCAAGGTTGATAATTTTCTTCAACAGTTCTTCCTGCGCTTTTGCCGACAAAGACAACATTGCACGCGCATGACCTTCGCTGATCTGTTTATCCACGATCGCTTGCTTCACGGCGGCGGACGCATCCAACAGACGCATGGTGTTGGTGACAGCCACACGGCTCTTACCCACACGCTGGGCGATGGTCTCATGCGACATCTTGAATTCCTTCGCCATGTTCTGGTAGGCTTCGGCTTCTTCGATGGCGTTCAAGTCCGCGCGCTGGACGTTTTCAATGATCGCCAATTCCAGCAGTTGCTGATCGGTAGCATTACGAATCACGACCGGGACAGTTTTCAACCCCGCTTTTTTCGAGGCTTGTAAACGGCGTTCACCGGCGATCAGAACATAGACACCGTTCTTACCGGGCGCAACGATCAACGGCTGGATGACGCCATGCTCGCGAATGGATGCGGCAAGATTCTCGAGTTCATCGATATCAAATTTTTCGCGCGGCTGACGCGGGTTGCGTTGAATGAGATCAACCTCAACTTGAGCAACACCGCTCGCGCTGGTGGCGACTTGTGAACCTGAGGGGATTAGGGCATCGAGTCCTTTTCCAAGACCGGTACGTGGGGGCATGGCTTCTCCTTAAGTTATATCTTGCAAACTGCGCTGACCTGTACTTGCGCCAGGTGCAAGTGTCGACTGCGTTCGCAAAGAACGCTCACTGCGCTCAGTGCGAATCAATCTGATCTATTTTCCGTCACCAACGACTAATTCTTTGGCGAGCGCTTCATAGGCTTTTGCGCCAACGGAGGTGGGTGCATAGGCAGAGATGGGCAATCCATACGAGGGCGCTTCGGCAAGGCGAATGCTGCGCGGGATCACGCTCTTGAAGACTTGACCGGGGAAGTGATTATTGACTTCCTTGACCACATCCGCAGAGAGGTTCGTGCGCGGGTCGAACATTGTCAGGATCACCCCCCGCACACGCAACTCCGGGAACAGGATCGAGCGGACGCGTTCGACCGTCTGTGAAATTTGACCGAGGCCTTCGAGGGCAAGATACTCACATTGGACGGGAACAAGCACCCCGTCGCGCGAAGCGACGAGTCCATTGACCGTGAGAATCCCAAGCGAAGGCGGACAGTCGATCAGGATGTAATCATATTTTCCATCGAGGGATTCAAGCGCCTTGCGCAGACGGAACTCACGTCCCATTTCGTCAACGAGTTCGATCTCCGCGCCAGCCAGCGCAGGCGAGGAAGGCAGTAATGAGATCTGAAGGCGTTCATTGAACAGGATCGAGGCGGTCGGCACATCACCTGAAAGCAACGCTTCATACGTGCTGGCTTGCACAGCGCGTTTATCCACACCGAGGGAGGAAGTGGCGTTCGCCTGCGGATCGAGGTCCACGACCAGTACGCTCTTGCCCAGTTTTACAAGATAAGCGCCGAGGTTAATGGCAGTAGTGGTTTTGCCTACGCCGCCTTTTTGGTTCACGAGTGTATAGGTACGAGTCATTTGATTTACGATTTCCGATACTTCGACTAGGCTCAGTACAAGTTTTAGATTTACGATTGATTATTGGTGGTCGAGTAGTGGCGCGTATTTTTCGCGCCACGTATCGAGACCATTATTTCATATTAGACTTTATCCGTAATAAGGTTGAAATGATTTTTTGGACGCAGATAAACGCTGATTTCGCTGATTCAAAAAGCGAAATCAGCGTTTATCTGCGTGAATCAGCGTCCTGATTTAATTTCAGATAATGTCTATTACTGCAAAACTTCCATTAGACTTTCTTCGATCTCTTGCGAGGTTGGGATGCCAGCCAAGCCAACACGCGTCACAGAACGAGAGGCGATCAATGTAGCAAAGCGCGCGGCTTCCCAGGGATCACGGGTTTTGAAAAGACGGAAGAAAAACGCCGCCGCAAAGATATCGCCTGCACCGGTCGCATCCACTTCATGGACTTCGGGAGCGCGGAAGCGGCGGCGGTCACCATTCCAATATAAGACACAACCGTCGCTCGATTCAGTCACAACCAGAATGTGCGTTTGATGCGCCATGTGTTCGATCAGTTCATCATCGCCGTTCACATCTTCGCGGCTTATCACCACCGCATCAGTTTTTTGCAAAACAGGTTCGGAATTCTGCCACTCACTGCGTGAGACGAGTCCGTCATCAGCGCGCTTGCGCATCCAGCCTTGCGGTGTTATGCCCAATAATGTTGGAGAAAGTTCTTCTGGTAAAACCGTATCGATCTCATTCGCGATGGGACCCACATGCATGATGGATGCCGTTCGCCATACTTGAGGCACGCTATCAAAATCCAAGCGCGTGGCTTGCGCCCGCAGGTATTGCACCCGTCCGTTCTCTGTATATATATTTTCGAAGGTTGTGCTTTGCGGGGACACGCTGGAAAGCACCTGAATGCCATTCAACGCTTCCAGCGAAGTTTCCCGGCCAGCGGCAGTCACCACCCCAACCCGCAAACCCAGCGCCCGCGCGGTCAATGCTGAGTATGCGGCTGTTCCACCCAAACGCGGACCTTCAGGCGTCAGGTCATGCGCCACATGACCGATCACGAGATAATCCACCGGCTCCAACGCAGCAAGGTTAAGCATGAACGAATTATACCGTGAGAAAAATGTAGGGACACAGCGGCGCTGTGTCCCTACATGGTTTTACGCATTCTTCGGAACAATCGTTACTTTGCGATACGGATCATCGCCAGTGCTTTCGGTCGTCACATCGGGATGCTCGCGCAGGGCAATGTGAATGATGCGGCGTTCATCGGAGGGCATCGGCTCGAGCGTCTGGCGGCGTCCACTTTTGGCGACCTGTTCCGCCATGCGTTTCGCCATCTGCACCAACTGTTTCTCGCGGCGGTCGCGGTAACCTTCCACATCTACGGTCAACTGCACGAACTGCCCGGTCTCTTTGCCAATGATCAACGAAGCCACATATTGAAAGGCGCTCAAGATCTCAGAACGGCGGCCGATCAAAACGCTCAGGTCATTGCCGCGCACATCCACATTGATGTTGCGGCGTTCGTCACGTCCAGGAGCGCCGTAATGCGCCGAGACCTGCGCTTCAAGATCCAACAAATGCAATAATTTGGAGACAACCGCCTCCGTGTGATCGAGAACCGGATCATGCTCAAGCTGGGATTCGGATTCTATAACAGGGGCAGGCTTATCCTGGGGGTGAGGCGCAGGAACTTTAGCCTGAACCGATGGCTCGGACTTTTTCTCGACGCGCTGCGCTTCCTTCTTCGGGGCAGCGGATTCCGTCCGAACTGCCTTTGGCTCGCTGACGGGCACAGACCCCGGTGGCGGAACCACCGTCAAACGGACTCGTACCTGCGGCTTGCCCAATCCGAACAAGCCTTTGTTACCGGCATCCAACACTTCAACACTGACCGCATCCGCTGTGAGACCGAGTTGAGCAAGTCCTTGTGCGAGCGCTTCTTCAACGGTGGGTGCGATGATCTCGAGTGTGGTTCTTTCGTTCATGCCCGCCTCCTTATTTCTTTTTTTGATCCTGTTTCTGGCCACCGGGGAGTAGATTACGCCAATTCACTTTGCCCATCATGGCATATTGTACAATGGCTAACAGGTTGCTGGTAATGAAATAGACCGCCAAACCAGATGCATAATTGAGTGAGAAGAAGAAGAGCATCACCGGCATGTAAATGCCCATCATCTTGCTGGTCTGTGCAGCCTGATCATTGGCGTCGCCGGTGGAAGGCGGCATGGTCAACTTGGTTTGGACAAAAGTGGTAAGTCCCACGATGATCGCGAGGACTGGAATGCTCAGCCCAAATAAAAGTGTTCTTTCAGGCAAGCCAAGGTCCATCCATAAAAATTTGCTATTAAGCGGTAGAAGCGCAGCCACATGTTGAATTTCGTAGGCATAACTTGAAAGCTTCAAGAGGCTCAAAGGTGTGGAACCGATGGCATAGGTAATGGTTGGGATCAAAGCGAACAGGATCGGGAATTGAATGAGCGTCGGCAAACAGGAGCCAAAGGGATTAATGCCCTTCTCGCGATAGACGCGCATTTGTTCCTGGGCAAGTTTTTCTTTATCTTTGGCATATTTCTTTTGAATGGCTTGCCATTCCTTGTCGTTCTGCATTTCCTGCATGGCGGTCGCGCCCTTCATCTGTTGGGCGTTGAGGGGCCAGGTCACCACGCGGATCAGGATCGTGAATAGGATGATCGCAATGCCGAAGTTATGACCGACGACCCGATAGATAAAGATCATCGCGTTGACCATGATCCCAATGACAACATTCCAATTGGTAAAAGCCAAAATGAGCAATCCAACGACCGCGACTGTCTTCAACGTCTCAGTGGAAAACCCCTGGAGCAATTGTGGTTGCTGCGATTCGGGTGTCTGTATTTTATTACTTGTATTCTTCATAGGTTCTCTTTATTTCCCGGCTGGGAAAGTCCATTTTTTATGACCGTCATTATCCAGCGCGATCAGATAATAATCGGATTCAATGAATGAGACAAGCACCGAATCGCTCGTGGATACAGGTGTCGTGTACGCCTTGCTCTTGGCATTGGCAGGCTCAAACCACACAGCAGAACTGCCGCCATTGATGGCATAGATCTTTCCGGCTTCGGTCGCAACCAGAATATGTCCATCAGACAATACCAGTGGGCTGGCTGTGATCCCGCTATCAAACTTGATGGGGTCAAAATTCAACTTGCCTGTTTTAGTGTTGTATGAATAAAAATAACCGCCCACACCGTTGACGATATCGCCAAAATATAGATTGTCTCCATCCACGACCGGTGTACCCCATATCCAGCCCTTCGTAGTCACTACGGGTTCGTGTTTGCCGGTAGCCGGGTTGAATTTTTCAAGTTGCTTGGCAAATGAACCCACATATAACATGCCATCAGGTCCCAATACTGGGCTGCCCGGAATAGCGCCACCGAGGTCTTCATGCCATACGACCTTATACGTTTCCAGGTCAATCGCAAAAACGTTATGATCCAAAGAGGTGACATACAACCGCGTCCCATCGCTGGTGGGTTGTGACCAAAGGCGCTCAGGTTTGCTGGCTGTGTCTTTAAACGGTTCAATGGTCTTGATCGGGGTCTTCACCGATTTGCCATCACTCAGATCCAATACGTAGATATTCCCATCGGAATTCGGGGCAAATAAACGTTCGCCAACGATCAGAGGCGCTGCGATCCAATGTCCTTTTGCGCCGGTAAATTTCCACACAATGGTCGGAGATGGGATCTTTGCATCGATCAGGTCCTTCGGGTTCACTGCATACATGGCATGGTCATTGCCAGAGCTGGGGATGACTACCAGCCCATCCTCGGTCACCACCGGGCTGACATCGAACAACTTGGGGCTCTTACCGAACGAAAACCCGCCGGATTTCTCGCCTGAAAAACTCCACAACTCTGCGCCGGTTTTTACGTCCACGGCATGCACAGCCGTATTATTCGCAATATATGCCACATCACCTGACACAGACAATCCGAACCAGGTGGTGGAACCTGTACATCCGCTCAACAGCACAGCCGCCAGCAGAATAACCATAACGAACAAAATTTTCTTTCTCATTGAAAAACAATACTCCTATCGAACGGGGTCGTAACCGCCGGGGTTAAACGGGTTACATCTCAGCACACGCCAAACCGCCATGGCTGACCCCTTAAGCGCACCATGCTTATACACCGCCTGATATCCATAATGTGAACAGGATGGATAGAAACGGCAGGTATTGGCAGGGATGCCCTTTGAAATTGTCATTTGATATAAACGGAAAAGTGCCAGCACTGCAATGCGCGGAAAATTCCAAAGCGTGCGCGGTATATCGCGCAAACGCGGCTCATTGGAATAGTCATGCAGGTCGCGAAGCGATTCAGGATTCATGCTTGGGGGTCAAAATTTTTGCGCGCTGTAAAAGATTGAGCAGGGCACGCTGGGTATCTTCTAGAGTAGCAGAGACAAGCGCCGGGCGGGCAATTAAGATCAAGTCCAGATCTGAAGCGATGTTTGGGACGAGAGTCCGCATCACTTCCCGCAAGAGCCGCTTGGCTCGGTTGCGATAAACGGCTGTCCCAACTGATTTACCGGCTGCGACCCCCACCCGCACGCGCGGCTGGTCATTATCCTTGCTTTTTAGGGCAATCAACACAACAAGCGGGTGGGCATAGGACTTACCATCACGCCGCACCCGCTTGAAGTCTTCAGACCGGGTCAGACGAAACTTTCTCTGCACCCACGCCTCTCTAACGCTTAATTACCAACGAATCTTTTTAACGTGTTGGTTGGCAGTAACTGTTAATCTATGGCGGCCGCGCAGACGGCGGCGCTTGAGCACTTCACGCCCATCCGCAGTGGACATGCGTTTGCGGAAACCATGCACGCGCAGACGGCGGCGGATCTTCGGTTGATACGTTCTTTTTACCATTCTTCGTTCCTCGTTTCAAAATAATAGCAAATCTGCCTGTCCGTTATTAGACAAGCACAACATTATACCGTAAGGGTTCTGATTCGGTCAATTTGGATTCAAACAGATTCCGCTTCGCGTCAGTCTCGGCCTGCTTCTGCTCAATCAGCCATTTCTACTCTGGTTTCTTCCTGCCATTCCTGGTCGGATACAGGGGGTGCGCCAGCAGTTCCGCAAGTTTTTGAGCGCCTTCCGAACTTGCCACCGCGATGATCTCATCGTTTTCCTGTAAAGTGCTGTCGCCGCGCGGCAACGCCATCACGCCATCGCGGATAATTGCCGCGATCACACAATACTCCGCCAGTCCCAGATCTTTTAACCGCACGCCGATCGCCTTAGCCCCAGCCGGGACTTTTTCCTCGACCACCGAGTAACGCCCACGGCGGACCTTGAAGATCGTCATCATATCACCCAGCGACATTTCCTCCTGGATAAGGTGAGCCAACACATCTGCAGAATTAAGCGCTACATCCACATGGAAATGTTCGTTGAACAGCCAGGCGTTATTCGGGTTATTCACGCGCGCAATCGTGCGCGGAGTATCGAACATGGCCTTGGCAAGATAGCATAAAGCCAGATTGGTTGAGTCCGTGCTGGTCACCGCCGCCACCGCATGGGCATCACGCAGCCCGGCCGCCTCAAGAATACTTGGATCAACAGGGTTGCCCTCATAGATCACTTCAGTGGGAAGTTCCTGGTGCAGCAGCCCCAGCAATTCACGCCGGTTCTCGATCAGGCGGACTTTATAGTTTTGGTTGAGCAATAAACTGGCAAGACGTGCGCCCGTGCGCCCGCCGCCTGCAATGAGTACGAACATATTAAGCCTCCGCCTTCTTGGAAAGACGCGCCGTTAATGCGCCAATTCCTTCAAATGTGGAACTGACATTCAGCAGATCACCGGTTTGTAATTTTGTATCCATCTCAGGCAGGGACGCCCGCCCTGCGCGTGCCAAGGCAACCGGATAACACTGCGGGAGCGCCTCCAGCAATGCACCCAGCGTACGCCCGTTCCAGCCTTCCGGGATGAGGATCTCATACACTTCCACTTCACCATTCCCAGCCGAATAGACCGCTTTTTGCGAAGGGTTCATCAGCAATTCTTCCACACGTTGAGCGCCCCAATAGGTGGAACCGACGGTTTGCAAACCAAACGCTT
>JAYUGV010000318.1:0-8039 GCA_043767565.1 Anaerolineales bacterium
GTCACTATTCCTTTCCCCTCGCCACAACACAGGGTCTCCGCTATCCATTTTCAAAATATACATACGGTGAACCAGGTTGAGTTGCAATTCCGCAGATAAGGGCCGCAACATGGGGATGCGGTCCAAAACCTCGATTCGCTCCAATGTATTATTGATTTCCTCATCTGACTCACCGGTTGTAAAGTGTTTCCATAATTGTTTATCTGTTTCTGTGGGCAAAAACTTGGCTAGTGGTAGAGATATTGTGTCTGCATCTTGCGCAAGATATTTCGGAAATAAGATCTTTATTTCGGAAGGGCAAACCAATTCTAAGAGATTCAACGGATCGGCCTTATCTTCCACCCAGATTTCCATGAGTTCACTAATGTCGTTTTCGATGTTGCCCTTGGGCAGGTTCAGTTTTGTAGCTTCCATGCGCCTGAGCAGGGACGCTCGATATCTTTTGTAAAAAAAGCGTCTTCCTAGATCTGAGTGATCTTTCACGCTTTCATACGCGCGATATAGCGCCTGAATCTCGATGCGGTCGCAGATTTTTTCTGCGTCAATTTCAGGCAGGAGCTTGTATTTCAATCCTAGCTGTGTTACGCCAAACTCATCCACGTAATCGGACTTCTGGCTGAGAAAGTCAAAATACATCCAGCTAAAGTGACTGTAGGCATAGCGCGCCGCATCCTTTGTATATTTCTCGTTGAGTTCTGCAATTACTGCTCCCCGTTGTTCGAGTCGCTGTAATACATCATCTGGCAATTGACCGCTCGTGCGCAGGAGTTCATTTGAGTCGATTGAAAAGACACTTCTTAGTAATTCAATATTATCCAACGTACTGTTGTCAATCTGTTGCGTAACATTCAGGGCATGAATAATATCGCGGTAGGAATCAAGCCCAATTTCCTTTACCTCGATTTTCTGCCCAAGTTTGGCAAGGGCTTTCGCAAGCATTGCTCGAACCTTATGCTTTATTTCAGGTGACATGCGCCTTTTGACCAGTGCCATAGCTAGCTGATTGGCTGCCTGTTCTTCCTGCCAAAGATTATTCTGCTGAAATTGTTGATAACGATGACGCAATGAGTGGCCCATTTCATGAGCAACAATGCGAGGCAACAGCAATTCCTCAATTTCCAGTATCTCTTCATTGGAATCAGTACCCAAAGAGGATTTCAAGAATAGCAGATACAATTGTCCCACTCCGCCACGCATGCTGGGCAATGCCATATAGATCTGCCCATCTGTAAGATCATAATAGTTATTTAACCCCTTCGATCGCATAAGCTTCATATTGGGGTCTGGCTCAATACCATATCCGCGCAGCACCTGGACATAACCATGGAAGTACGTCTCGGCCTTTGCGAAAAGATCATCGAAAGCTTGGGCTTGTGTTTCTTCCAACATAACGTCGTTTTGATCACTCATGACTGGTACTCTCGGATATCTGGCGAATGAATTCGTACGCTGGCCGTAGAACTTCCCGCCGTTCAATAACTTCCTTCTCACGTAATTGCAGATATGCAGAAATTTCGGGCGATACAAAATCCATTTGATTTAAAAGGTTCATCCAAACTGTAAGTTGTTCCATAGCCCATTCGAGGCCCTCACGTGCTATCCAACTTGCCTCTGCTTCACCGTCCCGTTTTCGCCGTCCGGCTTCAGAAAGCAAGTAGGTTGCATTTTCTAATTTGAGATCCTGTTGCCAATCGAACAAATCTTCACGAAAAAGATGCCAACAGCCAAATGTATCGATCCACTCCTCCCAAGCTGGAATCAAGTTTGCTTGTTCGTAGCGATAACAAACTGCTGCCACCGAAATCTTTGCGGCCGAAACTTTGCGGGCAACTAAGGAAGTAAAAGTCTCTTTATTCACATTGTTAAGTTGCCCATCTGCGGCGGTCACATCACAAAAGACCGACCAGGTGTGGTCAAAGAAATTCCAGAAAGGATGACCAAGTTGAAAGTAAGAATGATAGATATTGTGGAAGCGATTGACGAAATATCCAGCCGTGGGCAAAAGCTTGGGTTCTACTGTTGCATGCCCATCCATCACATTATCTATCAATCGCACATAGTAATAGAGACTGGCATTGGAGTCGATTAGATCGACTTGAAAGGTTGGATCATAGGTGCCTTGAAGCTGACGCTCCAGCCACCAGGGCAACAACATTAAGGGAAACGCTACCGGGTGCAGAAAGTAATCGGCAGGTTCCAGACTGCCTGCTAAGTCTCTGGCCCATGTTTGAATAAGCGGAGAAATGAGCGGCATGTCTTGGCTCAGGCTCTCAAACAGATGCCCTATGCCAGATTTCATCAATTCTTGGAACTCTTGTGAATGCATTGCGATGATCCTTAAATGGCTAATTCACTTAATATTTTGAAAAAAGCGCATCATGTAATCTGCCTGGACATTAATGAGAATCCGTTGAACCAAAAATCATTTACTATAATTTATCAAGCGCGGTGAAAGCGTGCTCGACCTCTTTTTCTGTGTTGTAACAATGAAAAGACATGCGCAGATGGGCATTGCCCTGCCGATCTACTTGTCTGGCGATGGCAACCCCGGACTCTTGATAAATCTTTTGTAAATACTCGCGAGTCTTCTCTTTATCAAGTTTGCTCTTGAAAGTTGCAATGGGTCCATGCTCTCCCAGTGTGCTAGTCAACTCATAGCCACGCTCTTGGGCCAGCTTGAGTGCACGGGCAGCTAGGCGCGTAGTATGTAGATCGATAGCGTCACGTGTTAGTTCGTTAAGGAAGGTCATGCTCTCGATCATGCCAGCCATCCCCACAAAACTGGGCGTACCAATCAGGAAGCGCCAGGCACCTGGATGGGGCGTCATATCATAGTTCAGATAGTAAGGCCAATCCACATTAGAAAGTGCACCAACCACCCGTGGCTTCAACGTGTCACAAACTGCACCTCTAACATACATGAAACCCATGCCTGGGGCAGTCATGAGTGATTTATGTCCACCAGTGACCAGTACATCAATATTCATCATACGTACATCTATGGGTATATGCCCTATACATTGAACTGCGTCAACGACGAAGAGAATATTTCGCTCGCGACAAAATTTGCCAATTGCAGCTAGGTCAGTGCGGTGGCCGGAAAAGAACTGCACAGCACTGGCGGCCACCACCCGGGTACGTTCATTTACAGATGCATGGAGTGCTTCTAGTGTCAACCCCCCATGAAAAGCTGGGACTTGCTTTATTTCCACGCCATCCCGCTCAAGACTCATCCAGCAGTATACGTTGGCTGGATACTCAAGATCACAGAAGATGATATTGTCACCCGGTTTGAGTTCTAGAGACTGGGCAATCAGGTTTAATCCTACAGAACACCCCTCGACATAGACGATTTCGTGAGGGGACTCGGCATTCACGAAGGTCGCAGCGGATGCCATGAATCCCCCAATCAGTTCGAGTGGGTAATGCCCAATGTGCCATTGGCTAGTGGCGATCTTTTCATCCAAAACTTGCTTCATCTTGTTGACGGTTCGTAGTGGAGCCGGGGCGCTGGCCGCATTGTCTAAATTAGTCCATTCCAGCATTTGGGGAAATTCTTTGGTACGCAAAGCTTCCACATCATACATGTAGTGACGCATTGAACCAAGTTGAACCATCGTGGCATCTGCACTGGCTGCGCGAGGAAGTACAATTTTAAAGATATAACTGCCCACGCTGAAACTTCGTTCAGATTGGAGGGAAACGCGCCTGTTCGGTGGGATCGGCTTGTCATCAATTAGCGTCCCATTCTTAGAATCCATATCCAACAACCAGATTCCATCCGCCGTCACTTTAAGGCTGGCATGGAATCGAGATACTTGCTGATCTTCCAAATAGATATCGCATTCGGTTGCACGCCCTATCAGAATATCCTCTTTGTTTACAGAGAAATCCTGGAATTCGGAATCTACCTGGCCGTAGCGCAAAATGATATCGGGTTGATTCGGCATGATTCTACTTTCGTTCATTTGAGATCTTTGATTTCGATCGCATCTCAAGGCGGGCACGCCACAGGATTGGGATCGGAAGGGGAAACAGACTCGGGTAAACCTAACTTCGCGTGGGTTCTGAGCAAGCACACCGCAGACAATTCATCTGCAGATTTAGCAAGCAGCCTTGTCGAAGGAGTAGTTAGCAGCCAGTTCGCGAAGTCCAGCTTCGTCCATTCCCTTGATAGTTTTTAGAACATCTGCTGATACCTTTATATTGTGCTTTTCTAGTGCGGCTTCTGGATTAGCAGCCAATTCCTTGACAAACGTTGCATCGCTCGAGATCTTATTGACCAATGCACTGAGATCATCCATAGTAGCCTCCTTAAATGTAGGTGTGGCGTGCCCGCCATGAGAAACCATCTACGGCATATAAAATTATAAAACGATGAATATATGAAAACTCTCTTCTGCGGCAGCATTATAGAAAACATAGTTTACTTATAGAACATGGGAACAATACATTACTACCCCCTAATACTCTTGTTTGTTGACACCATATCTTAATAGGTTGAGCTATCTTTTGATAATTCATAACCGCATCAGTTTCAAGCAACCAGACAGTTAACTGTGATCTAATTTTCATTGTAGCATAATGGACTATGCCGGTCAACTTTATTCAATACGGGAAGTAAGTACTATCCAGTACCAACATGGCTCATTTGTCAAAATGATTCAAAGGCTGATATGTTCTTGAATAAGCGTTCTTGGTTTGGCTAAATAATATGTAAGTTCTGTACTAAATTATTGGCGGCGTGATTTCTGGCCTCCAACGAAACTTATGAAGTAAATGGTTTGTACTACCCTCGGCAGCGTCAGCGATGAGTCCACCGAGCCTGGGAGCAAACTTAAACGCATGGTCTCCGCCAGTAGCAACGATCAGTCCATCATGTTCTGGGTCGGCTGCAATCCATAAATGTCCATCGAGTGTTTCGCTATATGGTCCAAAGCGAGTCGAGATGATCGGTGCGTCGAAAAGCGCAGGAAATGTGTCAGAAAGAAAGAGGCGCAGGTGAGCGATTTCGCCTTGGGTCGCGCCAGCCTCATCATTTGGATCTACCACCCGACCTCGGCCCTGACGTGCAATTACAACCAAATCTTCGTGCGGATGGGGTGGATAACCAAAGTATCCTGTCTTCGCTATATCTGCTGTAAAGACGGGAAACAATCTCGGCTGAAATTGCTCCGGATGCTGAGGGCGGAGGTAGAATACGGGGATTCCGTTTGGCCGAAATGCCGAAGCCAGAGATGGTATTAGGCGTGGTATCCAGGCACCGGCGGTTACGACAACTTTATCAGCCTTGAATTCTGAACCGTTGCTGGTAACAATTCCGACCACGCGGCTGGCGACCAGCAGGAGACTTGCGAAACTCTGTCCCTCATGCACCGCCACACCATCTACATGGGCTTGTTGAAGCAATTGGGCAACGACTCGCCCACCATCCACATAACCACCTTCGGGGTTGAAATAGCCATCTACATAGCGGTCGGCATTCCATGCTGGAAAACGTTCGCGTATATCTGCCGCATTCAACCGAACTGGTTTATGATCGTGCTTAAGTAATGTTTGATAACTTTCATACTCGAACTCTCCAGAAGTCATCGGCGAGCGTTTAATAACCAATAACCCTGTTTCATGGAAGACTGGTTCAGGCCAGATTCGATTCCATTCCCTCCATTCCTCCAATGAAGCCTCGGCTAGCGACATATACTCTTCATCTGCGCGATAGTCCAAGCGGACCATCATCCGGCTACCTGTAGATTGGGCGCGGGGATGGGGGATCGGTCCTGGATCTACGAGGTGAACATGCCAACCCCTCCGGCGGAATTCGAGTGCAGCAGTAACACCAAAAATTCCAGCGCCAACGATAATAACGGTTTTTGAGCTCATGGCGTCTCTTCTATCAATCTGTTACCTAATAAAACCTTATGCTGGGAAACAGTATCCATGTTTTTACATTCCCTCTTGTAGGTGTTTCTCTATTCTTTTGCGATGTTCGGCAAAATGCTCAGTTGTCCCACGCAACACATAAAGTAGCAAGGGAATCTTTTCGGGATCGAACGGATGTTGCGGCTTCTCCAGTTCCTCAAAGGATATTCCACTCAGACGAACTATTAGTTCCCCATAGACATATTTCAGTTCAATAAGTACATCGTTCGCTGAACGATGGCGGTTCCGCTCGAACAGCAGATTATTTTTTGATTCGAAATCCCAATTTTGTGTCACCTCAGGTGACATGCCCATCACATCGTGCGCGCGTCGCAAATCCATGTAAAAACCCATTAGAATCTTCATCCACTCTGTTAAGTGAGCTAGGTGATCTTTGGGTGACCAGCCGCCAAGGTCGGCAGAAATCATTTTATGCCCATCGAGTTTTGCAGCAAGATCAATGAGTAAGTTCCATTCGCTCTCGATCGCTGATATCAACTCGTCCTTGTCACGGGGTATCCATCGTTCGTCTGTCATGCAAGTGTTGTATCTTTATTCCAACTGTAAATCATGTGTGCTTATTTTAAAGTCCCCAAATCAGACTGGATTGATTCTTCGAGCTTCCAGCCTATGTATCAATTGCCAAGTTTTCTCACCGTCGCGCGATTCAAGAGATTCCCAATTACAAGTTTGCGGCGTGATCCTGGAAATAACCCAGCGTTCAGCATGAATGCCATCAGGCGTTTTGCCGTCTAGGATGATCTTATCTTCCACTGCCCGAGCTACGAAAGATTGGATGAGACTACCGACGGGTGTAATCCAGGTAATTCGCCAAGCATCTATGGTCGGATCATAGAAACGGATGGTTGTCCCAAAGCTGGTAGATGGGACGCCTAACATTGGCTTTACGAGACGGGCGATCCACACATCTTGGATTGCAGTACCGTTCAGAATCCATCCAAAGTGAATCTCTCCAGTTCGTTTACTGATCCGGCCACCAGGAAAGTATCGCTCTGATTCAAATTCCCAGTCCCCAACTAATTGACCGAAGAGCGTCAGCTTTTCCTTCAACTCATCATCGGGACCATTTGCCGCAAGACCTTTAATCATATCCATGTCTCTTTCTTTATAATGGGAAATAATCAATGGGAAACGTTCAAGGATAGAAAATGATTATACAGCATAATAGGATCCTTCATTTGAGTAACTTCAGGGGAGTGGCTAAACCAAAAGGTGAAATAGAATAACAGGATGAGATGTCCAAGATGCCAAGCCACTACGAAGCAGTGCAAAGTTGGATTCAACCAATCAAGCAACCAAAAGTATCGGTGTTACGGTGTGGCAAGAATTACACCCCCTAACCAAACTGAAATGGTTATTCTCCCGAAAAGCGGCTGAAGGCGATCAAATTGTATTTGGAAGGCAACAGCTTTCGAAGTATTAGCCCACTACCCAAAAAAGAAGAAGAGAATATTATCTAACAAGTAATCTTGAGAAAAGACTCAAGATTAACATTCTATCCTTTATCGGGCAAGAAAAAAGCCATATGGTGTATATCCCTGTCTTTATGGTTATTACGGTGATTTACTCAAGCCGTACACCTATAATGATGACGAAATATCAAAAGCAATATTTGGTTTGTAAATGCCTGTTACACCTGGGAGGCTCAGGTGTAACAGGCATTTCGTTTTCTGGCTCAGACCGGTAGCGCGCACGGTTCGGGTCCGTGAGGTCGGAGGTTCAAATCCTCTCGCCCCGACAAGAGAATAATGGGACTTCCTCTCGAGAGGAAGTCCCATTATTTATATGGTGCAGCCATTTTTTGTGAGTGTTCAATAATAGAGCGCACGGTTTCCGCCCATGCGCTCTATAAATTTGATTCAGGATAACCATTGGTCAATCATACGGATGGCCTAAATATATTGGGGAAGTTGCAGGTCGAAGGTCAGAGTTTGATGCGGGCGGCGATGACTCAACTCAATCTATCAGCGCGGGCTTATCATAGATGGGGTGAAGAATTAGGGCTCTACCGTTTTTAACGGGAATCTCTTTCTCAACCACAAAGGAGACAAAGGGTCACGAAGGAAAAAGCAAAAAACATCCTTTGTGTACCATTGTGA
>JAYUGV010000319.1:0-8010 GCA_043767565.1 Anaerolineales bacterium
CGACGCCCGAAATCGTCCAAATCTATCCCTACACCCATGCTCGACGAGGCAGGTGGACAAAATTCTTTTGTTTTCCCTTCTCAACCTTGCGCTGTAATACTATTCAGTTTACGAATAAATAAATGAAAGGTTGTTGATTATGCTAAACGACTATACTTTTTCATTATCTCTCTTAATTCTTCATGTGGTAACGCCTTGATACTGACGCCCTTGTGCCCGGTCATATCCTCCGCCGCGACCAGTGAGTTGATGATGGCTTCTTCGGCGGCGTAGGCGGTTGAGAATAACAGCGGGTCAATGTGGTTGTTAGTGATGGACTGAAGTGTAGCGAGTCCTTTTTCGTCACCGCGTGCCGCGTGCATATTGGCAGTTGAGAACGCCAGGAAAATATCGCCACTGCCGTTACCACCGAGTCCGCCGGTGCGAGCCATGCCCAACGACGCGCGCTTTGCCAATCGTTTGAGTTGATGGGGCAGCAGCGGCGCATCCGTTGCGACGATGATGATGAGCGAACCGCTATCCTGCACAAAAGGGTTTTCACCGTTCGTCGCGATGGCGTCATCTTTTAGATGTGCGCCAACGGGAACGCCAGCGATCGTCAATTGAAAGCGTCTGCCGAAATTTGTTTGCACAAGGACGCCCACTGTCCAGCCGCCCAAGCTATCGGGGAGTTTGCGGGATGACGTCCCTGTGCCGCCTTTGAATTCATAACACAGCATGCCGGTCCCGCCGCCCACGTTGCCTTCTTTAATTGAACCTGATTCAGCGTTCTCCAAAGCTTCTCTGACATGTTCAGGCTTGACGAAGAAGCCGTTCATGTCATTGAGCCAGCCATCGGCGGTCTCCGTCACGAGCGGACAAGACCAGCCCTGAAAGATACTATCTTGTTCCACCTGCCATTGAATGATCGTATCACGCACAACACCAACCGAATGTGTATTCGTGATCCCGATCGGACCTTCAAGAAAGCCGCCTTCCTCGACCCAGGCTGAGCCGGTCATCTCGCCATTGCCATTAAAGGGAAACCATGCTGCGAACACGGACTCGTGGTTATCCCGTCCACGCGGGTGGATGATGGTGACGCCCGTCCGTGCTGATTCGTTTTCGATAATGGTCGAATAGCCGACGGTGATACCGTCTACATCGGTGATGGCGTTGTATTTTCCGGGTGTGCCTTCGAAGGGAATGCCGAGGTCGCGGGCGCGGGGGGATTTCATAGGGTGCTCCTTGAGGGGTGAATAAGGATGAAGGATGAATGCAGAATGAAGAATGATGAAGGCAGAATGAAGAATGAAGAATGAAGAATGCAGAGAATTATCAGTGAACAGTGAACAGTGATATGAGATACGTGTTTCTTGGTCTACTTGTGTACTTGTATACCTGTTTCCTTGTCTGCCTGTCTACTGATTTTCTTTTGCTATCGTCACAAGTTGCGCCGCGATGCCTTGCATCACTTCATCGGGTGCGCCGTCCACGGCTTTGGATTGGACGCGGGTGTCGATCTCATCGTTGACATAGTCCACGACGACAAAATCTTCGAGGGTGAGTGCGATCTCGGTGGAGAACCAATCCAGTTTGCAGATGGAGGCGATACGTTGAGTAATGTCATGTAACGGCGAGAGTTCGTATTTGTGTTCCTCCGGTTGTGTGACGGTTGAGAACACATGCGTCAGCGGATGCCACCAGCATGGATAGGTTTTGCCAACGGCATAATAAACGCGGAACCAGGCGGGACGTCCCTGAATGGTGCGGGGTGTGATCGTGGATTGCAGCAAATATTTTTGTTCGGGGTACTCCATGCGGGCGCGCAGGACCTGGTCGAGGGAGGATGCGCCCAGGATGACACCTTCGCCGCCGCCTTCGTTCGAAGGCTTGATCACGAATTGACCGCCGAGCGGCGTTAGGTCAGGTTCGGGAATGACCGGTTGTTCATGGAAGGGTGCCAGCAAAATCGTATATGGAGTATGGATGTTTACACTGAGCAATTCGAGATGCATGGTGGCTTTGTCTTCAGACCATTTTGATAGTTCAGCGGGGTTGATCCGTTTTTTGTTGTTTTCTTTCGCCCAACGCAGGATGGGGCCGAAGCGGTCATTGCCCTGCGAACGGTCAAGGATGGTTTGAAAAGTTCTTTCGCCTTTGTACAGAGCGGTGATGGATTCGAGTAAATTGTCGGGCGTGATCTGCCAGAGGGTCAGTCCCTGTTCGCGGCAGGCTTGTTCAACAAAGTTCACGAAGTCAATATCATATTCCCAGTACCAGGGGAGGCAGAGGTCGGAGTGCATAGGGGGAATTGTAAAGGATGAAGGAGGAAGGAGGAAGGATGAATAATGAAGGCGGTGATCAGTAATCAGTAATCAGTGAACAGTGAACAGTAAATCCATGTACTGTGCGTACTTCGGATTGTATGCCTTGTTTACTTGTTTCCGTGTCTACCTGTTTCCATGTATACGTATTTTCACACCCCTGATACAATGGGCGCATTAAATCAAGAAAAGGATGAAATAATGAGTACAGATACAGTGCAGGATGGTGTGGTGGTTTCGATGGAGTATTCGCTCCATGTGGATGGTGAGCAATTGGACACTTCCGAGGGGCAGGGTCCGCTGCAGTTTTTGGTTGGGTATGGGAACATCATTTCGGGTTTGGAAAGCGAGATGATGGGTATGAAGATCGGTGACAGCAAGAAAGTGGTCGTGCAGCCCGAAGATGGTTATGGCGAATTCGATGAAGATGCGTTCATGGATGTGCCGCGTGACCAGTTCCCAAGCGATATGCCTATGGAAGAAGATACGGAGTTAACCGTGCGTGACGATGAAGATCATGCGCGTTATGCGCGCGTGGATAGCATCGCAGGCGATAAGGTGCGACTTGATTTCAATCATCCATTGGCGGGGGCGGAGCTGCATTTTGATGTGAAGGTGGTGGCATTGCGTGAGCCTTCCGATGAAGAGTTGGAACACGGTCATGTGCATGAAGAAGGGCATTCGCATGAGGAGTAAATGAAGTGATCAGTGAACAGTTATCAGTAGGGGAGAATGTAATTCGGACGGAAGCAGGTTGCGGCTGGGTCTGAAGCGTGGTTTTTGTCAAAATGAAAAGATGGATGCGTCATTGATGCATCCATCTTTTGCTTGTGTTATTGCAGAACGTTCAAACCAAAGCCTAATGTTGACCCAGCGTTCCTAAAGTTTTGACACGCCGTTCGACTCTGTAAAAGAACCACGCGCCGAACCATAACATAATCAACATGAATACGATTAGCAGAACAACTTCAGCGTAGATCGGGAGCAGGGTGTTTGTTTTTAATAAAATACCGCGCACTGCATCGAAGCCGTACGTCAACGGCAGCATCAACGAAATGGGGATGAGCCAGTAGGGCAAAGACCGTACCGGGAAGTTCGCGCCGGAGAGTCCCTGCACGAGGAAGCTGCTTACGTCCACAAGCGTGTTCGCTTCGCGCATTAGCAGCACGATCCCAGCAAAGGCAAAACCAAATCCATACAACCCGACCAGCATTGGAATTGCAGTGAGGAAAGCCAATAGCGCACTGCCCGTGGGATGGAAGCCGAACATCCAACCTGCCAGCAAAAGCATGATCAGCGAAGTGACCGTTGTGGTCAGCAAACTGGTCAGGGTTCTGCCAACGAGGATGTGTAGGCGCGAAACAGGTGTGAGCCAATTAGATTCGAGCACGCCCGCATCCATATCTTCCTTGAGCGCAAAGCCCATGCCCCAGAATACGGTGAGGATGAAATTGCTCAGCGCTGTCCCAAGCAAAATAAAGGACATGTAATCGCCTGAGCCGCTGTATTGAGCGAAGCCGAGCGCCTGTCCGTTCGTGCTGAATGCTTGTCCCATGAAATACACGGGCGTCACCCAGATGATTGGCTGAAATATATTCGATACCGCATTCAATGGATAACGCCAGAAGACTTTCCAGTCTTTGCGGGCGATCACAAATACTGCGCGCAGTTTGGTGGCAAAAGAGGGTTGAGAAAGAAGTTGAGTATCCATGGTCTATTCCTAATATTGACCAATCGCACCGGTCTGACGGGCGCGGCGTTCCATCCACAGGAAGGTGAAATAGCCAACGATCAGCCAGAAGATTCCAAATAACAGCAACGGGATGAGGTCAGACCGCAATTCCGCGATGCCAGCATTCGAGAATGCTGCGGCGCGCATGGCGTGGATCAAGTAACTTTGCGGCATCCATTTTGCAACGGCTTGCATCCAATTTGGCAGGAGCGAGATCGGGAAGGTAATGCCGCAGAAGATCATGACCAACCCACGGATGAGGAAGACGAATGCATTGGCTTCCTTGACCGTGATCACCAGGCTGGCAAATGCAAACCCCAATCCGTAAATGGCTGGAATGGCTGTTAGCATGGTCAGTGCGATCATCCAGGCACTGCCGTGTAATCTAACGCCAAAGATGAAACCAAACTCGACCGCTGTGATCAAAACGAACATTGTCATAGAAATGAGCTGCGGACCGGTATGACCCAGTAAATATGAAAAACGCCAGGTGGGGGAGAGCCAGTTCGATTCGAGTGTGCCGCGCATTTGCTCATTACGTAAGGCGAAGCCTACATCCCATAACACAATGTTCTGCCACATCCATACGGTGGTGCCGATCACGATGTAGCCGATGAAGTCTGTTGCGCCGGTCAGTTTGGTGAATACTGCCAGCCCGCTGCCATCTACGCCGGAGAGGGCACGACCCGTCAGAATGTACATCATCGGGAAGATGAGTGGCCAGATCAACAACGCAATGATCCACGATGGATAACGACGGAAGATCGTCCACTCGCGGTGCAAGATGGCGCGGAATGCGCGAATGTCAGAAAGTAATCCGGGCTGTCCAAGTGAGCGTGGGGCTAATGATGTTTCCATAATTCCCTCCTAATCGCGTAAGGCTTTGCCGGTAAGATGAATGAATACGTCTTCGAGCGATGGCTTGACGATGTTCATGTTGACCAGGCGTGTGCCGTTGCCGCTGATATGCTCCACAATGCGCGGGATGGCGGTACGGCTATTCTCTGCTTGCATGTTCACTTCCCACAAATCCGCTTCGCCTTGCTGACGCGTGATCAGATTCTCGATTCCGGAAATACTTTTGAGCTTTTCGCCAATCTCTGCATGCCAGCCCGTGACCTCGAGCTTGATCACTTCCTTTTGTTCGATGCGGCGTTTGAGCCCGGCAGGGGTATCGAGTGCAATGACCTTGCCCGTATCAATGATGCCGATCCGGTCTGAGAGTTGATCCGCTTCTTCCATATAGTGAGTCGTCAACAGGATGGTGTGTCCCTCCTGCTTCAGTTCAGCGATCAGTTCCCTTAAGTTGCGAGCAGCTTGCGGGTCGAGGCCGAGCGTGGGTTCATCCAACAGCAGAATGGGCGGGCGGGCAAGTAAAGCCTTGGCGATGGCAACACGTTGCCGCATCCCGGTTGAATATTTTTCGACGAGTTCATTGGCGCGGTCTTTGAGCTCCATGCGCTCGATGAGCTCCTCGACACGTTTCTTCGCGATGGGTTGGGGGATGTGATAAAGCGCCGCAAAATATTCAAGGTTCTCACGTCCGCTGAGTTTCCAATAAATACTGCGCTCGCCAGCCAGCAATGTGCCGAGACTACGCCGCACATCGTTCGCCTGCCTGACCACGTCAAAGCCATTGACGCGCGCCGTGCCGCTGGTGGGTTCAAGCAGCGTGCAGAGCATGCGGATGGTGGTGGACTTGCCCGCGCCGTTGGGACCCAGCAAACCAAATATCTCACCGCGCTGGATTTGCAGATCGACGCCGTTGACGGCGGTGAACATGGCTTTGGGTTCTTTCTTCCAAAACTGCCAGCGCTTCTTTTTTGGACTTGAGACTGCTTCGCCTTCGATAGGCTTATCCCCCGTCCCCGGGCGGGCGGGGAACTTCTTCACTAATTGGGCAGCTTCAATTGCAAAATCAGACATTGGTTACTCCTTTTTAATCCATTTTCAATAAAACGAAGTTTTCATTCAACATAATTTCAATTTTTATTTCAATAATTCAAATATTACAATAAAATATTCAATATGTCAATAGCTTTCTTGATAATTATGAATATTGCTTTGAGAAAATGAAAGCCTCCGTCAATTTTGACGGAGGCTCAGGCAAATGAGGCTGAAAATTAGTCTGTTACGGCACAGACGGGACCACCCTGCCCTGCGGATAGATCAAATACACAGTTCCGCCTGATTTTGTCAACCAAAGCGGCTCAAACTCGGAGCGTAAGTAGGTACGCGTCACGTCAGCATCGACTGCTGCTGCCGGATCGTTGACGATAGGGTTGCCCGAAGCATCGAACCCAACAAGTACAAGCAAATGTCCCGAGCTGGATGGGATCGGTGCGCCGGTTAATTGTCCGTTGCCCCATGCGATGGACATCACCACTGGAACTCCTGATGCAACATATTCCTCTGCTTTGGCAAGACTGGTGAAGCGCGCTACGTAAGCTTCGTATCCCTGGGTCGCAGCGTAGGCAGTGTTGAAAGGCCAGTTGCCGTGACCGTTATAGATCCGGTCATACACACCGCTGACAGCGGCACGCACGCGCGGTTCACAAGCGCCGGTATCATTATTCCAAAATGCCAGCACCATTGAAGTGGATGTGGGACTGCACCAGACCTCGCCGCCATCAGCGTATACCATCTGTGAACATTCAGGCACATTGATGAAAGTATTCCAACGCGCGGGTGAACCGGCTGAAGCAGTTGCGGCAGTGGGAGCGGTGGTTGAATATGCTACTGATGCGTTCCGCACACTGGCAATTGCCGACCCACTCGCGCTGAACAAACGCAGTTTAAGTTGGAATTTATTGGTGGCTGTCTTTTTGTTGAGGGAGGCAAACGTGTCAGTATACACTGTTCCGTTGCTATCACTTTGTCCGTTCACGGAATGGCGTGTGATCGTTGAACTATCTGAAGCCCAATTGCCCAGGCTGTACCACTTGCTCCAGGTCGTGCCGTACTGCGCGCGGAATTGGACCTCGACCCATGAACCTGTGGGAGTCGCCGCATTCCAGGATGCGATCGCTTCCTTGTAATTGAATGCCGTAGTGATGATCGGGCTTGTGGCCTCACCTACAAAAAATGAACCCCGTTGTAATAATTACCGCCGCTATAGGCGCCGGGTGCGTACGGATCTGTCCCTGCCGTGGCAGTGGACTGTTGAAACTCAAGCCCTCCGCTGGCATTGATCCGCACCCCGCTTAATGTCCAGGCTGCAAAGCTGTTATCTGCTGCGCGCCAGCGTATAAAGCCAGTTTGATAAGGGGCTGCTTGCCCACCGCCGCCTTTTGCCGCCGCAGATGGAACCAGTGTGGCGATCACCAACAAGATCACTAACAAACGTACCGTGCCAAATATTGTTCGTTTCATCGTACATTCTCCTCTTATTATTGTGTATGATGTCTTTTTCTTGCCGTGGGAACAAATTGACTTATATACGCGGCTGACCACCTCGCTGATAGATCGTTGGATGTCTATTACTTGTGCGATTGTAGTCCTATTTGGATCAGCGGGAAAGTATTTTGTAACATTTTACAGAAACCATTAATAACAAACATCCCACAGGCTGTGCGTAACCCTATGGGATGTTTCAAAATCTGAGATGTTCAATCAATTACGGACTGGGCCATGGGATCTCAACGGGCCCGCCATAGCCATGTTTCTCCTGCACGTAAACAAGTCCATGCGAAGGGACGTTACAGCCCGCTTCATCATTTTCAACCCTGACCACCGGGAAGTTCGTGCCGAGCGTTTCAAAGATGATCTGTCCGCCTTCACAACGCCAGACCTCGATGATGTATTGATGCATGAACTCATCGGCATATTTGCCGGGGCTGATCGTGACCTCTTCCCAGGTGATATCAACCTTATTGCCATTGCGGGTAGCTTTTGCCCATTTCGGACCCGGGTAATACGGTGATTCGGGCAGTTTCAAACCGGGGTACACAATGGGAAGTGTTTTCGGGTCGC
>JAYUGV010000320.1:0-3237 GCA_043767565.1 Anaerolineales bacterium
CAGGTCTTTTCGACGGCATCTGACAGCCAGACCCAAGTTGAGATTCATGTGCTGCAAGGCGAACGCCCGATGGCTGCGGATAACAAGTCGTTGGGTAAATTTACCCTCGATGGAATTCCACCTTCACCGCGTGGTGTGCCTCAAATTGAAGTGACGTTCGATGTCGACGCGAATGGTATCTTAAAAGTCAGTGCGCAGGATAAGGCGACGGGACGTTCACAGCATATTACGATCACAGCTTCTTCAGGTCTTTCGGACACTGAAGTAGAGAAAATGCGCAAGGATGCCGAAGCGCACACTGAGGATGACCGCAAACGCAAGGAATTGATCGAAGCGCGCAATAATGCCGATAACATGACGTACGCGGCTGAGAAGGCTTTAAGAGAGTTTGGCGATAAAGTCCCTGCAGAAACTAAATCAGAGATTGATACCAAAGTCGCTGAGGTGAAGAAGGTTGCTGAGGGTGAGGACGTTCCGGCGATCAAAGCTGCGACGGAGTCTTTGGGCGAGTCGATTCAAAAGATTGGTGCCAGCGTCTATGAGCAGAATCCAGCCGCGGGTGGGAGCGAAGCGGGTTCAAATCCAAATCCAGATCCAGATGCGGGACCGGATTTTGTGGATGGGGAAGTGAAGGAGTAAATTCGTCGAAGGTCAAATGTCGAAAGTCTTTTGTGGCCTTTGACGTTTGACCTTCGACGTTTGACCAGTTATGAGTAACGATTATTACGAAACCCTGGGAGTTGGACGGAACGCGAACGATGATGAGATCAAAGGCGCGTTCCGTAAACTTGCGCGTCAGTATCATCCTGATGTAAGCAAGGAACCGAACGCTGAGGAAAAGTTCAAGGAAGTGAACGAAGCCTACGGTGTGCTTTCGGACGCTGAGAAGCGCGCCCGCTATGACCGCTTTGGTAAAGAGGGATTGGGCAATATGGGCGGCGGCTTCCATGATTACAGTGGAGATTTTGGCGATATCTTCGAAGACCTATTAAGCGGCTTCGGCTTTGCAAGCGGACGGCGTTCGCGCAAATCACCGCGCCGTGGACGCGACTTGCAGATGCAGGTCACGTTGAAATTTGAAGAAGCGGTCTTTGGCGTGGATAAGGAGATCGAGTTCCCGCGCGAAGAGACTTGTTCACGCTGTAATGGGAACGGCGCCGAGCCCGGCACATCGCCGACGAAATGTTCCACTTGTAATGGACAGGGTGAAGTGCGGCAGATCCGTCAGACTTTCTTGGGTCAGATGGTGCAAACCGGCACATGCCCGGCTTGTAATGGTCGCGGTGAGATCATTGCATCGCCGTGCAAGACCTGCCGCGGTGCTGGCTTGGAACGCAAGAATATCAAGAAGAAAGTGCAGATCCCCGCTGGCGTGGATGTAGGCACGCAGATCCGCTTGAACGGGGAAGGTGGACCGGGTGTGTTTGGCGGTCCGAATGGCAGTTTGTTTTTGGTGCTGGATGTGACGCCGCATCAATTCTTCAAGCGGCGTGAGAACGATATCGTTTTGAATCTCGATATCAACATTGCACAAGCAGCCCTGGGTGCCGAGGTGCCTGTGCCAACGATCGATGGCGACGAAAAATTGAAGATCGCGGCTGGCACGCAAACAGGTAAGGTGTTTCACATAAGAGGCAAAGGGGTGCCGCATGTGCGGAGCAAGAATCAACGGGGCGATGAGTTGGTCATTGTGAATGTCGCCATCCCAACCAAGTTGACCAAAGAACAGCGTGCGTTGTTCGAGCAGTTGGCAGAAAGTTTGGGGACGACGGTCAAACCGCAGGAAAAAGGATTTCTGGATTGGCTGGGCGAAACATTCGGCGGGTAAGTTGAAATTGCCGGAACTAGCGAGCGGACATTACGTCCGCTCGCTTTGTTTTATGTGATATAAAATGCTAATGGCTGACAACAAATACCCAATGCATATTGTCGCGGTTGCGGCTTTCGTGACGAATGCGCAGCGACAAGTCTTGATGATCAAAAGCCCGAGGCGCGGTGATTGGGAATTCCCTGGCGGGCAGGTGGAAGAAAGTGAAACTCTGACGCATGCGCTTGAAAGAGAAGTCTTTGAAGAGACGGGGATTCTTGTTAAACCAGTTTCTCTGGTGGGGATTTATTCAAACACAAGGAGACCATCCATTTTGATGCTGGATTTCATTTGCGAATATATTTCTGGAGAACCAAAAACAAGCGTAGAGAGCTTACTGGTAGAGTGGGTCGATCGAGATAAAGCATTAGCGCTTGTCAAACATCCGTCGATCCATGGACGCTTGAAGTCTATGCTTGAGTTTTCCGGCGAAGTCACCTATCGCGCATATTTTGTTAACCCGAACCAAATTGATCTTGGCTACAAAGAATTGGAAGACAGAAAAATATAAATGATCAAAATCCTTTTACGTATTTGGCGAATAATTCCACTTTGGGCTCAGACCCTGGCTTCACGGATCTTGCGACCGAGGTTTCGCATGGCAGTTGCTGCGTTGGTGTTCGATGAACAGGGACGCATCCTGTTGTTCAAACATACGTATCGCAAACTCGTCTGGGGTATTCCCGCAGGTGGATTGGAATTTCATGAACAACCCAAGGATGCGATTATCCGCGAGTTTTTTGAAGAGACGGGTATGACTATTGAAGTTGTGAGTTTATTGCTGGCAGATAGTTCTACGCATTTTCACCACGTCAGCTTGGTGTATCTTTGCGAGATCGTCGCCGGTGAATTTAGGGAAAGCCATGAGATCTCTGAGATCCAATATTTTGATGTGGACAACCTGCCGCCGATGTTGTTCGACGAGAAGGATTTGATCCGCTCGGTGCATAAGGATTTATTTTGAGCATACTTTTTGTTGCGCTTGGCGGTGCACTGGGTTCGGTCTCACGTTATATGCTGGGTACATGGGTTCAGTCTGTGAGCAAGAGCATTGACTTCCCTTTTGGAACGTTGATGGTCAATCTCATCGGTTGTTTTGTGATCGGTTTTCTGTCCCAGCTTGCTGAAGCGCGCGGCGTGTTCACATCTGAATCTCGCGCCTTGGTTTTTGTTGGCATCCTCGGTGGGTTCACAACTTTTTCTTCCTTCGGCAATGATACGATAAACTTACTCCGTGACGGTGAGACGTTCAATGCGCTGGCGAATGTCGGTGCAAACGTGATCCTTGGTCTCGTGCTGGTGTGGCTGGGACGCGGTGTCGCATATTGGATCTGGAAATGATGTTCGCCAGCAAGCTGGCGGACTCCAGA
>JAYUGV010000321.1:0-7991 GCA_043767565.1 Anaerolineales bacterium
AAGAACAACGCATTGTCAAAGACTGCCAGGAATGCAGGATTTGAATTCCCTGCGGCGTTGAGATCGCTGACGCGTTTTGTGGTTGCGCCGTCATACTTCCAGAGTTCGGTCCCGGCGCTGTCACCGGTGGCGCTAAAGTAAAGCGCGCCATTGAATACGGTCAGGAAGGTGGGACCAGAATCACCCGCACCTGGGTTGATGTCTGCCACACGTCCGGCAGTTGTACCGTCGTATCGCCAAAGCTCTGTTCCGGTGCTGTCGTTGCCATTGGCGCTGAAGTACAACATGTTGTTGAAGACCGTCAGATAGGATGGATTGGAATTGCCCACACCGCTGTTGATATCCGATACACGCGTGGCGGTTGTGCCATCGTACTTCCAGAGTTCAGTCCCTGCGCCGTCATTGCTGGTAGCGCTGAAATAAAGTGCGTTGTTGAAGACTGTCAAAAATGCCGGATTTGAATCGCCTGTTCCGGGATGGATATCTGCAGCGCGGCTGATGGCGGTGCCATCGGTCTTCCATAATTCTGTCCCCGTGCCATCATTGCCGTTGGCGCTAAAATATAGGAAGTTATTGAAGACAGCCATATGTGCCGGGTTCCCGTTGCCAGCACCAGGATTGATATCTCCCAATCGCCCAGTGGAACTGCCATTGAAGCGGAAGAGTTCAACACCAGCACCGTCATTGTTATTAGCGCCAAAGTACAATGCGTTGCTATAGACAGTTAAGAAGCTGGGGTCTGAACCTGGCGCGCCGGGATTAATATCCTGTACGCGGCTGGCGGCTTTCAAGCCCAGATCGTATTTCCATAGTTCGGCGCCGTTGGTGTTATCGGTGGCTCTGAAATACAGGGTGCCATTGAACACAGCGAGATAGGACGGGCTCGAGTCACCAGGTCCAGGATTGATATCGGCGACTCGTTCAAAAGCCGATGGAACCGCAGGGGTCGTGATCGAAATATCCAGCGTAAAGGATTTGCTCGAGGCGCCAGAAACGCCGATGATATTGATGGATGAATCTCCAGTTGTTGGGATCGTTCCAGAGAAGGTCAGGGTTGTATCCTGTGTTTTCAATGGCGTTCCATTGGCAGCTGTAATTCCAAGCGACACTTCATTCACAGGCGCATTGAGCTTGACGCTCAATAATTGTCCCTGTGTAGCGCCAAACACATACCGCACTTTACCCGAAGCAGTCACACTGCCAGCGACGGTTGTACCTGTCGCTCCTGCGGGGATATTGATACGGATCGCGTCACTCGAAGGCGGAATTGGATTCCCGTTTGCAGAATTTAGCGGCACCCGAACCTTGATCCCGTTCGCCAATGTCACGCCCGGGTTTGCTTCCATTAAGACAGCGATATCTGCATTGTGTTTCTGCGCGATCGAATTCCAGGTATCACCCGCTTGCACCGTGTAATAGGCAATGCAAGGCTTTCCGTACATATTTCCATTGCTGCCGATATTAGGAACGCTTAGAACAAGATCGGGTTTGATCATGGCTGCATCCGAAACCTGCGGATTTGCAGCACGCACAGCATTGAAATCTGCGCCATAACAACGCGCGATCTGCAGCATCCATTCACCAGCTTCAACCTTATGTTGGATCGTGGTGCCCTTCGTCAGGGTCGATGAAGGGCTGCCCGGATTGACAACAACATTCGTGTTCGCGATGTTAATGCCCGCCGGTTGAATAGTGGCTGCACCACCACCATTGGCGACCCCATTGAATGTCAATTGATTGACAGCCATGTCGTTTGCGGTGGTCGTATATGTGGATGTGCAAACTACTGATTCATTGGGGGCAATAATGGTATTGTTGGCAAGACAGTTGATCGCGCCGAGACGGTCCACGTTGACGACGAATTGCGTCGGACCTAGTGGGGCCGTGCCTGTATTCTTTATAGAATATGTAAGTGTGATGGTTTGCCCCGCCTGGCTATAAGTGGCTGGATTGGCGGAGATGGTGAGGCTTAAAACCTTATTCAAGGTGATTGGAACAACCGTAGTCACCGTGTTCGAATCAGTCGCGCCTAACTTGGCGACCGTGTTGCTGGTGACGTTACCGGCATTGATGTCCGCTTGAGTGAGCGTGTACGTTGAGGTACAGGTGAGACTTTCCTGGCTATCGAGGTTGTTATCCTTATTGCCAACGGTATTAATGAGCGGACAGTTGACGCCAGCCTTGTCATCGACAATCGTCAAAGTTCCTGTAAGAACTGATGTGCCGACATTTGTGATGACGTAAGTATAAGGGACGGTTTGTCCAACCGAGTTGTAGACCAAGTTCTGCGCCTGCACTGTTAAACTCAGGGTGGGCAGGTCCCCTGAAACTAGACCATTTTTGTTCGTAGCGGGCGTAGGGGAGAAGAGACTGCAAGCGTACAGCGTTACTGCAAGGATTGCGACGATTGCGAAAAATAATATCTTGCGCATATAGGATCCCTTTCTTGTTGACTTGCGAGTATGAGGCAATGGGACGGTGTGTTGGAAATAAGCGACTAATTTGGTTAACAAAGTATAGCATTAAAGGAGTGCATTTCAATCCGCTGGCTGGGGGAGAAGCTTGGTTTTCTACTGCCCAGTCTGTTCGTCAAAACGAGCAGGATAGGGTTAGTATTTGGGTTCTGTGAAAGCCAATCATCATACCGTGGTGTGGTAATACCCGGCGATGATGTGGCGATCAAGGTTATCGAGCCGGTTCATGAGAATGATGCGGTCTACCGCGTCATGGAAGAATTGTTTGAGCTCGAATTCGCGTGATGTGTGATCTGGCAAAAGAATGGAAGAGGGGAATTTTGTGATTCTCAAACTGAGCTTGAATCAAAACGCGACTCGGTTACGAGTCGCGTTTTTGATTTGTAATCTACTTCGCAGGGACGACAAAGTTATATTGACCCTGCCATTCGGCATCCGACTTCTGAATGGACAGAAGCAGACTCGCATCATAGATTCCATCCGAGTCGTTTTGTTGTACGGCAGGGAAGAACAGTTGACTGGTGATTAGCTTGCCGTTTGGCGCCTGTACCTTAAAGTGGATGTGTTCGGTGCGCCCCGGATATAACCCAGGGACAACTGTAGTCAATTCGTAATGACCATTGGCATCGGTGTATTGGTGTCCGCGTAAGGTGTAGCCACTATTATCGTATTCACCATTCGCGTTTGCCTGCCAGAAATCCAATAAGGCGTTCGCTACCGGTTGGCAGTTGGTGTCGTACACATAACCTGTGACGACAAGCTTCGTGCCTGCCATGCCAGCCTGATACAGATTTGCCTGTTCTGGCGAACCGGCTGTGAAGTACGGACCTTCCGTCAACTCGACTGTGGCACTCGCTGAAGTTTTGCCGCCACTGCACGCGAGACTCGGATCCCTGCTGATCTCAGTTTTGGTTGATGCGGCTGGCGCAGTCGCATTTGTATTTGTATTGCTGGCTGTTGTGGGGGCTGCATTATTGTTCGATGTGGCTGGTGTTGGTGCGGCAGTAGTACAAGCCGCCAATGCCATCGCACATATCGCCAACACGAAACTAAAGACCATTTTTTGATTCATATGATATTCTCCATTTGTAAAAGTTGAATGGAGTATATCGTTTCACTGTTTGGTTGGAATGAAGAAGATGTGAGTATTTTATGGAGACTGAGCGCCTGGATACGGCAACACATAAAACAACATGACCAAGAACATAAAGGTGTTGCCTGCCAGAACACAGAGATGCCAGATCTCGTGATTGCCGAAATAGGGTGGGAAGGGATTTGGTTTACCGTTCGCGAAGATCAATGCGCCGATGGTGTAGCAAAGTCCGCCCGCGATGAGCAGGGACATAGCGCCTGTGCCGAGCTGGCTGTAGATGGGACCGATCAGAAAGATGATGATCCAGCCCATCAGGAGGAAGGATGTGTTCGACATCCAGACGGGGATCTTGGTGAAGAAGATCGATTTCAAAGTGATGAAGAAGATCGCCAGGCTCCAGATGATCCCGAATAAGACCCAGCCTGTCGCGCCGCTGAGGATGGTCAGACAGAAGGGTGTGTAGGTTCCGGCGATGAGGATGTAGATGGCATCGTGATCGAGAATGCCAAAGATGCGCAGGTATTTCTTGAAGAGTAGAAAGAAGTGCAGGAGACAACTGAACAGAAAGGACAGGAACAGACTCGTCCCATAGATCGCAAAGCCGATGATGTGTGCGGGCTTGTCAGCGATTGCTGCCAGTGTTACCAACACTGCAAGCGCCGAAATGGACAATATCGCGCCGATCAGATGGCTGATGGCATTGAAGTATTCGTTGCTGTCTGGCGCGGAGATTAATGGGTCGAGGGGTGGCTTTGGGATGGTCATGAGCGCGAGTATATCTCATCTACTCTGCGTTGCCAGTGTCCTGACTTGAAGTTGCAAAAAATGAACGATCACGGTTCGCGGATGATGAGCACGATCATGATCACTTCCACGATCTTTGCGATCGGACCAAGTGGAATTGTCCAATCGCCGCTCATTGCCACCCAAACGAAATAGAGCAGGATGGTGACAATGGTATAGCTGACGAAGATCCAGCGTACGGCTTTGTGGAACTTCTGGAACATTGGCAGGTAAAATGCCGCCACTAATGCAAAGTATCCCAGCCCGTTCAGAATGAAGAGGATGCGGATATCGGGGTCTGCAAGCGCGCGATCAAAATGAAGGAGCGCTGTGATCACAGTCAGAACGATTAGTGCGATTTGTGAGGTGCGGCTTTGGGTTGTGGTCTGCATGGAAGTCCTCCGGCATAAAGATGGGTGTCGTTATTGGTTCCTGAAACCCCAAAGCAGCATGTGAGTTGCGATGTAAAGCTTATATGCTCTTCAGATATAAATTGAACTATTCTTGAATGGTATCTGTTAGATATGGAGGTTGCTTATGGCAAACCGCTCAAAACCTTTTGCGCCAGAGTCTTGATATCTTCTTTGTAATCTTCCGCATATCCAATATTCCCGCCCACGACGAGCGCGAAGACGTAAGGATATTTGGCAACGTACCATCCAGCTGCGTCTTCATTGACAACCCAGTATGCCTGTTCGCCGATATCAGAAGATGGCGCAGGAGTTGCGCTGGGTTGGTCAATGTTGGTAGTGTTGAGCAGCTGCCCCTGCCACTCTGGTGAGTCTTTGACGGCGTTTGATTTCACCAGGGAGATCACGAGGGCGACATCATCGCCTTTATAGGTGCAAAACTCGAGCGGATTACCGGTCACCTCATCAATATCAGTGCCGGGGGTGAGATCGATCAATGCCGTGCCAACAATGGGCTCAGCCTCGGCGGCTGTAAAGAAGCCGCAGATATCGATGCTCTGAACCGGAGTTGGTGCGGGGCTGGGTATTTCAAGCGGTATGGTTGTGGCAGTGGGGGCATTATTCGATGAATTTGAAGATGTCGTGGCGGTGGGCGTTGACCCAATAACGACGGTGTTATTGGGTGTATTCAAGGAGCAGGCTTGCAAGAGTAGAACCAGTACCAGACCCAGGAACAATCTTCGACTCAACCAGGTTTTCTTTTTCATTGGTACCTCTACATGCGATGGATAGAATTGAATAATTCAGCTTACGCGGTGATACCCGTAACGCGAGATTTATCTCGCTTCCCAGGTGCTTCATAGGCAAGAGCGACATAAATGTCGCATTACAGTGATCGTTCTTGCCCGATTTGCGTAAGGTGAGTGAATAAAAAGCCTATGCAAATGGTATCGCCATCATCTGAAGTATTCAAGCCCCTTATGACCTAGTGCGTAACCATGTCACTCTGAGCGAAGCGAAGAGTCTCGGACACGGCGTGGTAGAGATGCTTCGGGGGAAAAGCGCCCTCAGCATGACATAGCAACGTGATGAATCAAAACTCGATCGGCAGTTTTTCCAACCCGCGGATGACGAAGCCTTTGGCGAATTGGGCTTCACCTGCAGCGTGGACATTCGGCAGGCGTTGGAAGAGAACGCTGAACAAGACTTGTAGTTCAAGGCGTGCCAGTGGCGCGCCGAGACAGTAATGCGTGCTGAGTCCAAATGTCAGCAGGGGATTATTTGCTCGAGACAGAATCAGTTCGTCGGGTCGGTCGAAGCGCGCGGCATCGCGATTTCCAGAAATATAAAATAGTCCGACTTCGGAACCGCGTTGGAGCGGGATGCCGTTGATGTCCATATCTTCGAGCACGTAACGTTCGAACATGGGCAGCGGAGTCTCGTAGCGCAGGAGTTCATCGACGGCGGTCTTGAGCAGCGATTTATTGTTTTGACGCACCGCCTCTTTCATCACTTCAAGCTGACTCGGGTTCTGGAACAGTGCCCGCAACCCCAGCGCTGACCCGTTGACGGTGGCTTCGTGACCGGCGTTCAACAGAAAAATGCAGGTGGCGCGCAGTTCGTTTTCGGTGAGGGTTTCGCCGTGTTCATTGACCTGCACGAGGTCGGTGATGAGATCATCCTGTGGGTGGGCGCGGCGTTCATTCGCAAGCGTTCCGATCATTTCCATGAAGGCGGTGGCGGCACGGTTGGCGGTATTGACTTGTTCGTCGGTGTAGCCCAGCTCGTACATTTTGACGATGGCATTCGACCACGGACGCAAATTCTGGCGTTGCGCTTCAGGGATGCCGAGCAGGTCTGCGATCATCACGACGGGCAGCGGCTCGGCGATGGCATGGACGAAATCACAAGTACCATCTGCGATGACTGCATCAATGAGACGATGCGTCGTTTGCTCCAATCTGCCGCGCAGACTCTCCACCCGTTTGGGCGTGAAGACTTTGGTCACCAGCGCACGGATGCGGGCATGGGATGCGCCCTCCATATCCATGAAGACATTATCCTGATAGCTTCTGAATCCCACCTGGCGTGGATCGGGCGGGGGCCAACCGATCTCGTCTCTTGAATACAAGTGCAGCATCGTGCGCCCGAGGCGTTTGTCCTTGAGCAGGGCTAAAATATCGGCATGGTGTGTGAAGAAGACCTTGTTCCACTGCGGGTCGTTATACACAGGCATGTCACGCCGCAGCGCTTCAAGTTGGGCGTAGGGATCGGCGATGAAATCAGGTGCGTTGATATCGATGTGATGGGAGGGGATGGTCATGGACTTATTTTACTAGCTCACCTTACGCAGAACGTCCCGAAGGCTCTCTTGAAAAACCTGGTTGAGCCGCTCAAACCTTCGGGACGGTGCGTAACATCAGTTACTAGGATATTCGCTCAGAGTTTTTTTTCTACTTGACCCGCTTGAGCAGAATCACAGGAATGACACGCGCCGTCTTACGCTGATATTCAGCATAGCCCTTGGTGACTGCCGCCATTTGGTTATAAAGACGTGTGCGCTCGGGTTCTATGGCAAGGGTTGCGAGAGCCTGGAACTTTTCAGTGCCCACTTCCACTGTCACTTGTGGATGCGCAACGAGATTATGATACCAGGCGGGGTTGGTCGCCATGCCGCCCTTGGCAGCCACGATGACGAAGCGCTCGCCATCTTTTATATATGCCAGCGGGTTGATGCGCGGCTGTCCGCTTTTGGCGCCGATGGTATGCACCAAAAGCAATTGCCGATTGCCGACAATGCCGCCGCGGATTCGAAATTCATCAATGATCTGTTGATTCCAATTGTTGACACTGCTCATGAATATTTCCTCAACCGGCTTGTGGAGATGAAAGGTATCTGGCAATTTTACCCTGCCCAGTCATGCCTGAAGAGAGATATCCCAATTACAGCATAGATAGGGATAAATTCATCCGCTTTACGGGTAGTGCTTTTACAGGCGAGCAGGCTTTGGCCAACATCTATGCGTTTGTCATTGAACGCCCTTCATACTCTATTTCGTTATGCTTTATACTTGCAGGGATGCAACCCTCCACTCCAAACATGGATCTTCAAGCCATCGGATTTGTCAACTTTCTGCGTGCCGTTCTCAAAAGACGGGTCTTTCTGTTCTTTTTGTTTTTGGGCATTCTCACAGGCAGCCTTGCATGGGTGATCGCTGGCTTTGCCCTGCT
>JAYUGV010000322.1:0-20741 GCA_043767565.1 Anaerolineales bacterium
TGACCTGCAATTCATCACCTTGGTGGCGAACCGGGTATCCACTTCGATTCACAATATCCGTGTGCTCGATGAAAGCCGAAAAACCGCGGTTCAATTTGAAACCGCCGCAGAGATTGCCCGCGATATCAGCAGTTCACTGAATCTCGATGAACTACTCAAAAAAGCCACCGACTTGATCCGCTCACGATTCGACTTTTATCACGCTGCCATTTTTCTGAAGGATCTACCCGGGGAATTCGTTGTTATCCGCGAAGCGACAGGTGATGCGGGCGCACAAATGAAACGCGCCGGGCACAAACTCGGTGTCGGTTCAAAATCCGTTGTGGGCTATGTAGCAGGCAACGGCGAACCCTTGATCGTGAATGACACAACTCGGGATGCCACCTACTACTCAAATCCGCTGTTACCTGAAACCCGCGCCGAAGCTGCCATCCCATTAAAGGTTGGCGAACGGATCGTTGGCGTTCTTGATGTGCAAAGCAAACAACCCTTTTCTTTCGGTGAAGAGAGCCTGCGTACTCTCCAGATTCTCGCAGATCAACTTGCGATCGCCGTGGTCAACTCTGAACTATTCGCCGAAACCCAGGAGCATTTAGCACAACATCGCCTCCTGCACCATATCACCACCACTGCTGCTTCAGGCACAACACTGGAAGAAGCCCTGCAATCAGCGGTGAACGGTTTGCAAGTAACACTTGGCGGAGATCGCGTGTCCATTATGCTGGCAGATCGTGAAAAGAAAACACTTCAAGTCAGAGCGTCCATCGGTTATTCAGACGATGTATATGAATTGCACATTCCAATCGGGAGCGGGATCACAGGCTGGGCGGCGGCACATCGCCGGACTTTGCGCATCAATAATGTGCAGGAAGATACGCGCTATATCGCAGGGAGTGCCAACATTCGATCCGAGATGGCTGTCCCGTTGATCTATCGCAGTGAACTGCTTGGTATTCTTAATGTAGAGAGCGAACTTCCAAGCGCATACACAGAAACAGATGAGGAGTTACTCGGCACATTGGGCGGCAGCCTGGCGGCAATTATCGCAAACGCGAGGTTGTTGGAACAGATTCGCGCCCAGGCAGAGCGCGAACGTGTTTTGTATGAGATCACAGACAAGATCAGACGGACCACCGATATGCAAACCATTATCACAACGACGGTCAGTGAATTGACCCGCGCAGTTGGAGCAAACCGCGCTTATATTAAGGTCGGCATTAATCCATCAGATGAAAAGAAGGCTGCATTATGAAGCGCCTATTTTCGTTGGATAACCTTTTGCAACGCGCTGGCGGCTGGTATATCATCATCATTATAGCCATTGCCCAGTTGACAGCAGTCCCAGGCGCTGTATTGGGGACGTATTCCATTCTGATCAATACAGATTACAACATCAAATTTGAACCTGGTACCTTTGGTTTTATATTGATTGGCAATCTCATTCTCCTTGCAATCGCATGGTATATGACTCCCAATGCACGCAAACGTCTCAGCGACTGGTCAAAAAACCAGATCAAAGCAGATCCTAAAGAAGAACTATCAGCTTGGACAGAGATCACAGCGCTAACATGGCGTTACGGGACAGCGGCATTAATAGTCGCCTATGTGGTTGATATATTACTAACATCCATTTACTCGCTCCAAAAAGGTATTATTACGCCCGACCAGTTCGTTTATTCATTGATCGGCGGACTCGTATCGGTTCTGGCAATCATCATCATTGCCATCTTGATCATCGACCGCCTCCTCGTCCCAGCCCGGCTTGCTCTTGTCCCGAAAAGTTTTGATGCCCAGCTGAATGGACTCGCCGGACCGCGCCTAAATTTAAAATTCCAAGCCCTTATTTTGATCTTGATCGCCATCGGCATTCTGATGATCGGTCCCGTTGGTTTTCATTTTATGAGCCAAAGCCTGACTGCTGAAAATCAAAATTTGCGTCAGGAATTTCAAGTTCAATCAGCGATCGTTAGCTTCCTCGCTTTACTGCTTGGAGCTGGACTGGCATTTTTTATCTCACGTACAGTTTCGATCCCACTTAAGGAATTGATCTCAACATTTAAAGCCGTTGAAGCAGGCGACTTATCCAAACGCGCAAAAGTTACCGCGACTGACGAGATCGCCGAGGTGACCATGCACTTCAACCGCATGGTGGCAAGCGTGGAGGAACTGCGAGGCACCCTTGAAAAGCAAGTGGAAGAACGCACGCGCTTATTAAAAGCTACGAACGATCTTGCGAAAGTATCCTCTTCCATTCATGATCCTGACGAACTGCTTGCGAAGATCATCAATATGTTCACAGATCAATTCAATTACTATTATGCCGCCATCTACATCATTGACCCAAGCGAAAAATTGGCGGAATTAAAAGAAGCAACCGGGGAAGCCGGCAAAGTATTGAAGCAAAACCACCATCGCCTTGAATTAACCGGCAAGAGTATGGTCGCAACCTCCATCCGCGAGAAAACACCGCGTATCTCCCAAAACACATCCGACGAAAAGCAACGCGTCGAAAACCCGCTTTTGCCTTATACCCGCTCCGAGGTCGCTCTGCCCCTGATCGCCGGTGACCGGGTGCTTGGTGCATTAAATGTGCAATCCATGAAAGCATCGGATTTTGGCATTGAAGTGATCGAGACTATGCAGAACATGGCTGGTCAGGTTGCCGTTGCGCTTGAAAATGCACGCTTGTTCCAGGAAACCCAGCTTAGAATCAATGAAATGCGCACGATCCAACAGCAATATCTGGTTCAAGGCTGGAGCACACTTTCGATGCGCAAGAATGAATTGGAATATGGGATCGGAGAAAGCAACGACGCCAACACTCAAAAGTTTATTTCCGCGATCAATCTGCGCGAGCAAATGATCGGGGAAATATCCATTGAAGGTACCAGCGAATGGACCACCGAACAAAAAAATCTGATTGACGCAGTCGCAACCCAAGCCGCAATTGCCCTTGAAAACGCTCGTCTGGTCAATGAAAGCCGCCAGGTTGCGACCCGTGAGCGCATGCTGACAGAGATCAACTCAAAGATATGGGCATCCAACACCATTGACGGCGTTCTGCAAACTGCGATCAAGGAACTCGGTAGACGATTGGACGCATCCAGTGCCACGATCGAATTGAGCTTGGATGAACCAACTTAACATACCACTGGATCAATAAGCATGGAAACCAATCGATATCCTACTTTCCGATCACGCCTTGCCATCGTCTTGATCATTTTGGCGGCTTTATTCGCCGCGGTTGTGTCATCCATTTTGTATATAAACTTCAAAACCGAGTTAAGAAATAGCTTACGACATCGACTCGAAAATATCACTACGCTGGCAGGGCTGCAACAAGATGGCGACGATCTACAAAAGGTTCAAGTTGAGGGAGATGAAAGTTTTCAAAAGATTCGCGAGCAAAATCTTAAGATCAGAAAAGCTGACCCCGAATTAAGATTTGTTTACACGATGCGAAAAGATGCCAAGGGGATTTACTTTGTTGTTGATGCAGGTTTGCCTAGCGAGACAGGTTACTCACCGTACGGGACTCGCTATGAGGAACCAGGCCCCGCACTCGTTGAAAATTTTGATTCGATGACCAATACAGTGCTTGAATCAGATTTTTACTCTGACGAGTATGGAACTTTCCTTTCTGGGTACACACCTATTTTCAATTCGATTGGGCAACGGGTCGGCGTTCTGGGGGTGGATATTTCCGCCAATACGATCTTGGCACAAGAACGTGCGTATTTATCGAGATTGCTTGTTATTTATTTAATATCTCTGGTTTTACTGATCGTTGGCGGGATAGTTTCTGCAAATTACCTAGCGAAACCCATTATCGGGTTACGTGATATGGCGAATCAGATCAGCCGAGGAGATTTTAATTTTCGGATCACAGATATCCCTAGAACCCGGGAACTGGCTGAACTCGCCTTAGACTTTAACACCATGACCGAGAATTTAAGCAGACTTATCAATGATCTCGAGGAACGAGTTCAGGAGCGCACAGCCGGGATCACTAAAAAGACCGATCAACTCCGCGCTGCATCTTATATCGCCCGCCAAACCTCGGATGCGCCAGACCTTGCATCAATACTCAATATTGTTGTAAACCTGATCACCGGGCAATTTGGTTTTTATCATGCTGGCATTTTCCTGCTTAATGAGACCGGCGAAGAAGCCATCCTGCAAACTGCCTCTTCAGATGGCGGAAAACGGATGGTCGAACGTGGACACTCCCTTACCGTTGGCGCACAAGGTATCGTGGGCTATGTAGCATCCCAGAAAAAAGTTCGCATCGCACTCGACGTTGGATCTGATGCTGTTTTCTTCAATAATCCTGATCTCCCCATGACCCGTTCAGAAGTTGCGCTGCCTTTATTGATCCGCAATAAAGTACTCGGTGTTTTGGATATCCAGTCAGATCAACCCCAGGCGTTTCGCATGGAAGACGTGGATGTTTTACAAACCCTTGCCGATCAAGTGGCTGTTGCGATCGAAAATGCGCGTTTGTTAAGCGAGTCTGAGGCGGCGATCTTGCAGCTCGAAGCAGTATCAACTCTGCGCGTGAAAGAGGCGTGGTCCAAAAAGCTTCAAGATCAAAAACATGCCTTCACCTACACCCCATTGGGAGTGCGTGCCGAGGCATCTAGTCAGGCGAGTGAGAGTGATCTGAAAACATCGATCGTCTTGCGCGGACAGGAGATCGGGTCTTTAGCCTTGGCTAGAAAAGATAACCAGAACTGGAACAAAACCGACGAGGACCTGATCCGCGAGGTGGCTTATCAGGTTGGGCTGGCTGTGGATAATTTGCGTCTGCTTGAAGATGCCCAGCAACGCGCCCGACAGGAACAAACCATCGGAGAACTCGCCACACGCTTCGGCCAGTCACTGGATATCGATGGTCTGCTTCAAACCGCTGCCCGCGAACTTGGGCAATTACCCGATGTCTCCGAGGTTTCCGTGTTTATCGGGCAGTTGCCAGAGCAGGTACCTCAAAAACGACGAACCAAACGTACAACAGGTTGAAACCCATGATGAGTTTTTCAAACCAGGATAGCAGCGCTCAACAAGCCGATGAACGGCTTGGAAATATTTTTTATAAAAACGGCCGCTACAACGCCTTGTTTCTCGGTGCGGCGGGCTTAGGGTTTGTTGTAATATACGTACTTACGCGCTTTCGTTTTTTAGGCGAGCCATCGCCCCAATTACTTTACATTAGTGGTGCAATATTTTTCCTGGCTATTGCACAGTTCCCCACCCTAAACCTTGCACGCCAAAAAAGGGGTATCGCTGCAAACTTCGTGGGCGCATTATCTGTCATTATCTTCGCCGTCCTGCTCACTTCTTTTTGGGAGGGCATTGCTCCCGTTGCGATCGTATTGATCTTTGTTACACCCCTGGCATCCATTCCAGCCGGGATGCCTCGCAAATATTACCCACATTTTCTAGTTCTGATCATCAGCGGCATCACGGGGATTTTGTATGCGAACGCTAATCCATTGTCGATCACAAGGTTACGTACTGATACGACTGTTGCAATTGCGGCGCTGGCATTTCTTAGCGCTACCGGGTTATTACTGCTCACTGCGACCATTGTTGCCAGAAGCAGCAGATATCGTAGTCTGCGCAATCAATTATTAACTTCTTTCGTCATTATTGTGACCATTCCAACCCTGATGGCTGCCATTCTTTCCGCGATCGGCGCGTATGTCAATAACGAATCACAGGTTCGTAATGTGCTCGAAACTGTTTCTAAATTAAAGGAAGACCAGATCAATGCCGTTATTGACAACTTTAAGGTCGACCTTTTAAGGATCAGCCGCGACTCTGGTTTTTCAAAGAATGCTCTGAAGATCTTAACTCCCGGTGAGACCGACCAGACAAACTTGGAGCTTTATCGAACATTCGCGCGTAATCGTCTCGTGGATCTTCAAAGCACAAATGCAGCCTTTTACAGTGAGATCATGGTGTTGAATATTAAGGGCGAAGTTGTTGTGTCCACGGATATAAACAGAGAAGGCAAGAGTCTACGATCGGAATTGTTTTTCCGGGAAGGCAGTATTGGCACTTTTACCGGTTTTTCCAAGAATCCAACTTTTGGCGATGCTAACCTTATCTCCTCGGCCCCATTCTACGATACAGACGGGAATGTAGTCCGCGGTATTGTTGTACTGCGCGCGAATTCTAAATTGATAAAAGCCATTGTCGAGAACACACCAGGTTTCACGGCAATGGAAACATACCTTCTTGAAAAAAGATCCGAGATCACTACCACGGGCGAGCAGGAAACCCTGAGCCCGCTCACTCAAACACGCACAACACCTGCAACTTTCAACACACAGGAATTGCGGACGTTGTTAAATAGCAGCGCTCCGGAAGGCAACAGTACCTACAAAAATTATGCCAGCGCACCTGTGCTGGGCTATTATAAGCACATCAAATTTTTGAATGTATTCATCATTGCAGAGGTGCCGCGCGAATACATATTGAATAGTTCGATTAATTCCCTGCTGGGCAGCGCCACACTCGCGATCTTCGCCATTTTGATCGCGATTGCCGCAGTTGCCATTTCAGCCTCTTCCATTGCTGAGCCCATCAGTGCACTCGCCAGTATTGCCGAGGGTTTTGCGGCAGGCAAGCTTTCAGCACGGGCCTCCATCAATCGCCGCGACGAGATCGGCGCGCTCGGCAATGCCTATGATCAAATGGCGGAACAACTCCAGGACATCATCGGCAAATTGGAACAACGCGTTGCCGATCGCACAAAAGACCTTGAAAATCAGTCCTTGCGTCTGCGCGCATCTGCCGAAATTGCACGCGATGCCGCTACCGCCCACAATCTGACAGAATTACTTGATAAAGCGGGCACGCTTATCCAAAACCGTTTTGAGTTGTATCACACCGGAATATTTTTACTGGATAACAATAAGGAATTTGCAGTATTAACCGCTTCGCCCACCGAAGCTGGAAAACAGATGATCGCCAACAACCACAAATTGCGCATCGGGGAAGTCGGCATTGTGGGACGGGTTGCATTTACCGAAGAGCCCAGGATCACGCTCGATACCGGGGCAGACGCGGTATTTTTCAACAACCCCTATCTTCCTAATACCCGTTCCGAGATGGCTCTGCCGCTCAAAGTGGAAAACCGCATGATCGGCGTGCTCGATGTGCAAAGCGACCAACCACAAGCCTTCGATGAAGGCGATATTGCGATCATGCAGATCCTGGCAGACCAGTTGGCTACCGCCATTGAACGCGCCCGCCTGCTTCAACAAGTGGAGCAAAATTTAAGCGACCTACAAAAGGCTTATGGACAGTTCACACGTGAAGGCTGGAAAACACTTGGTGAGAGCGGCTTGCTCACCAAAACCGGCTATCGCTTCGACAATATCCGCATCCAATCGATCTCTGAAACCCCGGTGCATGGCGATGAGGTGATGAAAACCGGATCCGCTGTGATACGAAATCGGACCACTACAGGAATAGATGAAAACCAGGTGGTGATTCCCATCAAACTTCGTGGACAAACGATCGGTGTTGTGTCTGCCAACCTCAAAGATGGCTTTTCGCAAAATACCATCACAACCCTGGAATTGGCAATTGAGCGCCTGGCACAATCCTTGGAAAGCGCCCGCCTCACTGAGCAGTCCCGCCAGCGCGCCGACCGTGAGCAAGCCATCGCCCAAATCGCTGCCAACATCAGTTCAGCTACGGAATTTGATGCCATCCTTCGCACAACCGTTGAAGAGGTTGGCAAGTCATTAAGCGATGCAGAAGTAAGCATCCAGATTATAAACACAGTGGATTAAAGAGAAAAATTAAATTTCTGAGATGCTCAAGCCGCGTTGAAATTGATGAACAGGAAAACAAATGAACTTACCTGGTAACATGCCGATTTCGCCACAAACAGACCAAATCAGTGAGACGCTCGATACCACTGAAAAAAAAGTGCTCAGCCCTATCCGCTCATTTGCGATTCTGGTTGCTTCGATTTTTTTGATCGAATTACTGATCATGGTTGTTTTTCTGTTTGCGCCTCAACTACCTGTACTAGCAGAGTCTGTCATAGATGCAACTTCACTCACAATTTTGGTCGCACCGATACTTTATCGTTTTGCTATAGTGCCACTTTACGAATATATTTCAAGGCTCAGGACACTTACTGAAAAACTGGAAAACCTCAACAGCACGCTTGAGCAACGCGTTGAAGAACGTACTACATTACTGGAAAAACGCGCATTACAACTGCAGACAGTTTCCAGCGTAGCGCGAACTATCGCATCTATTCAAAATCTAAACCTACTCCTTCCAAACATTACAAACCTCGTCAGTTCACAGTTCGGTTTTTATCACACAGGAATTTTCCTTATCGAAGAGACCAGCAAATTCGCAGTATTACACGCATCAAACAGCGAAGGCGGGGCAGCGATGTTGGAACGTCATCATAAATTAAAGCTGGATATGAACAGCATCGTTGGCTATGTAGGGTTGCGTGGCGAGCCTCGTATCGCATTGGATGTTGAAGCTGACTCAGTATTTTTCAATAATCCCGACCTTCCAGGCACCCGCTCAGAAATGGCGCTTCCCCTAAGTGTTGGTAGTCGAGTAATTGGTGTATTGGATGTGCAAAGCACCAGACCCAACGACTTTACAGAAAGTGATATTGCCACTCTAACAACTCTGGCTGATCAAATTGCCATAGCGATCGAGAATGCCCGTCTATTTACAGAAGCACGCGAGTCTCTCAACAAAACTGAGGAAACTTTTTCGAGTTATATCAAACAGGAGTGGAGCGGTTTTGCAGATCAGGCAAAGAATACAGGTTATATGTTCGATGGCAATCGCACCGTTGCACTGGCTAAAAAAGATAACCTCGAAAAGGTTAAATCTCTGGCAAAAACCGGCAGCCTCTCACTTGAAAAAGAGACGACTGAGCTCACCATCCCCATCAAATTCCGCGGGCAGATCGTTGGCGTTCTCGATGTAAAATCAAAAAAGGGGAACCGTCGGTGGACTCAGGATGAAATCACCCTGCTAGAGTCCGCTGCAGAACGTACCGCCTTCGCGCTTGAAAACGCCCGTCTCGTGGAAAGCGCACAACGGCGCGTGAACCGTGAACGCGCCATCGGCGAGATCTCAGCCAAGATCGGTTCCGTCAGCGATATAGACGCAATTATGCAAACTGCCGTAGAAGAGCTAGGCCACAAGCTTGGCACTGCTTCAGAAATAATTTTTGAGCTTGGCGATGCTGAAAATTAACATAAAAGTTAAATTGAGATCAACATATTATGAAAAGATTTAATCTTTCACGCTTAACTGAAACGCAGAAATATGCTGTGCTGGGAGGCTTGTTTGGATTGATCTTCCCCATCACAGCCACTATTCTTAGATTATTGGACTCCAACCTGCCCTTCCAGTTTTCTAGTCTGCTTTACGTTCAGACTACTGATTCGTTGCTTTGGATTATTGATAGTGCCCCTATTTTCCTGGGATTTTTTGCTGCCATTGCAGGCCGCAGGCAGGATAATTTGCAACAAGTCAATAAGACATTAAGGCAAAGAGAAAGTGAATTGGAAAATGCAAAACAAAATCTTGAACAACGGGTATCAGAACGTACTCACGAATTACTCGTTGCCAGTCAACAAATTGGAAAACGTGCTGAGCAATTAAGCATCATTGCTAATGTAGCACGCTCAGCCATCTCTATCCAGGATGTTGATCAGCTGCTGCCTTATGTAGCGAAATTGATTAGCGACAGCTTCAATGTTTATCATGTCGGTATTTTCCTTTTGGACGAACAAAACCAATACTCCATCCTGCGGGCATCCAATAGTGAGGGTGGATTAAAAATGCTGGCGCTTGGGCATCGCCTCAAAGTTGGCGAGCAGGGCATCGTCGGGTTTGTGACCCAAAGTGGACAGGCTCGAATTGCTTCTGATGTTGGAACTGACGCCAAGTATTTTAATAATCCCTATTTACCAGAAACACATTCAGAAATCGCACTGCCTTTAAAATCTGGTGATACTGTGATCGGCGCCTTGGATATTCAATCCACTCAAAGCAATACCTTTTCACAAGACGATACTTCAGCTTTATTGATTCTAGCAGACCAGGTTTCGATCGCGATCTTGAATGCCATTTCACATGAAGAATCTCAACGCGCCTTACGCGAAGCTGAGGCTGCATCCAGCCAGTTGGTTACCCAGGCATGGAAGGGCTTTGCAGATACCATCCAGACAAAGGGCTACCGATATGACGGTGTCAAGTCTGAGGCATTGAACGCTGCACAGAAATCTCATGAAGGGCAAAACACCCTGTTAGTACCTGTCCAATTGCGCGGTCAAACCATTGGTCGTTTGAAATTGAAAGCTTCCGACGCATCCCGCAAATGGACAGATGATGAACGCGCTATCATCGAATCAACTGCCGAACGCGCCGCGCTCGCCATGGAAGGCGCCCGTCTGTTGGACGAAGCCCAAAAACGCGCGGCACGTGAAACCTTCCTGTCAGAAGTAGGCACAAAACTCGGCACATCCTTCCAACTGGATTCGATCCTGCGCGACACCGTGGAGGAGCTTGGACAAAACTTGAAAGGCTCAACCGTTTCCTTTCAACTAGTGAATCCCTCCGCCCCACCCACCGCAGATACGCCAAAAACAGATGGCGCATCTGCCCGCAGAAAGAAGTCGGAGTAAGACATGTCTATGAGTGAAACCTCAAGAACAAATGGAAACCGTGGGAACTGGTTCTTTCGCGCGTGGCAGTTCCTAGTCAGACCCCATCCATCCATCCAGGAAGTCGGCGAACAACGTTCTGCGCAATTGTCACTTTCATTGATCCTGGTGATTGGCCTGTTGAATTTAAGCGGTTTTATTGCCGGTGCCCAATTACAAGGATACGCAGAATCTTTTAGTGGATTTGCCGCTCCCCTGATTAGTTCGCCGATTGCATATGTGCTGGGAAAAACAAGAGCATATCGGATCGGTGCATTTCTTTTTTCAATGGCATTTTCCCTTTCTGCCTATATAGATATCGTGAGACATACGGGTGCCGAATTTGGGGGCAGTATTTTGGCTTTCGTACCTCTTGGTTTGATCGTAGGCAGTACCTTCCTCTCGGGCTGGGCTGTATTCTTGCTTGTTGGCATCAATATGGCAGCACTTTTTTCACTTCCATATTTAGGCATTACACTGCCAAGTAATGTCGGAGGTATTGCAGGCATCATTACAACAATTGGTGTTGTCCTGATCGTGCTTGGCAACTTCAAAAATCGGACGGAAAGCCTGCGTCTGGAAGATGTCCGCAAAGTCAATCGGGAATTAGAGGATCTCACCGGTAACCTTGAACAAAGAGTGAATGACCGCACCGCTGAATTGGAAACCGCCAATAAACGAACCTCCCGCCGCGCCGCGCAGCTGCAAGCCATCACTGAGCTTTCTGAAGCCATCGCCAAATTACAAGATCTCGGTGCGCTATTCCCCACTGCAGTCAATCTGATCAACCAGCGCTTTGGCTTTTATCATGTCGGCATCTTCTTGGTGGATAGCGAACGGGAAAACGCCATCATGCAGGCCGCCAACAGTGAAGGCGGACAAAAAATGCTGGCACGCGGGCACCGTTTGAAATTAGGCACCGGCGTCGTGGGTTATGCCGCTCAAACCGGACAACCCCGCATCGCTCTCGACGTTGGAGCTGATGCTGTTTTCTTCAACAATCCCGACCTCCCCACTACCCGCTCTGAAGTTGCTCTGCCCATGAAATCGCGCGGTGAGACGATCGGCGTGCTGGATGTGCAAAGCACAGAGGCAGGCGCGTTCTCAAACGAGGACTTGCAAGTATTGACCGCTCTCGCGAATCAGGTCTCCATTGCACTTGAAAATGCCCGCTTATTAACTGAAACCCGTGCCGCACTTACCCAGGTGCAGGATGTGTACGACGAGTTCACCCGCGCCGAATGGAGCCGCACAGTAGCCAAAGCCGAACAGACTGGCTTCCGCTACCAGACGGGGCGCATCGAAATGCTGGAGAAATCATTAAACTCTCCTGAAGTTGTTTCCGCAGTCAGGACAGGCGAGATCGTAACGAACCAAGTTGCCGGGTCACAAGCGATCGTCGCGGTCCCGGTAAAATTGCGCGGCGAAGTGATCGGCATCCTGCACATCGAATCCAACGATCCATCCAAAACATGGCAGGCGGATGAGATCAGTTTGGTGGAGGCGGTTGCCGAGCGCGCCGCATTCGCCATGGAAAATGCCCGCCTGTTCCAGGATGCCCGTCGCCGTGCTTCAAAGGAACGCTTAATTTCTGAAGCCACCACCAAGATCAGTGGCGCGCTCAATCTCGAAAACATTTTGCAGACCACTGCACAGGAATTAGAGCGCGTGCTCGGCGGCTCTGAAGTGTTGATCCAATTCCAGACCAAGGAGTCAAAGTGAATTTGAGTCAAACCTTGGTTATCGTTTTCATTGTCTTGGGCTTGCTTGTTTCCATGGCGTTACTCGCCAGAAATTTTCGAAATTTCAGTCTGCAAGTTAAAGTTGTGCTTGGTATTCTGCTGACCGGCGGCATTGCTCTGGGCATTCTTGCATTCTTCGGCATTGACCGTGCAGCAAATATTACCGGTTCACTTTCCCAAAGACTTGATGCGAGCGTAAGCCTGCTAGCAGAGGAACAGTTAGTTAATAGCGCAGCATTGGAATCTGAACATGCAAATCAGTTCTTCAATGATATAAAAAATGAGGTCGAAAGGCTGACTGCATACCGAATTTCGCTTCAGAGTCAGAAGACAATCCTGAGTCAGGGTACATATTGGGACGCGGCAACAGGCCTGACCCAACTTGAAGGCGGGCAATATGGAAACTCGCCCACAGATGCGGCTTCCGTTTTTGTCCCTGTAAATACCGAATTGGACGAATCGATTCTGGCTGAATTGAATACAACCGCGTATCTTGATTTCTCCACACCCCAGTTGTTAAAAGCAAATCCTTCAATTCTTGCCATTTATTATATAAACCCAAAGGGCATTGTACGCTATTACCCAAATATAAAACTGGCGTCTTTGCTGCCTCCCGATTTCGATGCGACGAAAAGACCGTATTACGAAATAACGGCGCCATTATTCAACCCGAAACGGCTCACCCGCTGGACCATACCTTATATAGATGCGGCTGGCGGCGGCTTGGTTGTCACAGCCGCATCGCCAGTTTACATGGGAGAGGAATTCAACGGAGTCGTGGCGGCTGATATTCAACTGGCACGAGTCGAAGAACAGATATCTTCCATCAAGCTCGGGCAGACCGGCTATGCATTTATGATTGATGATGCAGGCCGCATCATCACCATGCCCCCCGCCGGGTATGACCTGTTTGGGATAAATTCCCTGGCATTAAAGCCAGACGACTTTTTCAAGCAAACAGTATTAGGAGAGGGCTCAAATGAACTCAGAGCAATCACGAGCCGGATGGCGGCAGGCGGAAATGGGTTAAACATAATCCAAGTGGATGGCATTGATACTTATTTTTCCTATTCGCCTGTTAAGGCAAGCGGTTACAGCATCGCCTTGGTGGTACCAGTCGCAGAAATGCAGGGTGCGATTACAGCTGCAAGGGCTGAAACGCAATCTCAAATTCGCTCGTCCGCTTTGCAGGCGGCATTAATTCTAGCTGGCTTATTGCTTGCTGCAGTGATCATCAGTTTGGCAATCGGGCGGGTCATATCTACGCCCGTCATTCGGCTTACCCAAACTGCAAATCAGGTGGTCCGTGGAGATATAACCGCACAGGCTGTCATTGATTCTAACGATGAAATCGGCGCATTGGCTCAAGCCTTCAATACGATGACATCCCGTTTACGTGATTTGTTAGCAGGGCTTGAAAAACGAGTTGAGGAGCGTACATCTGAACTTGTATTGGCGAATGAAAGAAATGAACGCCGCGCAAAACAATTCGAAGCTATTTCTCAGGTTGCCCGTACGATCAGTTCTACAAGTGACTTGGATAATCTACTGGTTCAAATCACCACGGTGGTCAACCGCGAGTTTGGCTTCTATCATGTCGGTATTTTTCTATTGGATTCCGCCCGGGAATATGCGGTGCTCAGCGCCGCCAACAGCGAGGGCGGCAAAAGAATGATCGAGCGCGGTCATCGTTTACGAGTAGGTGAAACCGGCATGGTCGGTTATGTAACCAGTACTGGAAGACCCCGCATCGCACTGGATACGGGCGCTGATGTTGTTTACTTTAGCAGTCCCGACCTGCCTGAAACACGTTCGGAGATCGCCCTGCCCCTCCGCATTGGAGACCAGATCCTCGGCGCGCTGGATGTACAGAGCACGGATTCAAATGCCTTCAATCAGGAAGATATCAACATCCTTTCCACGCTTGCCGATCAGGTTAGCATCGCCATTCAGAATGCCCGTCAATATGAAGAGACGCGTAAGGCGCTGGCTGAATCAGAGTCACTTTCAAAACAATTCGTTCAAACTGGCTGGAGCCGCTTCACACGCACTCAACAACTCGAGGGTATCCGGCATAGCGGCGCAAAATCCACACTGCTTTACAAGAAAAGCAGCAAGAGCCAGGATGAAAACTCCTTGAGCAGGAATCAGCTCAAAGGGAAGGGTCGAGGCGCGATCTTGTCCCTGCCCGTCAAACTGCGCGGACAAGTCATCGGCTCGGTAGATATCCGTTCGCAGGAGAATCGTCAATGGGATCAAGATGAGCTGGATATCGTGACCGCCATCATTGAACGTTCAGCAATCGCAATGGAGAACGCCAGGCTGCTCGCTGAAAGTCAGAAGCTTGCCTCAAAGGAACGCTCGATCGGCGAGATCGCCGCCAAGATCAGCGCGCAAAGCGACGTGGACGAACTGCTCAAGACCGCCGCGCAGGAACTGGGGCGCATCATGCCGGGCATGGACATTGCAGTCCAACTCAAGAAAGCGGAGGCGGAATGATCCGGAAATTCTTTAGCCCGCCCGTGTTTGAAAAAGAGGAAGATAACTTCCGTGCGCGATTTGTTAATGGATTCGCGTGGGTGGTGGTCTTTATACTTGCCTTCGCTATGATCCCGTATCTGACGCGCGAAAAAATAGATCTTACCGTAATAGTACTTTCTGGACTGATCCTAGTTTTGTTTGCCGCCCTGTTTTTACTTCGTCGTGGCAATATCAATGCAAGCGGTTTGACCATAGTGACCCTTGGCTGGCTTGGGCTTGGCATACAAGCCTATTTCGCTGACGGCGTGAAGGACGTAGTCATTATTGCTTATATAGCCCTCGGCTTGCTCGCAAGTATTGTGATAAGTTTGCGCACAGGCAGCGTGGTCATTATTACAAGTATTGGGGTCATTTGGATGCTCGGGCTTCTTGAAAAAAACAGTGTATTAACACCCCGGTTTCAAGACCCGATCGGATTCTCGCGTGATCTCTCCTTCGTTTTTATTGCGATTGCCGTACTCATTTACTTCAGTACAGATAGTTTGCGGAACGCCATTCTACGCGCAAACAAAAGCGAGGAGGGTCTGCGAGTTTCAAACCAAAATCTACAGGAATTAAATCAAAACCTTGAGAACCGTGTTGCCAGTCGTACGTCTGATCTTGAATTAGCCAACCAACGCAATGAAAAACGCGCCGCACAATTTGAAGCCATAGCCCAAGTTGCGCGTGCGACCACTGCCAACCAGAATTTTGAAACACTTCTACCCAATCTAGTTGAGCTTATCAGCAAACAGTTTGGCTTTTACCATGCTGGTATTTTCCTAATCGATGATGCAAAGGAATTTGCGGAGTTACGCGCCGCAAACAGCGCTGGCGGCAAACGCATGCTTGAACGCGGACACAAACTTGCCATCGGACAAAGTGGCATCGTGGGCTTTGTCTCTGCGACAGGGAATCCGCGCATCGCTTTGGACGTGGGATCTGACGCGGCTTTCTTCAACAATCCCAACCTCCCAGACACTCGCTCTGAAATGGCACTGCTCCTGCGCGTGGGCGACGAAGTCATCGGCGTATTGGATATCCAAAGCCTCGTCTCCAACACCTTTCAGGAAGAAGATATTGAGGTACTTTCCACCCTGGCAGATCAAGTCTCCATTGCCATCCAAAATGCGCGCTCCTATGAAACATCACAAGAGTTATTGAAAGAGGCGCAGCGCACCTCCGGTTCCTTCCTGCGCGAATCATGGCGCGTTCTGCAAACCCAGGAAGAAAGCCTGGGCTATCAAATATCCGCCAACAAATTAACGTCTTTGAGTAAACTCCTGGCTTCGGCTCAGATCAAACAAGCCATGACCGCGAAAGAGACTATTAGACAGAGCGGCGAAACCTCAAGCCTCTCCATTCCCATCCGCCTGCGCGATCAGGTTATCGGCGTATTGGATATCCGCGTGCCAGATGAACATGAATGGGATGCAGATGAGGTCGATGTGGCTGAAGCCGTGGCAGAACGTTTGTCACTGGCTCTTGAAGCGTCGCTCTTGCTCAAATCCACTCAACGCCAGGCTGAGATCGAGCGCATTACCGCCGATATCTCAACCAAGATCGGCGCGACCACCCAATTCGATTCAATTCTGCGCACCGCCGCAGAAGAACTCAGCCGTGTGCTGGGCGGCTCAGATGTATTGGTACAGCTCCAAAGTGCAGCCGTTGAAGAAGAAGCCTAAATTGATAAAAGACCAAGCGAGTTCCCACAATGAATAGTTCAACTACCGGCGAATTACGGAATCCGAATTCATCTCGAGCAAAATATGCGCTCCGGACGGCTATTGTCCTGGCAGTGGCATTCCTGGGTACCTTTGGTCTTTATCTTTACCTCGCGCAAACCATCAAAACCTGGCAGTTATACACACTCGCCGAGACGACGGCATTTGTGGCACTATTGAACATTTTGGCGATCCGTTACAGCCTGAAAAAAAGACCTGAACCTGCGGCGTACTTAATGATCGCAGGGATGCTTCTGCTATTCCCGATCGCCACGGTGTTCCTATCGGGTGTCGGGTTAGTGCTCGGGATTGGCGGCCTCATCGGTATTTACATGGTCGCCACATTAACATTAATTCAACCTCAACTGGGTTGGGCGACCGCCCTCGGCATCATCTTCGGTGTTGGGATAATCATATTAGATGTCTTCATCCCCTTCGAACGTCTGGGGATCAGGCTATTGACGATCTATATTCCGATTGTTGCGGTGATAGGCATTGGGATATTTGCCTATTATCTTTTACAGGAATTCTCGAGTTATCCTTTGCGCACCAAGCTGATCCTGTTCTTCATCATGGTCTCGGTCATCTCTGTAGGCGCCATTGCGGCGGTGACAAACAATCTGATCCGCACCGAAGTCACCCGGCAGGTGGGTCGCAACCAACAGACCCTCGCAGAAAGGCTCGCTTATGAGACCGGTAAGGAGCTGGAAGCTCAAATAGAGAACCTCCAGTCTGTCGGGTCACAATTTGGTGAAATTGCCAATAATGCCAATGACAGTTTTGTAGGAACGAACAGCGGCATTCTTAGTCAGATCCTGGTCATCGATAATCGCTGGCGATCCGCGCCGGATAACGATATCGTCGTGCTCGGTGTCTTGAATAACGACACCGCCAGTAAACTGCGCGACTTCCAATCTAAATTCCCAAATCATGTAGAATTATTTCTAACGAATAAATATGGGGCAAATATTGCCGCTACCAATCGCACATCCGATTACTACCAGGCAGATGAAGACTGGTGGAAAAAAGCATACAGCCTGGGAAAAGGCAAAGTCTATATCGGTCAGCCAGAATTTGACGAGAGCAGTCATACCTACTCTATCAACCTGGCTGTGCCTATTTCCTATAAAGGAAAAGTGGCTGGCATTTTGCGGAGCACGTATGATGTATCCGCTATTGTGGGAAACTTTCAGCAGGGCGCCATGAGCGCTGCCTCAGAGATAGATTTACGTATCCTAAATGACACGCTGTTGAGCGGTGAAAGTATTACTCAGGCTGAGTTGTCTGGGTTGAGCAGGGCGATGGGATCCTTTCAGGAGATCACATATGAGGGTCATCCTAGCCTGGTTAGCCAAGAGCGGGTGTTTTCATCAACGAATAGCAGTGCGCAGGGTGCAGTCTCTGAATTGGGTTGGAGTATTATTGTTCATCAAGATGTGGATGAAGCGCTTCAACCAGTGCGGCAACAAACCCAAGTCATCACGCTGGTCGCTGTGCTGATCACTATTCTGGTTGGTTTGCTGGGTTTCTTTGCATCGCAAAGGCTGGCAGCGCCGATCATCACACTTACCGAGATCACAAACCAGGTTGCAAACGGCAATCTCTCCATTCGCGCGCAAATTCAAACCCAGGATGAGATCGGCGCGCTGGCTAACACCTTCAACCGCATGACCAGCCAATTGCAAGATACGCTGGGCGGATTGGAGAGACGTATCGCAGAACGCACTGCCGATGTAGAACTGGCGCGCCTGCTCAGCGAACGCCGCGCACAGGACCTCCAGGCGATCAGTGAAGTTTCCCGAACGATCTCTACCGAACAAAGATTGGAGATCCTCCTGCCGCTTGTGACCCGACTCGTGAGTGAACGCTTTGACTTCTACCATGTCGGCATCTTTTTCGTGGATGCCACCAAACAATTCGCCATCTTACAGGCAGCCAACAGCGAAGGCGGAAAAAGGATGCTGGATCGTGGTCACCGCCTGGAGGTTGGCTTGACCGGTATCGTGGGGACCGTTGCCCAAACTGGACAAGCCCGCATCGCCCTCGACGTTGGATCTGATGCGGCTTTCTTCGACAACCCCGACCTCCCAACCACCCGCTCCGAAATGGCGCTGCCCCTCAATTACCGCGGTGAGACTATCGGCGTATTGGATGTACAAAGTGTAAAACCCGGCGCCTTCACCGAAAGCGACGCCAATACGTTGAGCATTCTTGCCGATCAAGTGGCTATCGCGATCGAAAATGCCCGTCTCTTCAGCCAGACCCAACAAGCTCGCGATGAAGCCGAGGCGCTGTATAACCAATTCCAGCAAGCCGAATGGAAAAACTTCACTCAACAGGAATCAACGCTTGGATATAACCAGTCATCTATTGGGGGAAAGCTGCTAACCAAATTGGTCGAGACAGCCGAAATCCGTGAAGCTCTACAAAAAGGACAAGTTGTCGTGTTCGATGACAAAACCGCCAAGACACTGCCGTCCATTTCGCTGCCTGTCAAACTACGTGGTCAAACCATCGGCGTGTTAAACATCAAAGCGCCCACCAAACATCGCAAATGGAATCAGGATGAGATCAACCTCGCTCAGGCTGTTTCAGACCGTCTCGCCCTTGCACTTGATAACGCCCGCCTTCTCCAGGAATCACAACGCCGGGCATCCAAAGAAGCCAAGATCGGTGAAGTGACCGCCAAGATCGGTGCATCCATCAACATGCGCAACGTGCTCCAAACTGCTGTAGAGGAACTGGGGCGTGCCTTACCTGGTTCAGAAGTTGTGATCCAATTTGAAAGTCCCGAGGAAAATTAGTTATGAACACTGAAAATCAAACCTCCCCGGAAGTTAAACGCGATTTCTTTAGTTTGCAGACTAAACTCATTATTGGTATATCAGTAATATCAGCTCTGGTTTCATTCCTTACCGCCCGTGGAATTTACACCCTCTTGGGGAGCCAGCTTCCTGACGAACTTCGAACAACGTACACCACCTTATCAATTTATGTGTTCCTTCTTGCTGTCTTTCTGGGAATTATCTTCGGCTCTGTAATTGGGCGCGTGTTGACAGAACCGATCGTCCAGCTCACCCAAAGCACAAAGGCTTTTGCAGCGGGTGATCTTTCACAGCGCATTGAATTAAATACCCACGATGAGATCAGCGGGCTGGCAGAAACATTCAACACGATGGCTGGCGAACTTCAAGGGTTGATCTCAGGACTGGAAAATCGGGTTGAAGAACGTACTACAGACCTGGCGACCCGCTCCAAAGAATTGGAGACCGCCAACATAAAGATCCAACGCCGCGCGGCGCAGTTCGAAGCCCTGGCACAAGTTACGCAAACCATTACAGCCATTCGTGATCTTCAACTCCTGCTCCCGCGCATTACCACGGTGATCAGTGAAAACTTCGGCTTCTACCATGTGGGTATCTTCCTTTTGGATGAGATCAACCAATTCGCCATTTTAAGCGCAGCGAACAGCGCAGGCGGCAAAAAAATGCTTGAGCGTAATCACAGGCTGCGAATTGGTGAAGAGGGCATCGTAGGCTATGCCGCCGGTTCTGGAAAAGCACGCATTGCCATGGATGTAGGTACTGACGCGGTCTTCTTCAACAACCCGGATCTGCCTGAAACGCATTCTGAAATGGCACTGCCGCTTATTAGCAAGAACATTATTGTCGGCGCGCTCGATGTACAAAGCACAGAAACCGCTACCTTTACAAACGAAGATATCCAAATGCTTAGCCTCCTGGCTGACCAGGTCAGCCTGGCGATCGAGAACGCCCGCCTATTTGACGATACTCGCAAGGCACTCGCAGAGTCCGAAATAATCAGCCGCAGAACCACCCGCGAAGCCTGGTCTCGCCTGCCCGAACAACAAAAGCTTTTAGGCTATCGTTATAACGTGGCTGGATCCGCGCCGCTAAAAGAGCTCATCAACATAAAAGGATCCGGCTCGGGCAAAGATAAAGGTAAACAAACAGAAGCAAATCGAGCTGTCGTCCCGATCGCCTTGCGCGGTGAAGTCATCGGCTCATTGGTGGTGCAGTCCCCAG
>JAYUGV010000323.1:0-20739 GCA_043767565.1 Anaerolineales bacterium
CCACCTTGCCGACAGTAATGCGTCCCAACTTATCTGCTTGTGGAAAGTCAGGGCGGAACGATCTTGAGAATGGACGAAATGCCAGTGTGCCCGCTCCCAGCATAGCTATCTTGAGAAAATCTCGTCGAGTGAGTAAAGACGGTTTACTTTTTATTTTCGGCTTCCAGAGGGATATGTTCGTTGTGTTGTTCATTGTTGTGATCATGTCCCATTTGGCTCATCATGAATATGTGACCCAGCGGGCATAGTAAGAGCAAGCCAAAATATACAATTGTGTTCACAGGTATTTTGAAGAGCAGAATGGCAGACAACCCCACGATGGGAAGTAAACAGCAAAGCAACATAATCCAGAGATGACGTTTATTCATGGAAACTCCTGTCATTTTAAATTCCATTCAAAGATACGTGATGACGCATCCACGTTGACAATAGTGAGTGTAAGTTTGGTCGCGCCTTCGAGTATGGATTTGCCATCCTTCGTTGCGGGGAAAATTAATTTGCCGTCTACATGATGCCCGCCACGAGGCGCATCCCACAGCGTGGCAGGAACTGTCACACCTGTATCGGTTGTCAGAGTCGCAAGTGTTGCAAGATCCATACTCAAGTCAACTGAGTGAGTTTCCAACGCAATATCAAACTCAAGTTGATCGGAGGGATTATCCAGATTCAACGGGGTTGCGGTTACTGTGACGGCACCCTGTTGGTCGGAGCGGGTTGCAGACTCACTCGAAGATGAGGAAGCCTTTGTCGAAACGGAAGCAGGCTGAGGGTCAGTTTGAAGCGGGGCAGTTTGCGTGGGAGCGCAAGCGGCAAGGATGAGGGTCAAGGTCAAAAGCAGGGGCAGGATAAAACGTTTCATTGACTCTCCAAAACAGGTTGTAATTTTTGAGTGGGTAATAATCTTTGGCGCTCACGATAAATCACGACAAGCATAATAATGGCTCCGATCATTTGGGTGCCAAGTCCAACTAACATGAACGGACGTTGGTAGCGGGTGAGGAAGGTAGCCGCGGCGCTCAGTCCAAGGATCGGCAAAACGTCGGTGACGTGATGAAGGCAACAGGCGACCATCGCGGTGACAGAGGTACCGCCACTCGTTCCTATCAGCGCGCCTGCGTGACCCGTGGTTGTGGTTGGCATGAACAAACGGAAGCGCAGGGTGGAATAGAGCGCGGCTTGAAACCCGAAGACAACCCAGATCGGCACTAGATACCAACGGTTAAGTAAGAATTGTTTGGAGGCATACTCCGAGCCTTGTGCCCAGGTGAGGATCCCAAAATAGATACCCGCGATAAAGGCGGAGGCCAGTAGAAAAGCACTAATGGGAATGAGGTAACGTTTCAAAATAGTGTCTCCTTTTGGTTCATGATAGTCTTGATCGCTTTGTGCGTCTTGCGCCAGATTGCTATGAAAGCGATAGGCATTTTTGCTTATGCAAGCCTTCAATGGGTTATGAATGATTTCCTAAACCTGACAATGAAAAGGTTTATAGGCAATTTTGCCTAGTTGCGAATGGGTCAAGTTGCTCTTTAAGGTGTGAAACAGGAACTGTAGAATGAAACAGAAATCCTTTATTAGGTGTCTACTATGAATACAAACCCTCCATTTTTCTCTGCCGATCGTTCCTACGATGAAGTATTGCCTTGGCTCAAGCAACAATTAAGTGACGCAGGTCTGCGTATGATGCAGACTTTTGATTTGCGCCTCACCACATCCCTGCAACAGGGTCAGTGCACTTGTCCACATCACGGGACGGATCAATGCGATTGTCAGATGGTTGTTTTACTGGTGTATGGCAGTGGACCTGAACCAGCCTCGTTGATCTTGCATGGTAATGACGGACACACGTGGCTCTCTTTAGTAGACCAGCCAGCCCAGCATGCAGATACAAAGATAGTAAGCACTATCCAAAAGGCGCTCGAAATCCATGTGTCTGGTGGGACATAGGCTATATTGCCTATGTCGCCATCCGTATTTTTGCTCTGGCAGAGACGCCGGGGTCTGGTTATATTCGGACGATAATCATCCATTTTTTGAGAGGTAATCGTGAAGAGAATTTCAATAATCGTACTTGTCAGTTTTGCATTGATTCTTGCGGCTTGTGCGCCCGCAGTAACCCCGAACAACAACATGCCAATGAACAATAGCAGTTCAATGACACTTGCACCTGGCGCAAGTGCAGGTGTGACTGCCACTCCAGGCAGTATGATGGCAGACAACCCAGATGCCGCGCATATGATGGAGCCGATCACTGCTCCGAACGTTCAGCCTGCCACGGAAACCACGGGCGGACAACCGCTTGCGTATCGCGATGAGAATGGAGTCAAAGTTTTTGAGTTGACAACAAAAGCGGTACAGTGGCCGATTCTGGATGGCGTGACCGTCACTGCATACACCTATAACGGAACTGTGCCGGGACCAATGATCCGCGTCACTGAGGGGGATCAGGTCAAGATCATTGTGAAGAACGAATTGCCAGCCCCCACGACGATCCATTGGCACGGGATCGAAGTCCCCAATGCGATGGACGGCGTACCTGGAGTCACACAGGATCCGATTCAACCTGGCGAATCCTTTACATACGAATTCACCGCCAAACCAGCCGGAACGTTCATGTATCACTCGCACTACGAAGGTGATGTGCAAGTGAGCGCAGGTTTGTATGCGCCGTTCATCATTGATCCGAAGGAACCCGAAGCGAACCCGTCTGCCGTGGATAAAACGCTGATGATTTCTGAGTGGAGGATGACAGACGGACAGACCTATGCCGCCATGCCGATGGGCGGGATGGAACCAAACTATTTCACCATCAACGGTAAGTCTTTTCCGTCTACCGAAACAATCACAGTTAAGAAAGGTGAATTGGTTCGTCTGCGTTTGATTGGCATCGGTCAATTCATCCATCCCATGCACCTGCATGGAATGCCTTTCAAGATTGTTGCCACTGATGGACATCCCGTACCTGAAGTTGCGCAACTAACGAAGGACACAGTCAGTGTTGCGCCGGGCGAACGCTATGATATTGAATTTGTGGCAGCCGAACCAGGGCAATGGATGCTGCACTGTCACATTTTGCACCACACCACCAACGACAACGTCGAGCCAGGCGGCTTGATGTTGATGATCAATGTTGTTGAGTAATTATTTCACCCAAGGAGAAAGAAAAATGCGAAGGTTTATCTTTATCGGTTTGCTTGTTGGAATATCGGTGTTGCTGGCGGCTTGTGGAGGCGCCGTCACGCCTACAAATGACACGTCCTCGTCAAAGCCTGTGAATATTAAGGTAGAGACCAACCCCAATCCCGCCATGATGGGTGACCTGGAATTGATTTTAACCATTACTGATGCAGAGGGCGACCCCATTGAAGGTGCAAAGGTGGATGTCGCAGCCGATCATACAGATATGATGGGAATGGGCATGAGCGGTCCAGCCACGGACCAGGGCAGCGGGAAATATTCGATCAATGCCAATTTCAGTATGAGTGGTAACTGGAAATTAAAAGTCTATGTCCGCAAGGAAAGTTTGGATTATTCGGAAGAGATTGATTTCAACGTTCAATAGAAATTCTGTACGAATGGGTGTCAATCATTATGTTGACGCCCATTCATTCGAACAAGTGAGTAAGGTTATGTATTCACAAACAAATTGTCCAAACCAGGCGTACTATAAATGAAAAAGTGTCAATATCTAATCCTACTGTGAAAGCAAAACGAAGACCATCGTTTGGCCAGTGGTTCGCAAGCCTCTGGTTTGAACATTTTCTCCTCGTATACTGCATATGGGTGTTGATGATTTTACTCGCGCCCGTGGTCATGCACATTGGTTGGATTAGTATTGGGAAAGCGATCTTTTTCCTCTATTTCATTTTTCTGCTGCCAATACACGGAACGATCCTTTGTTCTCTTTGGTCAAAAGACAATGTACTCTTTGAGTGAAATCCAAGCTGGCTTGCCAAACACCCTTGACCCATTCGTTCTGTATCATGCGTCGAAATGAATCCCAGTCGTACCAAGAGTTGCACCGGGCACAAACTTATCCAGGACGCAAATGCGGGGGAGTGCAGGTGTGGGCGATAGCGATGCTTACTTCCATCCCAATCGACAAGGATAATTTATGAATTCAAAAACAAAACGACAACAAAGACACCAAAGAAACCAAAGACAAAAGCTGATTTCCAATCTCACTTGGGGTGGCGTCGGAGTGGCTATTCTCGCAGTCATCGGGTTCATTATCTGGCAGGGAGTTCGACCCTCCGCAGGCGACTCCGTCACTGTAATGACAACCACTCATATTCCCGTTGACAGTGATCCAGGCTTATATAACTCCGACCCGCCTACATCGGGTCCGCATTATCCCGAAGAAGCGAAGGTGGGATTTTATGATACGAATATCTACACCTATCCCGCGGCCTATCTGGTTCACAACCTGGAACATGGCTATATTATTTTCTGGTACAACTGTGACAAGTTTTCGGAAAGCGCCTGCGCAGACTTGAAGACACAAATCAGAGCGGTGATGGATACCCTGGGCGGTACAAGACTGATTGCTTATCCCTGGCCTTCCCTCGACGTTCCCTTAGCTATCACATCATGGGGCCGGCTGGAAAAGTTTGAAACATTTGATGCAGAAAAATCAATAGCTTTTTATCGCGCCAACCTCAACCGCTCACCGGAAGCTGGCGCGCCGTAAAGGAAACAATGTCAACAATCTCTGCAAGCACGCATCCAAGATCAAAACAGTCCATCTTTCAATGGATTGGCAATCATTGGTTTGAAACCTTCCTGATCGTGTATGGCTTATGGGTCTTTACTCCGTTTCTTGCGCCTGTGTTCATGAATATTGGATGGAGTAGCGTAGGCAAAGCGATATACTTGATCTATTCGTTTTTCTGCCACCAACTGCCAGGGCGTTCATTCTTTTTCTTTGGTCAAAAGACGATGTACTCTTTGAATGAAATTCAAGCCGCCTGGCAAAACACAGATAACCCATTCATCTTGCGCCAGTTCATCGGCAATGAATCAATGGGCTGGAAGGTTGCCTGGTCAGACCGTATGATTTCCTTCTATACGAGTGTATGGTTGTTTGCAGTCTTATGGTATCCATTTCGGCAGAAAGTCAAACCATTATCATGGTGGGGATTCGCTCTGCTTTTGTTGCCCATTGCGTTGGATGGCGGTACACATGCAATCGGTGACCTGGCTGGTATCGGACAGGGATTCCGTGATACAAATGCATGGCTGGCGACGCTAACGAACAACGCATTTCCCGCGACATTCTATGCGGGTGATGCACTTGGCTCGTTCAACTCACTCATGCGTTTCGTCACTGGACTTCTGGCTGGCCTTGCCATCGCCTGGTTTGCCTTCCCGTACGTTTTTCAAACACAAACCTATAATCAAGAACTGGATGAAATCAGCTATGCCAAAGTCATCGAGCAAATCAAAAACCAAAATCCGCATCCTTCTGGCGGATGACCACCACATCGTCCGAGCAGGGGTGAGACAACTGCTTGAAAGTGCGAACGATTTCCAGGTCATTGCGGAGGCGGGTGATGGTGAAGAAGCGCAGGCGCTCATCCAAAAACACAAGCCCGATGTCGCTGTGTTGGATATCCAGATGCCCAAAGCCAGCGGCATCGAAGTGACGCGCTGGGTGCGCGCGCATTTGCCTGAAGTGGGCGTATTAATTCTTACTGCCTACGATGACGACCCGTATGTGATGGCTGTTTTGCAGGCCGGTGCCAACGGCTATGTATTGAAAACCGCCAAAACGGATGAACTCATTCAAGCTGTGCGCGATGTGAACGAAGGCAAGTCTGCCTTGGATCCCGCCGTCACGCGCAAACTGATGACGAATCTCTTTAAGCATCCCGATAATAAGATCATCGCAGAGCCATTGACCGACCGTGAGCTTGACGTTCTGCGCCTTGCTGCCAAAGGATTCACTAACAAAGCCATTGGCGTACAACTTGGCATCAGTGATCGCACCGTGCAGGGACATCTCGCGCACATCTTCGCCAAGATGCAAGCCACGAGCCGTACGGAGGCCGTCATGCGTGCCGTGTCACTCGGATGGATTTCGCAAAGCACAGGCCAGATCGCAGAAGAATGAAAAAGCCGCGGGCTCACTTTCTGCGCGGTCTCACCGTGCAGCTCTTCGCCATCACGATTTTGCCGCTCACCTTGCTTTTACTGCTCATCGCCCTTGGCAGTGTCTATTTTCATCAGCAGGACATGCGCGCCCTCGTTGGCGAACGCGATGAACGCGCCGTTCAATCTGCCACGTCTGCGCTTGCCTCCGAATTGCATCATCGCGCCGCGAGCATCACCAGTCTCGTGGCGCTGGCTGAATTGTCGAACGAAACATCTTTCATCACAGCGACAGGTGATCTTGCTTCAGATTTCGACGGCGGACTAGCTTATCTGGATGAAGATGGACGACTCATTGCCGCCAACAATTCATCTGAACTCTGGGGCTTAATCGCGCAAGACAATATTCCACTCGCTTCTTCCTCTGACCCCAAACCTGTTTTCTCCAACCCATACCTTGATCCCAGCTCAAACAGAATCTTTGTCATTGTCTCGCAGTATTCCACCTCTCGAAATATCATCGTCGCGGGCGCGTTTTCTCCCGAATCGCTTGCAGATGAAATTCTTTCTGCTTCTTATCCTGACAGTCAAAGTGTGACAATTTATCTTCTCGATCCATCGCGGCGATTATTGTTTGCGAGTGGAATCAGCGCACCTGAAAGTCTGCCGTCTGATCATCCAGGCGTAGCAGAGGCGTTACGCGGCGAAAGCGGTGTCGTCTATGTCCAGGTAAATGACAGCGAACACGTCTTTGCGTACAGCCCAATTTCCGCGACAGGCTGGGTGCTCATCACAGAGGAGGCTTGGCAGGCAGTCGTCAGCCCCTCGCTACAGACCACACAGATGGCCCCATTAGTACTTGTGCCTGCGTTTATTCTCGCGCTCATTGCATTATGGTTTGGGGCAAAGCAAATCGTTCAGCCTTTGCAAAGACTCGAATCAAAAGCCGCGGCGCTGGCCTGGGGTGACTTCGAGGCGATCAAAGAATCCGTCGGCGGAATTTCAGAAGTGCGCCACCTGCAAATGGAACTGACTGAAATGGCTCTCAAAGTGCAAGCCGCGCAGGAAGGACTACACGATTACATCGGCGCGATCACCTCCGCGCAGGAAGAAGAGCGCATGAGGCTGGCGCGCGAATTGCACGACGATACCATTCAAGCAGTCATTGCTTTGAAACAGCGTGTGCAACTGGCACAAAAATCTGTCAAAGATCAGAATGGACGAAAGTCACTCAAGGAATTGGAGGCCCTCGCGGAACAAACGATTGAAAATCTCCGCCGCCTCACGCGTGCCCTGCGCCCGATCTATCTTGAAGACCTGGGACTTGTCACCGCATTGGAAATGCTGACACAAGAAACAAGCCAGGCGAATCACCTGCAAGTGGATTTTCAACAATTGGGGCAGGAGCGCCGTCTGTCACGGGAAGTCGAGTTAGCTCTATATCGCATCGCGCAGGAGGCATTGAACAATGTCGTGCATCATGCGAATGCCAAGCGCGCTGCCCTGCAGATTGTCTTTGATAAAGAAATGAAACTGGAAGTGACGGATGATGGAGTTGGCTTCAGCGTGCCGAAGAGTCCCACCGACTTTGCGCCGAGTGGACACTTCGGCCTGCTTGGAATGCGCGAACGTGCTGATTTAATCGGAGGCAGGCTCGAGGTCCAGAGTGAAGCGGGACGCGGCACGCACTTATCGGTGCGGCTGGGGATTCCATCCAGTCATTCGCAAAAGGAAAAAACAAGATGAGTGATCTTAGCGTTACGAAAGAAACATCCGCCATCACAGGCTCGGATCGATTCCAGGTGTTACTACATGCCCTGCTATTCGTACTCGGTTTTTCCATCGTCTTTGTGATTGGCTGGGGCGGTGCTGTAACCGCGCTCGGTCAACTTTTCGGCGAATACAAATTTGCGCTGGGACGCATCGGCGGTGTCATCGTTATTCTGTTCGGCCTGGCAACACTGGATGTCATTCGCATCCCCTGGTTCTATGCGGATACGCGCGTCCAATACCAGGGTAAAGCAGGGACGTTTGCCAACTCAGCGCTGATGGGCATTTTCTTCGCCGCAGGCTGGAGTCCGTGCATCGGCGCAACGTTGGGAGCGATCCTGACCCTCGGCATGAGCCAGCAGACTGTTGGTCAGGCCATGTGGCTGACCTCGGGCTACTCACTAGGTCTCGGCATCCCCTTTCTGATCCTGGCGCTCGGGCTCGAACGCGCCACAGGTTGGGTCGTGCGGATGCGCCGCTATCAGCGCGCCTTCCAGATCGTCAGTGGGGTGTTCATCATCGCTATTGGATTGCTATTGTTGACCAATGCCATGTCGCGCATTGCAATCTGGGCATTCCAGAACAATCTCTATTTTGATGCCGCGTTGAGTTATTCGGCCGCGCCGTCTTATCTCACGGCAATCATCGCGGGATTATTATCATTCCTTTCGCCGTGTGTGCTTCCGCTCGTTCCAGCGTATTTGGGTTATCTGAGTGGACACACTCTGCGCAACAATGCGAAGGGAACAATTACGTAAGGGACTCTTCAACTTCTGGACGAGATTTCCTTTTTGGGCCACTTCGCTAATAAAGGATTATTAAGAGCCTATGAGACTTACTTGAAACACGATGATTGCGAAGTTATAATACCAATCAGACCATGATTAGCAGGAATTGGACCGCTCACCTATTGAATATTGCGTTGGGATTTGCACTTCTAAGTAGATTGTCCCCACCGCTCAATCACATGTCGTCCATGCAGACAGTGTCTGTAGGCATGGTGATGACTTACCAAAATGATGCGAATCAAGGAAACGCAAGTGATAATTCCAGTGGGACATGCTGTGATGCAATGGGGACATTTTCTCTAGCATGTGATTTCATGGTTTCTCAATTTACTGGCTTTGCTCTATACGGGGGTAGTAAACAGGTTGTAAATTCAGATCCCAGCGTTCAATCCATTTACATCGAAGCCATACTCCCACCTCCCAAAGCCTAGACATCTCATTTTCGTATATGCCGATCATGAATCCGATCGGCGGTTTTTGCTTGCCTGAAATGACAACTGCATCTCAGGTAGGAAGCATCACTTGATTCCTATTAACTACGAACGATTGCAAATGAAGGATGTTTTGGAGAGAAAGTTGATTGCTTCGTCAATTGAAAGGATAAAAATAGAATGGAACTCAACACACTATTACTGCTTCTGGCTATATTGATCTGTCCTATCAGTATGGGCATTATGATGTGGAAGATGAACAAAAACATGGATGACCACCAGGCGCACGTGAAGCCTGATCACTCAGCTAATGCTGATCACATAAAGAAGATAGAGGGTTGATATGCCTAAAAAGCCTAGAAAAGAACAGTCCAAAGATGAAAAAGAATGGCCCGTCGTGGTTTACATCTGGGCGGTTGGGATAGGCGTCGTCGGCTATCTTGTCGCTGGTGAAATGGTCCTGGCATCAAAGCCGCATCCGATCCACTGGCTTGCAGGGCTGGTCGGTGGAGTTGTAGGCATTGGTATGGGCTGGCTCTGGTATCGCTGGCGTGGTGATGTGTTCTAGGCCAGGTAATTTTACAAGGAAGGAATATGAGTCGCACCACAGAAACCACATCAACTCCTCACCACGCTGTACCAATCTGGGCGCAGATCCTTGTCTGGGCTTTCCTTGTCATCTTTCTTGTCCTGATGGGAATCGGCGTGTCACGCGCTCAGCAGGGAACCGTTCAGGCTGGAGCGGAAGTCCCTGAGTTCAGCCTCACCCTCTTCAGCGGCTATGAATACAATGGTCAATCTGCGGTAAGAATCTCGGATTTGCGCGGCAAGGTGATCTTCATCAACTTTTGGGCTTCGTGGTGCAAGCCCTGCGAACAGGAAGCGCCAGCCTTGGAAGAAGCCTGGAAGTACTATCAACCCAGCGAAAAAGTAGTTTTCCTGGGAGTGGATTATGTGGATACTGAGCCAGAGGCGCGTATCTTTCTCAAAAAATTCGGCAACACTTATCCCAACGGTCCCGACTTGGGAACGCGTATCTCCCAGATGTTCCACATCCAAGGCGTGCCCGAGACTTATGTCGTTGATACCAGCGGCATCCTGAGATATGTCAAAATCGGTCCCTTCCTCAGCATGGACGAGATCAGGGCTATGATCGATCCCTTGCTTCCCTAGAAGATTCGACGTAATTTAGTTCTAAAGTTTGGAAAGGAGAAAATTGATATGAATACCACAGCAACTACCAATCAGCGCCTTGTCACTATTCTGCTTGTTCTGCTCATCATTCTCATCGCCCTGCTCGTTATTAGGATCGTCGTAAGTTTCCTAATGATGAGCAGCGGGATGATGATGGGAGGTATGATGAATCCCATGATGGGTATGAATGGACAGACGATGAATGATATGATGGTTGCCTGCACAAATATGATCCGGAACTTTCAAAGCCCCTGAGACCTCGCCGAAGACAATGACCCATGAGTAAACAGAAAGAAAATATACGTAGAAAGAAACAGCAGAGGGCACAGTCTCGCTGGTTGATGACTGCAGGCTTGGCCTTTGTGCTTATTGCTGGCTTGTGGTTGGTGTTTCCTAATCGAGATTCTAAAAACAGCAAAGCCCTTCCTGTTAGCCGCCTGACGACGAATGACTTCCATTCGCTGGCCTTTTCACCCACCGAGCCAGAGACTGTTTTCTTCGGACATCACGATGGCTTGCTGGTCAGTCATAATGGTGGAAAGGATTGGCAATCCACTGCACTTACCAATTCTGATGCAATGGCTTTAGCAGTGTCACCATCCGACCCTCAAACAATGTACGCAGCTGGTCATAATGTTTTCGTCAAATCCAGCGATGGAGGCAAGACATGGCAGGCTGTCTCCGCCAATTTGCCGGGCCTCGATATGCATGCCTTTGGCGTAGATCCGGAAAACGCGGACAGAATAGTGGCTTACGTTGTTAGTTTTGGCCTTTTTGGCTCAGAAGATGGCGGAATTAACTGGGAGTCTTTTTCTGTAACGGCTCCCTCCTCCATACACGGTCTTACCTTTGGTAAAGATGACCAAACTCTGTACGCCGCAGCAGGCGGGGCAGGGCTGTGGCAAAGTCAGGATGGAGGGCGGACGTGGACGTTAGTTCAGAATGTCCCAAGCAATGGCGTGATTACAGTTGCTTATGGCCGTGCAAATGGACGGTTGTATTTGACGACCCTGGAGCCTGCCGCCGGATTGTATTACTCGGATAATGGCGGGGAAACTTGGGCTCCGACAAGTCTTCGAGAAACAATACTAGCAGTTGCGATCAGCCCACTTGACTCAAAGCATATTATGGCAGTCAATGATCAGGGCGAGGTTTTTGCCAGTCGTGATGGCGGTCTTACCTGGTCGGATGAGTGAGCATGAGAGTGAAATATCTTCTACCATGCCCCGTTCTCGAAGTAAGGCAACTCTTTTGAAAGGCTATGGACAATGAAAAATTGGCGGATTTGGCTCACTCTCGCCTCAATCATCATCGCGGGCATGGTCGGTTACTTTTCCTCTCCTGCTTTGAAGAGTGCTGAATCTTACGAAGGTACTGAACTCAACGGCATAGCACCAGACTTTAGATTAACAGACCAGAATGGTGCTTTCTTCAGCCTTTCAGATTTTGGCGGCAGGATTGTCGTTTTGGCTTTTATGGATAGCCAATGTAAGGAGATTTGCCCTTTAACCTCAGCTCAACTTATTCAGGCATACGGGAGCCTTGATACAAATGAGGCAAGTCAGGTTGTCTTCCTGGCGGTCAACGTCAATGTCGACGCCAACACTGATATGGATGTAGCGCAGGCGACCAAACAATGGCATCTGGATGAAATCCCGTCCTGGCATTTTTTGACCGGTGATCCTGAAGGGCTTGAATTTGTTTGGAAGGACTATGGAGTTGCAACTGAAACCAGTCCTGAATCCGGTGAAATAATGCATACGCCTGGAGTTTTCTTGATCGATCCAGCCATGCAAAAACGCTGGTATATCTCCACACCTTATTCAACAGAAGGAGATACAGAACCGACTTTACCCCTGAGTGAGTTGTTGGTAAAGCATATCCGTGAAATCCTCATAGATAAATGATCTGTTACAAGTGTAATCCTTCAATGAGAAGATCATGACATTGAATCACCCAGCAAAGGAGCCTCAAATGAAACGTATATTCTTTCTGCTGTTTGCTCTCGTGTTTGCTCTTGCCGCCTGTCAGAGCAAATCCGTTGATGTCGTCGGCGAAAAAGTCAATGTGAGCAATGGCACATACACCAACGTAGATGCAGACGAATTGAAGACAATTTTGAATAATAAAGATTTCGTGTTTGTCAATGTGCACATCCCATTCGAAGGGAATATTGCGGATACCGATTTGTCCATTCCTTTTGATCAGCTCACTGAGCCATCGTATATCTCACAACTACCTGCTGATAAAAACGCCAAGATTGTGCTGTATTGCCGTAGTGGACGCATGAGCGCGATTGCCGCCGAGGAACTTGTGAAACTGGGATATACCAATATTTGGAATCTCAAAGGTGGCATGCTGGATTGGGAACGGGCAGGTTTTGAGATTCAAGACAAGTGAGTCAAAGGCAAATAAGAACATGAAAACAGTTAAAGAACTTATCTCATCTAAAGAACCCGTCAAACGACGAAAAAAACTTGTCGCGCCTGAAGAGCCTGCGCCCCTGGAAGTGCAAGAAGAATCTGCCCCTGTTGAGGCACAGAAACAACCTGCCGTAACAATCACGATTCAATCATGGGCCACGCCAATTGTCGGCGTGGCGATGCTGGTTCTTGGCCTATTGGTCGGTTACTATCTGCGTCCATTTATTCTGGCGCAGTCATCCAATGCGACAACTGCATCCATCGTCACCGCACCTGTCGCGATACCCACAACCGATCAAACTGAAACACAACAAAGCCTGATGGCGTCGCTGATTCCCAAAGTGCGTCACTTCAAGGGCGATCAGAACGCGCCTGTGACGATCATTGAGTTTGGTGATTTCCAATGTCCGTTTTGCGGACGATTTGCGGCTACAACGGAGTCTCAAATTGATGAGCAATACATCCAAAGCGGCAAAGTCCGTTTTGGATATTGGAATTTTGCCTTCCTTGGGACTGAATCAACCTGGGCGGCGGAAGCTGCTGAATGCGCAGCAGATCAAAATAAATTCTGGGAGTTTCACGACAAGCTGTATAGCAGTCAATCAGGTGAAAACAAGGGTGCGTTCAATAAGGATAGTTTGAAAAAATTCGCTGAGAGTCTTGGGCTGGATACCAGCGCGTTCAATGAGTGTCTTGATTCAGGAAAATATACTCAATTGATTCAAGAGGAAAGTAGTACGGCTTCATCCATCGGAGTCCGCAGTACGCCAACTTTTCTAATCAACGGGCAACCTCTTGTCGGCGCGCAACCATTTGAAGTGTTCCAGCAGACCATTGATCCGCTTCTGAAATAATGCCTGGAATTGGAGAAATTTGATATGACGGAATCCGATCTCTCGTACCGAAAGAGGCGCTGGGAAATCCTTATGCTGGTGAGTCTCGCCACGGGCATTCTCTGGACCATGTTTTCGCGCGTCCCATCGGCAGTCGGCGCGCCGCTATCTTCTTCGCCGAGTCCGCGCGAAGGATTTCTGGCTCCCGATTTCACGCTCGATACGCTGGATGGAAGCAAGGTCACGCTCTCGGAGTTGCGCGGCAAGATCGTAGTGATCAATCTATGGGCGACCTGGTGCCTGCCCTGCCGCGCCGAAACGCCCGCGCTGGAAAAGTCTTATAAGCAATATAAGGATTCAGGCGTGGTCATCCTCGGCGTGGATTTGACCAACCAGGATTCGATTAGTGATGTGGAGTCTTTTATCCAGGAATTCAAATTGACTTATCCCATCCTGCTGGATCGAGACGGGAGTGTGGGCTATCTATATCAGATAAAAGGTATTCCGAGCACGTTCTTTATCAACCGTGAGGGGATCATTCGCACGGTGGTGGTCGGGGGTCCGATAAGCGAAACTTTTATTCGCTCAAAAATTGAGGCGTTATTACAGGAGATTCCATAGAATGTTCCCTTACTTGCGACTTGGACCTTTCATCCTTCCAATGGCAAGCCTGGCTGTGCTGGTTGGGTTGTGGATCGGCGTGTCACTGGTGGAGCGCGAGTCTAAAAGGCTGAAACTCGACCCATCCACGATCAGCAATCTGGTCTTTTATGGTCTGATTGCGGGATTGATCGGCGCGCGCCTGGGATACGCGCTGGAGTTTCCCACTTTGTACTCGTCCAATCCTATCAGCCTGCTGGCACTGACTCCGACCATGCTTTCACCATCCATGGGATTGGCGGTGGGGTTGATCACTTTCGTGATCTTCATTCAACGTAAGGCGCTGCCAATCCACCGGACGCTCGACGCCCTCGCGCCAGGATTAGCGGTCTTCATGGTCCTAGTGGGTCTGGCTCATATCCTCAGCGGAGACGCCTATGGCGCACCGACCAAAGTCCCTTGGGCAATTCGGTTGTGGAATGAATACCGCCATCCATCGCAGTTCTATGAGACATTCATCGCCTTGACGATCTTTCTCGTTATCCGCGAACGGTTTCCAAAGCCAGAAGGCGCGGGACTGAATTTTCTGCTGACCGTTGCCCTTTCTTCTGCGTGCAGGGTTTTTCTTGAGTCCTTCCGCGGCGACAGCGTCTTCTTACCTGGAGGCTTTCGTGAAGCCCAGGTGATCGCCCTCGTCATCCTGGCGATCAGTTTTTACTGGATGAGGAAGTGGATGGTTTCGGAGTCTACATCCAACGCAAAATCACATTCGAGGAGTTAAGCCTATGGTCAACAACCCTGTTGGCGCTATGGTTGGATCTGAAGATAACGCCAAAATTATTTATCAATGGTAAGCAAGTACATCTCACACAATGCAGGACATATTATGACAGAAACCTCTCTTCAAATAAACATGAATCGTTTTCACCGTTGGTATTGCCGTTCCGCGCTTTGGAAAACCGCTTTACATCAGCGCATCCTGCCCTGGGCGCTCGATGGACTTGATCTGGGGGAGGAACTTCTCGAAGTAGGCCCGGGGCCCGGCCTTACAACTGATATATTGCGAGAGCCCGTCGCGCGTCTCACCGCGATTGAGATTGATTCGCAATTGGCAGATTCTCTTAAGCGGCGAATGGAGAACACAAACGTAACCGTCCTGGAGGGAGACGCAACAGCCATGCCCTTTGAGGACCAAAATTTTTCAGGCGCTGTTTCGTTCACAATGTTACATCATATTGCATCACCGGGACTTCAAGATAAACTCTTTGCGGAAGTGTTCCGCGTGCTTAAACCAGGAGGTATGTTCGCGGGGATCGATAGCCGTTCCAGCCTGCTTTTTCGACTGATTCATCTTGGCGATACGATGGTGTTGGTTGAGCCTGATACGCTGGGCAAGCGCCTGGAAAAAGTTGGTTTTAGAGATGTCACAATTGATGTGGCGGCAAATCGCTTTCGTTTTCGTGCGCGCCGCCCTGAGTTGTAATTTATTAGACTTTATCGGTAATAAGCAAAGAACTCTTTTTTGGACGCTGAAAACGCTGATTTTCGCTGATTCAGAAAAGAAAAATCTGCGTTTTCTGCGTGAATCAGCGTCCCGATTTAATTTCCGATAAAGTCTATTGCTCAAGCCGATTGGAGAAACCATGACTGAAATCTATCTTCCGCTCTTTGGACAACTTGCGTGGATTGACGCGATCCTGCTCGTGTGGTTCGCGCTCACGGCGTTCAGTGTTATCTATGTCGCCTACGACGCGTTCACGAAAAATCCGGAAATGACCGTGATGAAATGGGGCTGGGTGCTCGTCACCTTTTATCTCGGACCCATTGGATTCTTTCTGTATGTGCTGTCGTGCAAAGAACCCGAACCCGGCACGCATGAAGAATTTGTGAAGCCGTTGTGGAAACAAGGACTTGGTTCCGCGATTCACTGTGTCGCGGGCGATGCGACAGGCATCATCGTCGCCGCAGTGATTACGGCATTGCTCGGTCTGCCGATGTGGATTGATTTGATTGTGGAATACATCGCGGGCTTTGCGTTTGGCTTGCTCGTCTTTCAATCGCTCTTTATGAAAGACTTGATGGGCGGCTCGTACATCAAAGCGGTGAAACATTCGCTCTATCCTGAATGGGTTTCGATGAATTTCATGATGGCGGGCATGTTCCCTGTCATGGTGGTGTTGATGATGGGACGCGACATGCGCGCAATGGAACCGACGGAACTGGTCTTTTGGGGCGCAATGTCTGTTGCTGTTGCGTTTGGTCTTTTGACCTGCTATCCTGTTAATGTATGGCTCGTCGCCAAGGGACTTAAGCACGGCATGGGCACAGTGCGCGCATTGGGCAAAGGAGGACATTCGCTCCAAGCCGAGTTGAAACAGTGGTTGCCATGGCTCAAACAACAACCCGCTGCCGAAATGAAATCATCGGCGGAAATGAAAGGAAAGTGACGCCATGTCAGAACACAAACACAGCAAGATGAGCAAACGGGACGCGGACGACAAGAAAAAATCTGACTCGGACAAAATGCCCGCGATGGATCGCAGCAATATGGGCAAAGGCGACGCAGATGAAATGAAAATGCCGGCAATGGATCACAGTAAAATGCAAATACAAGATGAAGACGGCATGGCGGGCATGGATCATGACGCGATGGATTTGAGTGGCGCAACCCGCGCGACAAGTGCGCAAAAATCAGCGTGGGCCTTTCTCTCGTTAATACTGCTCGCCGCAGGCTTGATTTTTTCCGCGACCGTTGTGAATTTGAATTTGAGCGCGCGCGATGTGGGCGGCGCAATCATGCCGCCCGGCATGATCATGCTGCGCGACATGCCCGGCGAAGCAATGCTCGATATGGCGGCGGTGGATCCGCGCGACGTTAGTTATACGGCACCTGTGGACGCAAAGGGCGATAACAAATTACAGCCGCGTGTGGAAAATGGCGTCAAAGTGTTCGACCTGACCACATCCGTCATCAAATGGAACATTTTGCCGTACGAGCAAGTGATGGGATATGCGTTCAACCAACAGATTCCGGGTCCGCGCATTCGCATTATTCAAGGCGACCGCGTACGCATCAACGTCACCAACAACTTGCCCGAATCTACAACCGTACATTGGCACGGTTTGATTTTGCCGAACAATATGGATGGACCCGCTGAGATTACGCAAGAGCCAATTGCGCCAGGGCAGACCTTTACGTACGAATTTACCACCCAGCAAGAAGGGACATACTTTTATCACACCCATGATCATTCCGACCGCCAACAAGCATTAGGCCTATATGGCGCGCTGATTATTGATCCGAAAGCGCCCCAAAACATTCCTGCATATGATCTCGAATACACGATTCAATTGCAGGAATGGCTCGAACGCGAAGGCTACACCTACCCGGCGATGCTTATGGAAGGCGGCTTGCCGAACTACTTCACCATCAATGGCAAGGCCTATCCGTCCACCGATACTATTGAAATGAAAGTCGGGCAGAAGGTGTTACTACGCTTCATTGGTAGCAACAACAATTTCATTCACCCAATGCATGTCCACGGAGGGCCATTCGTCATTGTTGCAACAGATGGCAATCCAGTGTCCGAGGCTGCACAACTGGAGAAGGATACCGTCAATGTCGGGCCGGGCGAACGTTATGATGTGATCTGGACGGCGCGCGAGCCGGGTAAATGGCTGATTCACTGTCATATCCCGCATCACATGACGAATAACAATGTTGAAGAACAAGGCGGCGGCGGATTGATGATGGTAATCAATGTGGCACAGTAATACTGAATTGACCACGATGAATACGTTATGTAGAGATGGAAATGGAATCAACGCCAAAAACTAAACGAGTTCGGCTTGATTGCATTTTTTACATCCTGATAGCGCTGGGCTTGATCGCGTTGCTGATCTGGTCAACCAAGGGCGAGATCGCGCGCAATCCGGCGCGCGATGCAGTTGCGGACTTAGGCCCATATGGTCTGATAACGGTTCGATTTCAGACCAACCCCTACCCTGTCAAGCCAACAGGAACAGTGGCATTGAGCTTCATGGTCATGGACTCGCGCCGTGTCATCATCGAGCCAGATTCTTTTTCGTTTGAATACGGCCGCGACGGAAACGACCAGCCCGTTGGTTCGGGAATTGCCCAGCCGATGTCGGATGGCAGCGGCATGCTCATGACCGGCGTTCAGTTTCCATCTGTTGGAACGTGGTGGCTGCGCGTTAACCTTGCCAAAGATGGCTATCAGGATGATGTGCAGTTTACGATTGAGGTCAGGCCAGCTCAATGATAAGCAATATTGCCTACCGAGTTTTGAGTAATATGGCGCTCATTGAAGCTGTCTGTTAATGTGATAATCCAATTCAACAAAAGGAGATTAAACCTATGGCAACAACAGTACACGATCCAGTCTGCGGCATGGATATTGACCCGGCAACCGCTGCTGGCACTTCAGAGTATAAGGGGCAAACGTATTATTTCTGTTCACTGGGCTGCAAGAAATCCTTTGAAAAGGAACCAGAGAAGTATATCGGCAAAGCCGACAAACACGCGCATCATCACTAACCTGCTTCTCTACTCTTCTGCAAAATGGCCTGTCTTTTGGACAGGCCATTTTGTTTATTTCTATAGGCAATTATGCCTATTGGAGGCTCCCCCAAGCGGCGGAGATCGACACTCCCCAGCTGATGGATGTGGCTGGGGAGTGTTCGTTGTAGTATGAGTAGATAGTTGCGTATTTTTTATTGATGCGTTGGCATAAGAACATTTAGTCCTTTATCTACTACTGCTTGATCTGAAGTTGGAAGTAGTAGGCGAAGTGGAATGGCCGGAAAATCTACTCGTACTACAGACAGACTTTACTAATAACAGGAGATATGAAATGCAAAAAGTTAACTGGTTGCTCGTTGGAATTATCGGCATTGTTGTTCTTTTGCTCCTGTTTGGAGGCGGCATGATGATGGGCGGCTGGGGCTATCGTGGATGGAGCATGATGGGGCCTGGCGGTATGCTCGGACCGGGCGGCATGATGAATAATTGGGGATACGCTTCCTCTCCCTCCCCACTCGGTTGGATCGGGATGATCTTCATGTGGCTGATCCCTGTCGGACTTATTGTTCTGGCAGCATTCGGCGTCGTCTGGCTTGTGCGAAATGCTGGTAATTCGAAGCCGTCATCTTCTTAAAACCAAAACCGAGGAGTACCAGATGAAAATGGATATGAAGAAGGAAAACAGACATGCACACTATAAAAAACTTCTGATCATGGCTGTGTTGTCTTTTATGTCCATGTACGCGCTGATGTATGCGATGGTCAATACATTTGCTAATGTTATTCCCAATATAAATCAATTTTATATGGCAGGATTAATGACCGCCCCCATGATCATCATTGAAATGGCTTTAATGGGCTCCATGTACATGGACAAGAAACTCAATACCATCATTGTTGCCGTAAGCTCGATTCTGTTGATTGCTTTCTTTGTGTTTATCAGACAACAAAGCGCTGTTTCAGACAGGCAATTTTTGAAATCCATGATCCCACATCACGCATCGGCCATCCTCATGTGTGAAAAAGCCAACCTTCAGGACCCGGAAATAAAAGATTTGTGCCAATCGATCGTTTCAGGCCAACAGGCAGAAATCGACCAAATGAAAGCTAAACTAAAAGAATTGGAAAAGTAAACCAGCTTGGAAAGAATGCCGGAAGTCTTTAAGCGGCATTCGCCTCAAAGTACGGCTGATGGAGCTCATTATATTCAAGCCTAACATTTATAAGAAAGAGGATATTCACCATGGTTAAAGATCCCGTTTGTGGAATGATGATTGACCCAAAGACTGCGTTCGCTACACGTGAGCATGCCGGACAAACATTTTATTTTTGTTCCCAGGACTGCGTAGATAAGTTTGACGCCGACCCGCACAAGTATGGCCACGCTCAGGCGTGAGGAACATAAGGTGGATGTGTAGGACAACAAATGGACATGGATACGATGTTACTTACTATCGGCTGCGCTTTCTGGGTAGGAAGTAACCTGAGTTTAGGTCACTTCAACTCTCCGTGAGGTCTACAAGAGTTAATTGTAAACAAACTTTATTGCGAGGATGAGGAATAGCCAATGGAAATACGAAAGTCTCATCCACCCATCTCTATACTAATTTTCATTGCCTGTGGTATTTGGTTGATTGGGCTTGGTCTATATTTTATGTTCATCCGCCCTTCGCTCCTCCCTGAAGATTTACTTTACATGAAAACCAGCGTGGGCGATATTCAATCTGTCATACCTGGACTGGAAGGTTGGTTGCAACGCGTTTTCACAGTGATGGGTGGCTTTATGATGGGTTCGGGTGTGTTAACGATCTTAGCGGCGATGAAAGCATCTGTCGTCCCAGAGAAACGGACTTGGATCTTCCTCGCGTTGGCAGGACTATTCACAGTCGGGACAATGAGTCTGACGAACTTTCAGCTCAACTCCGCTTTCAAATGGCTGCTTCTAATACCAGCTCTACTTTGGGTCATCGGACTGTTATTCCCCATCTTCATTCGTAGGAGCGACGGCTAACCAATTGCTCAACCCGGTCGCATCACATGATGTGGAGAAACTCACTATGAAAAAAA
>JAYUGV010000324.1:0-20730 GCA_043767565.1 Anaerolineales bacterium
TGGCGGTCATGGGTCTGGGATTGGTGTTTGCTGGTTTTGTCTGGGCGGCGTTTCTCGTGCATCGTGACCTGTCCCTTGCCTATCAGCAGGCTATCACGCCGAAGCCTTTTGAAAAGAACCGGCGGGTTGGAATAGCTATTACATTTGTGCCGGGGAATGAGTTTGCATACTCGATGTCTGATCCCTATGCCGGGCAGGAAGCCCACATCACCCGTATGCAGAAAACGAAGGGTATGAATTGTCACTTTGATGAGCGCGGCATTTTTTTTATCAACGACCAGGTCTATTACATGATGGGCAGGGGCAGACTGGAGATCAACATCCAGCTCCAAAACACGGGTGATCATCCGCTCGAGGTGGCATCCATTCATGCGGAAGATAACCTGGATGTGAACCACTTGCGCATCTATAATGACGGTATCTTCCGCAGCGGCATCAGAGTCCGCCTGCCCGTACGGTTGGAAAGTAAAGAGACCATCACCCTGCAGTCACGGCATAAGATCTCAGTAGCGATGGGTTCCAACGATGCATTATTCGCGGCTGATATCCGGGCACTGCCACACTTGATTCTGCATGAGGTCTTTGTGGAGGCAACCGATATGGATGGCAGGCATCTGACCTATGTCTCGGAGCTCAAAACCTCTTCGAATTTATTGGTAGATTTGTACGTAAAACAATGGCAAGAATATGGGCAGGCAGAATACCTGCTCTTGGCTGGTCATAACCCGGCAGGCAAGCCCCGAGTCTCACAATGACGAGAGAGCGAAGCTATATTTTGGAAGGTAGACACTTCCGCGGTTACGTGCAAATTGGAGCACTCAAAGTTTGTTGGTGCATAGGCTCAAGCCGCCGTCGCTTCGACACGGTGAGCGAAAGACGAACCGTCAGTACAAGCCTCGGCGGCGGCCTGCGAGTAAATCCTTCGCCGAGGACGGCGAAGGGAGCAAACTCATCTACATGCTTTTAGCGCACCCGTGCAAAGCGTGGGTTACATTCGACAGTGATATAATGCCACTTATGGAACACAATGTTCAAACCAGCATCTTGGCTGCTCAAGCCGCTAATGCCGCCGCTTTGCGCGCACTCTGGAAACCTGTGTGAGCTTGAGACTGAATCTTGTATAACCAGTCCCGAACCAACAGGTTCGGGACTTTTTGTTTTGTGACCGATGTCATTGCGAGGAGCGTTCGTTGCGACGAAGCAATCCCCTCGTCGTGTTGGAGATTGCTTCGTCGGGCTGGGTTTCGATACGCCGCAAAGAGCAAGAGCGCGGCTACTCAACCACCTGCCCTCCTCGCAATGACGGAGCGGTTGATTGGTATAATTCGCCAGTCATTATCACTTTTTTGGAGACCTACTTCGTATGAAAAAACTAACCGGCAATGAAATCCGCCAGACCTTTTTAGACTTCTTCGTTGAGCATGGGCATACCGTCGTGCCTTCGATGTCGCTTGTCCCGGGCGGGGATAGCACGCTGTTGTTTACCAACTCGGGCATGGTGCAGTTCAAGGACGTGTTCATCGGCACGGATACCCGACCCTACAAGCGCGCTGTCGATTCACAGAAATGTTTACGTGTGGCAGGCAAGCATAACGACCTTGAAGAGGTAGGGCGTGACGATACGCATCACACTTTCTTTGAGATGCTCGGTAACTGGTCCTTTGGCGATTACTACAAAAAGGAAGCCATCGCCTGGTCGTGGCAATTGCTCACCGATGTGTGGGGTTTGCCCAAGGATAAACTCTATGCCACCTGTTTTGAAGATGATAGCGTAGCGTACCCTGTGGGCAAGGGCAATATTCCGCGTGACGATGAAGCTGGCGATATTTGGAAGTCACAGCCCGGCTTTGACCCCGCGCATTTGTTGTTCTTCGGGCGCCACGAAAATTTCTGGCAAATGGCGGAGTTTGGTCCCTGCGGTCCGTGTTCCGAGATCCACTTTGACCTCGGTGAAGAGCGCGATAACTTGCGCGGCACTGACCACGTCTGCGGCGTGAACGGCGAATGTACGCGCTACCTCGAACTCTGGAACAACGTCTTCATTCAATACAATCTGTTTGAAGATGGTCGCCTCGAGCCCTTACCCGCCAAGCACGTTGACACCGGCATGGGCTTCGAGCGCATCGTCTCTGTCTTGCAGGGTGTCGACTCGAACTACAAGACCGATCTCTTCAGCGGTTCGCTCGATGTGCTGCGCTCGCTCACCGGTCACAGCGAAAAAGAAATGGACGCGAACTTTACGCCGTATCGCGTCATCTGCGACCATGCCCGTTCCGCGGCGTTCCTCATCGCCGATGGCGTTGTCCCTGGCAACGGCGGGCGCAACTACATCACCCGCATGATCATTCGCCGCGGTGCGCGCTTCGGCACCAAGATCGGACTCAAAGAACCGTTCCTTGCCAAAGTTGCTGAAGCGGTCATAGCAGAATACGGCGACTTTTATCCCGAACTGGAAAAGAACAAAGCGACCATTCTCGATAATTTGACTCGAGAAGAAATCCGCTTCGCACGCACGGTAGAAGCTGGTACTGCTCATTTAGAGAATCTACTCTCCAATCTTCGCGCTGAGAACGCTCGCGCTGAGCGGAGTGAGCCGATAGGCGAACGCAGACGAAGCGCCACCCTCGACGGTCACAAAGCCTTCGACCTCTACGCCACTTATGGCTTGCCATTCGAAATCTCCCGTGACATCGCCCGCGAACAGGGACTCGATGTCGATGAAAAAGGATTCAATGAAGCGAAAGAAGAACATAGCAAAGCCTCCGGTGGTGGTAAAGCCATGGGCAAGCTGGGCGGTGAAGATGCGGAATTCTTTGCTGGCATCTTGAAGGAGCTACAAGCGAAAAACAAACTCGGCAAAGATGGCGTTGAATACGATCCATACTCCAGTCCCAAAGTGGAAGGTGAAGTTTTGGCTTTAGTCGTCAACGGCGAGTTGGTTCAATCCGCTGCGCTGGATGATCAAGTCGAAGTCATCTTGCCGAAGACTGGTTTCTATATCGAGTCTGGTGGTCAAGTGAATGATGAAGGGTATATCCGCTCCCTCACCCTGCCCTCTCCCAAAGGGAGAGAGGGACTCTCTTCCCCCCTTGGGGGAAGGGCTGGGGATGAGGGCGCGTGGGAGATCGAAGTCACCGCCATTCGCCGCGCTTCGGCTGGAGTCATTGTCCATATCGGGACAGTGATCTCTGGTCAACCCAAGGTCGGCGATAAAGCCACCGCTGAGGTGGACCTGACTCGCCGCCACAACATCATGCGCAACCACACTGCCACTCACTTGCTCCACAAAGCCTTGCATGAAGTGCTGGGTGATCATGCGCGTCAGGCAGGTTCTTTGGTCGCGCCCACGCATCTCCGCTTTGACTTTACCCAACCCGATGCGATGACCCCCGAACAGATCGAACGCGTTGAGAAAATGGTCAATGACGCTATCGCAGCGGATATGCCTGTTGTCAAACAGACCAAGTCACAGGATGAAGCCAAGAAGGAAGGCGCGATGGCTTTGTTCGGTGAGAAATACGGCGAGATCGTGAGAACGATCAGTATTCTGGAATCCTCTCTGGAGTCAGGCAGCTTGCTGCCTGTTCTATCGGACAGTGGCGCTAGAGCGCCATCCGACTCCAGAAAATATTCTTACGAGTTATGCGGTGGCACGCACCTCGACCGCACCTCTGATATCGGCTCGTTCATTATCGTCAGCGAAGGCTCTGCGGCGGCGGGGATTCGTCGTATCGAAGCGGTGACAGGTCGCGGTGCGTATGAGTTGATCCAGAAACGTTTCAAGACCCTCAAGCAAACGGCGGGTGCGTTGAAGTCCGCGCTTGAGGAAGTGCCTATGAAGGTTGAACTCTTGCAAGGTGAAATTTCTGACTTGAAGAAAGAGCTTGCTAATCTCCGTGCACAACAAGCGTTATCAGCTTTTAGTAATCAGTTATCAGCGGTTCAAGTTGTGAAAGATGTCAACGTGCTGGCGGTGGAGATCCCTGATGCGAATGTGGATACCCTGCGCATGCTTGCCGACAAGTTCCGCGAGAGATATCCCAAAGCGGGGGCGGCTGTTCTCGTAACGGGAACAGCTGTCATCGGAGTCCTGACCGAAGACCTTGTCAAACGCGGACTCAAAGCTGGCGACCTCATCACCGGTATCGGCGGCAAAGGCGGCGGACGTCCCAATCTGGCGCAGGGCAGTTTGCCCGAAGGGGATGTCAAAGATGCGTTGGGTAAATTGTCAAAAGTTGTGGAAGAAAAATTGAAGTAAAGCAGATGATCTACATCACGCAACTAATTTATATTAAACAGGGTCAGACGGAAGTGTTTGACCAGTTTGAAGCGGTCGCTATTCCCATTATCGCAAAATATAATGGGAAACTACTATTCAGGATAAGGCCATCGGAAGAGGTGGTGGTTGAAAGAAACATTGACCGTCCGTATGAAGTTCATTTGATAGAATTTCCATCGGACGCGGCTCTTCATGATTTTATGCAGGACGAAGAACGGCAACGGTTTTTGCATTTGAAGGAACAGTCAATCGAGTTATCGATCTTGATCAAAGGAGATAAGATGTAAGTTGTGGAAGCAAAATTAATATGACCCGTAGGGCGATCTTCATGGTCGCCCTTTTCCTTTAGTACCTGATTACCATCCACGCCGAGACATTAGGGGGTATGATTGTTCCTGAAAAGGAGATTTATCCATGTCACGCTTATCAAAATTCTTACTGTTGATCCTGTTAGTTGTTTTCATACTGGCTTGCAATACTGTTACCAAACCCATAAAAGATGTGCAGAACACAGCCAGCACTGTTGAATCTTTTGCCTCTGCATTACCGATCGAAACACTGCGATCTTTTGCAACCAATATGCCGATTCAAACACTGGAGTCGGTGGCTTCGCAAATGCCCGACATTGGGAACATGTTCAACCCGCAAGGCGAACCAGTCGCGGAGTGGAATGGACTGCCTGTCATGCCGCAAGCGACCGCCGGGCAGGAGTTCCCTGACACGAAGATGTACAGCTTCAAAGCGGATGCCACCGTCAAGGAAGCTCAGGATTTTTACAACGATGCGATGGTCAAGGCGGGTTGGTCTTCGATGATCTCCATGCCGGGTGATGTGAATGGCGCCATTCTAGTTTTCCAGAAGGATAGCAAGATCGCGACCATTACCATTACATCCCAGGATGGCAAGATCGTTGTGCTTTTGACGTTTTCGTAAGTTGAGATCGGTCTAACAAAAAACGGACAGCCTGTGTGCTGTCCGTTTTTGATTAAGTCAATTGGACCTTCGCTTCGTTGACATGCTTCTCCATTTTTACTAGCGGCGCATTCATCAAAGCAATACTCCATGGTTTTTCAGAGCCGCGCCTTTGAACATGGATGATGTTTCCTTTACGTTCGATCTCGAATGTCGTTTCGATCTTGCCATCCAAAGACGGGATTTCCACTTTTGTAGAATATCCATCATCAAATGAAAATATTTGGAGTGTGACCCCGTCGCTGAGATCATAATCGGGTTTATCGGTGTGACTACCGATCGGGATGACAGAATTCGGACGTACCAACAACGGCAAGGTCATGAAATCGTGTGTCTCCCGCTTCCAACCCGGACCTCTGACCTGCTTCCCGCTTAATAGGTTTGTCCACACTCCATCAGGGATATAGTAACTCACGCTTCCGTCGTGAGTGAACACTGGCGCAACGAGAAGCGCATCACCAAGCATGTATTGCAGATCTAAGTAGGCACATGTGGGATCGTCGGGGAATTCAAGCAACATCGAACGCAGCATGGGTGTCCCTTGTTCGTGGGCTTGAAGCGCGGTGCGGAAGAGATACGGCATCAAACTGCATTTGAGTTTCGTGAATTTCGATAAGACGTTCACTGCTTCTTCATCGTAATTCCATGGGACGCGGTAGGATGAACTCCCATGCAGTCGGCTGTGTGATGACAATAGCCCGAACGCCGCCCAGCGTTTATAGACATCTGCATACTCCCCTCTCCTTGTAGGAGAGGGGTCGGGGGTGAGGTCTTCAAAGCCGCCAATATCGTGACTCCAGAACCCGAAACCAGACATGCCTAGCGATAGTCCGCCGCGCAGACTCTCTGCCATGGATTCAAATGTTGCGGTCGAGTCTCCGCCCCAATGCACGGGGAATTGCTGCCCGCCGGTTGTGGCGGAACGGGCAAAGACCAGCGCGTCACCTTCGCCGCGTTCATCACGCAATAGGTCGAATACTGTCTTGTTGTAAAGATAGGTGTAATAATTGTGCATCTTGAACGGATCAGAACCATCGTGATAGATCACGTCGGTGGGGATGCGTTCGCCGAAGTCGGTTTTGAAAGTGTCTACCCCCATTTTCAATAAGGCGCGGAGTTTCTCTGCAAACCATGTGCAGGCTTTAGGATTCGTGAAATCCACGATGCCCATGCCAGCCTGCCACTTGTCCGTTTGCCAAACGTCGCCATTCGGCTTGCGGATGAGGTATCCGTTTTGTGTGGCTTCATCAAATAGGATGGAACGCTGCGCGATGTAGGAATTGATCCAGACGCAGATGCGTAAGCCGCGGCTCTTTAATCGTGACAGCATCAGCTCCGGGTCGGGGAAGAAGCGTGAGTCCCATTGCAGGTCGGTCCAGTTAAATTCCTTCATCCAAAAACAATCGAAGTGGAAAACGTGCAGGGGGATATCGCGTTTTGCCATGCCATCAATGAAACTCGTGACAGTAGCTTCATCGTAATTGGTCGTGAACGAAGTGGACAGCCAGAGACCGAATGACCACGCGGGCGGCAGGGCGGGGCGACCAGTGAGCGCAGTGTAGCGTTCGAGAATTTGTTTGGGCGTGGGACCATAGATGACAAAATATTCAAGCGACTCGCCGGGAACGCTGAACTGGACGCGCTCCACTTTTTCAGATGCGACTTCAAACGAGACCTTCTCCGGCTGATTGACGAAAACACCATAGCCGCGATTTGTCAGATAGAAGGGAATATTCTTATACGATTGTTCACTGCTCGTGCCGCCGTCTTCATTCCAAATATCCACAACCTGACCGTTTTTGATGAACGTTGTGAAGCGTTCGCCGAGTCCGTAGACATTCTCTCCCACGCCGAGACTCAACTGCTCATGGATGAAACGTTCATCAGGCGTATCTACGAATCCCGCTGCGCGCCAGCCGCTGGAAGTGATGACTTTCCCGTTGCCGATAAATTCCACCAGCCAATCCTCGCCTTTGTGGATACGCACGCTCAAGTCGCCGCTAATGAGTGTGGCAAATTTTTCTTCATTTGAAGTGAGAACATTCAGATTGGGTTGTTGATTGATCTCGAATTCTGGTCTACGCGTCTGCCCGCCTTTGTGATGGACGATCTTCACACGGATAATATTCTCTATGGGAGAGGAGAATTGAACAGTTAATAAAGGCAGGTTGAGTGTATCGCCGCGCCCTTGAAGTTTTTTGGTGGGTGCGTAGACGGTCAGTGAATCTTTATCGATCTCAACATCGTGAACCTGTGCGGCATAGTAGGGAGTCATCCCCGGGCGGACTTGCCAAAACCCATCAGTGAATTTCATAGTGGCGGTTCCTTTCATTCGCTATCATACCGCAACGGGGAATAAATAACTCACCTTACGCACCCTCGCTCTAAGGCGGTCTCTGACCGCCGTATTATGCAGGTTACACCGCAGGGTCACATATCATCCCCCAATGGGGAGACCCTGCGGAAGCAGATACTGCGTAAGGTCAGTAAATAATAAACAGACCCGCCTGCCAAATGATCTTCGTGAGCGGATCTGTTTATGGCATACAAAAAACACTTATTCGATCTGCGTTAGGGACGCTTTGCCATCACCCAACCCCAACCCTGTTCCCCGTGCCGGTTGCGGACTAACTTCTCCTGTCACGATTTTCTGATCTCAGGCAGGGAGCCATCGTCTGGCAGTTTTGCCAGTTCAAGTTCAAGATAATCGCCGAAGAGCGATGTCTTATCCCAGGCTTGTACTTCGATGAAGCCTGCCTGCTCCACGAGTTTGCCGTAGTCCGCTGGCGTGTGCAGGTCGTAACCGCGTTGCACCACATAAGCGAGGAATTCCGCGCTGTGTATGCCTTCACCCCAACAGTAATCCGTGAAGAACAATAAGCCGTTCGGTTTCAATGTGCGTTTGAGCGTTTGGAACAACCGTGCCTTATCTGGAATATGCAGAAACGCATCGCGGCTGTAGACAACGTCATAGACTGCATCTGCGTTATGCCCCAGAATGTCACCGAACTCAAAGGTTACGCGTGAGTCGATGTTCATTTCCTGTAAACGTTCATGCGCAATGGCGAGCATGTTGTGGGAAAGATCCAACCCGTGGACGTGCGCGCCGTATTCCTGTGCCATGTGAAAAGCCGAGCCGCCGATGCCGCTGCCCACATCCAAAACCTGCATCTCTGCTTTCAGGTTGAGCATCTTGACGATCTCGCGTGTGCTGTCGAGTCCGCCTGTGCTGATAAAGCCGTGCCCATAGATCTTTTCATACTTGAGGATCGATTCGCGCGTGTATTGGCTTGCATCCAGCTGCGCGCTGTGTTCCTCCACTGAAGATGTCTGCGTGCTGATAAGAATATCCATTTACCTTTTCCCTTATAGATAGAATAAAGCGACGGTCAATCGAGTTAACCGTCACTTCTTACTGCTAAAACGCAAAATCTGGATTTAGACCGTTCTGTGTCTGATTGGCATTGGCGTGCGCCAGAGCTTCGGCATAAGCATGTAGTTCGTCCACCGATCCGATCAGCACATCTGCATAGTGGATCAGATCAGCGGAGGCAGAGACTCCCGATAGCACACCTACAACCAACCCTGCGCCTGCTGCGCGCGCCATTTTCAAGTCTGCGGTCGTGTCGCCAACTACCATCACCTTCGATGGGTCGATCTTCATTCTTTCGCAGATCGTCAGTACCATATCGGGCGCGGGTTTGGCTTTGATACCGTCATCCGCACAGACCATGGTGGTGATGAACTCTTCAATGTCAAAGGCTTCGATCATGGCTTGGGTGGGGGCGCGGTCATCGGTGGTGGCGATCCCGATCTGGATGTGTTGCTTGTGCAAACGATCGAATAAAGCCCAGGTGTCTGTAAACTGCTTTGCCAAAACCACCGGGTCGGGAATGCACCAGCCTTGTTCCACGGCGCGTTCTGCCTGTTCAGGTGTCAGCCCAAGCGACTGCATGACCTCAACCGTCAAACTGTAGAGCTGCGACATGGGGGTTGCCGCCAATTTGCCGTGTGCCAGAACTTTTTTGTTCGCATCGTCATAGCCCATTGCCAGACACAATGGCTCACGGACTGCAAGTCCGCTGACCAAATGTAATTGCTCTGCCAGATAAACCACCCAGCCACCCCACATCGCATCGAAATCGATGAGAGTTCCGTCTTTATCGAAAATGATCGCCTGCGCCTTGAAATGTTTCAAACCATACATCGAAATATTATGCTCCTTGCATTAATAAGGTGACAGTCACTCGCTTGGCGAAAGTGACTGTCACCTTGTCTACGTGTTTACTTTTTCATTTTACTTATATTTCCAATTTTGTACATCCAGGTCATACTGCCCCAGGTGCTAACTGTGTAATCTGTAAGCTTTGAACTGAAGCCGTAGCCATCCTGGAAGAGGTAAATGTAATTTTGGACCGCATCTTCCTGAATGAGTTTGCCCAACTCGCAATAGGCATCGCGGCGTTTGGCTTGATCGAACGTTCCGCCAGCCGCGGCGATCGCCGCATCAGCTTTGGGATTATTCCAGCGGTAGATATTTCCGCCATCGGGGTTTTCTGCGCTCGGAATATTGGTGGAGGTATAGGCATCCTGCACGCTGCCTTGCGGCTCCAGGTTGTAACCGCGATCAAAGATCAACATATCGAAGTCGCCGGTCATGCGCGGCGAGCCATCGGCAAAGGAACCGAAGATGATCGAGAAATCATAGTTTTGAATATTAGCTTGAATGCCAATTGCTTTGAGATTTTCAACAATGAACTGTTCGGTGCGATCAAGCGGATCGTAGTTGGTGTAGCCTTGTAATTCTAGAGAAAGCTTTGTACCATCTTCAGCGTACATGGCGCCTTTTGCAACACGGATGCCATCCGGTCCTTCCACCCAACCGGCTTCGGTCAAAAGCTGTTTAGCTTTTTCTACATCGAAGTTGTACATGCGCGGGAGATCGCATTTATACCAGCCGTAGGCGAACGGACTTGTGGAAGGGGAGACCTGTCCGTTCAAAACATCGGTAATCAGCGTATCGTAATCAATGGCGTAGGAAATTGCCTGCCGTACGCGGATATCGCCCAGAATTGGATGCGGCGCAGAACCAGATGGGTCTTTATCACCGGGTTTGCTTAAGTTGAAGTCTATTGCCATATTCCAAATCCCGGGGACCAGAACCTGTGCGCCCGCACCGTTCAAAACCTTGTCATATTCCGCTTTATCTTCGCCGGGCCACAAATGGACCTGGGCTTCACCCTGGATCATCAAAGCAGTTTGTGAAGCGGCTTCCGGGACAATGCGGAAAACCAACTTATCGAGATGGGGTTTGCCTTCTTCGTAATAATTCGGGTTGCGATCCAACGTAATGCTTTCGCCGCTGTGCCAGTCTGATACCACGAATGGACCCGCCGCAACGGGTTTCATGTTCCATGCCCAAGTTGTCATTTCTTCGGGTTTACCCGTGGCGTGACGCGGCAATAACGCAGTAGAGAACTGTCCAAGATAACCAACGAATGGAGCGCTGTAATGAACGACAGCCGTCACGGTATCCGGCGTGTCGATGCTGGTGATCGATTCCATTCCGGCAGTCCCATTGAACGCGCCGCTGTTCGGGTTTGAGACTGCTTCCCACGTAAACTTGATATCGTCGGAAGTGAGCGGCTTGCCGTCTGACCATTTCAGTCCCTCACGCAATTTCCATATGACGGTTTTATTGTCATCAGAAAGGGTGGGCAAGTCAGCAGCGAGGCGCGCCACATATTCACCCTTTTCATTGGCTGTGGTCAACCCAATGACACTCGCATCTGAAACCTGTTGGACGATGGCGGCATCTGCCAGATAGCGATTGAGACCAGCCGGTTCCTCGGGGATGATGAGGACGACGGTCCCGCCGCCTCCGCCCGCGCTTATGGCTGGTTCTGTTGCAACAGCCGATTCTGTCGCTGCAACAGGTTCTGTGGTTGAAGCCGGGGTGACCGCACCTCCGCCTCCACATGCGCTAAGCACAAGTCCTAACACGACGAGCAATGTGAACAGTTTAATCTTCATTCTCTTCTCCTTTGGTTTTTTCTCTGGAGTCAGGGAGCTTGCTCCCGTAATATGCCAGCAAACTGGCTGATTCCAGAGTTATTTCTCATGCACCACATACGGATCAAATGCATCTCGTAAGCCATCACCAATAAAATTGATCGCCATCACAGTGACGAAGATCATCAAACCGGGGAACACCGCCAGCCACGGCGCGCGATATACATGCGTCTGCGCGCTCTCCAAAATATTTCCCCAACTCGGGGTGGGTGGTTGGACGCCAAAACCCAAATAGCTCAGCCCTGATTCGGTAATGATCGCATATGCCATTTGCAACGTCGCGCTGACCAATAACGGTCCGAGACTGTTGGGTAGGATGCGTAAAAAGATCAGGCGTGAGTCGCTGGCGCCGAGCGCTCTCGAAGCGGAGACAAATTCCTTTTCGCGCAGGACTAGGAACAAACCACGGGCGATGCGGGCGGGCCACATCCAGGCGAAAGCGCTGATGGCGATGATTACGATCCAGACGCTGTTGCGATATTCAGCAGAGCCCGGCAATTCGCGGAGCAGGGCGCTGAAGAGGATCAAAACGAAAACGACCGGCATGATGAGGAAGGTGTCGGTGATGCGCATCAGCACGTTATCGACCCAGCCGCCGTAAAAGCCGGAAAGCGCGCCGATGACAATGCCGACAAATAAAGAGAACAGCGTGGAGAATATTCCAACTGCCAGCGAAACCTGACCGCCGTACAAAATGCGCGTGAAAATATCGCGCCCCAGTTCGTCGGTGCCAAACCAATGTTCAGCAGTCGGTTTGGCAAATCCATTTTTGGGACTTTGTTCGGTGGCAGAGTAGCCGCTCAATGGCGCGGCGACGACGAGTATCACCATCAACAGCAGCACGACCGCAGATGAGAACGCGAAGCGATGTCGCCGAAAGCGCCGCCAAATTAACGCCGATAAACTTTCGGGTTGTACCGAGGCGGAGAAGATCGATTCAGAAATGGATAATTTATCAGTCATAGCGAATGCGCGGATCTAGGAAACCGTATAGGATATCAGCGAGCAGGTTGAAGACAAGAATGAGCGCGGCTTCGATCATCACCACTGCCAGCAAAACGGGATAGTCGCGCCCGCGGGCGGCATCCCAAAAGAGACGTCCCATACCGGGCCAGGAGAAGATCGTTTCGATAAAAACTGCGCCGCCGAACACCGAGGGGAGATCTAAAGCCATCATGGTGACGAGCGGCAACAACGCGTTGCGCAAGCCATGCCGAAAATGGACAAGTCGGATCGGCAGTCCTTTGGCGCGGGCGGTGCGCATGTAATCTTCGTTCAATACATCGCGCATGGAGGAACGCAGGAAGCGCGAATACCACGCCACCCAGCCAGCGCTGACCGCCACAATGGGTAGGACCAAGTGCCAGATCAGATCCAGAACATCGCCCTCTTTGCCAATCGTATACATGCCGCCCGCTGGAAATAACGGACCCGTGCTAAAAGGATTTTTTATGAGGAGATAGAAAACAACGATCAGTAACAAGCCGAGCCAATATACAGGCACGCTTTGCCCTGCAAAACTTAATGTGGTGACAAGGTTATCGAAAAAAGAATACGGCTTGATTGCCGAGTAAACACCGACGGGAATCGCGATCAGCAGGGTAACCAGAAAGCCGACGCCGAATAATAAAAGTGTGGCGGGCAGGCGTTCTGAGATCATATCTGCCACCGGGCGGCGGAACTTGATCGAATAGCCCCAGTCGCCTTCGAACACAAAGGCTTGGACCCATTTTACATATTGAATGGGCAACGGTTGGTCAAGACCGAGCCGCACACGCAATGCCGCAAGCTGCTCCGGCGTGACGTTGGGATTCCTCTCCGCCTGCGCTAACGGACCACCCGGCATGAGGCGCACGATGCCGAAGAGGAAGATGCTCAACATGAGCATGATGGGGATGGCTTGCAGAATGCGGCGGGTGATGTAGGTGGTCATTTAGTATTATTGGTGGTCGAGTAGGGCTGGACGCTTTTCCAGCCCGTATCGAGACCACATGTAAGCAAAGTTATATAGGTTAGCAGTGGTCTCGATACGGCGGACGAGCACCGCCTACTCGACCACCGGATTTCTTTTTATTCCTCGTACACAACTCTGCCATCGATCATTGTCAACACAGCTTTCGCGGTTGTGATCTCTTCGGGCTGCACTTCAAACAGATCATGCGAGAACAAAGTCAGGTCGGCGAGATAGCCAGCCTTGATCTGTCCTTTTTCATTTTCCATAAATTCGACATACGCTGCATCACGAGTGTAGCCGATGATGCACTCTTCCAGCGTCAGCCGTTGATCAGGATTCTCTGGTGCAAGCTTCTTGCGGTTGAGCGCCACATAAATATTGATTAGCGGGTCGAAGGGTGCAACCGTCCAATCACTGCCCAGTGAAAGATGCGCACCGGCATTCTTCAAATCGCGCCAGGGGAAAGAGATGTGCCAGCGCTGCGGACCCGTGCGCTTTGTCCAAACAATATCATCTTCCAGGCTGAAAGGCGAATGACTCGTCTGCATGGAAGCAATAACACCCAATTCTTTGAAACGAGGCATATCTTCAGGCTGACAGACTTCGATATGCTCGACGCGGTGACGACTATCCCGCTTCCCGTTCGCCTTTTGAATTGCTTCGTAGCCATCGAGCGTTTGCCGCACTGCGGCATCCCCGCACGCATGGACAGCGATCTGCATACCTTGTTTATCGCATATCGAAGCCATACGCATAAAATGTTCGAACGAGAAGATCGGCTCCACTTTGGTTTCGGGCACATCTGCATACGGATCAATATTGAACGCGGTGTACGATTCCCACACACCATCCATGAAAAACTTCGCCGCGCCGCCGCGTACATAATCCATTTGGATTTTCGCCATCTCGACGGCTTCTTTGAGATTCTCCTCGGTCGCTTCCGGCTTGACGTGATACGGCACGTACACCCGCATATTCATCTCACCTGAATCTTCCAGCGCGGCGTAGACCAGCATCTCTTCCATATCCCCGTTCATATTATGGACACTGGTGATGCCGGTTTTGTTGAATTCGCCGATTCCCAGTTTGAGCAGTTCACGTTTGCGATTCGAATCTGGCACCGGGACCAACCCGAAGACGGCGTTCATCGCATCGCCTTCACGCAGTTCACCCGCAGCGAGTCCGCTTTCATCGCGGACAATAATTCCATTTGCCATCTCGCGCCCATCGTCTTTGAGAATGCCCGCCATTTCGAGCGCTTTGGTGTTTGCCCAGCCAGTATGCCCATCGAATGCGCCGATATACACCGGGCGGTCTGTGATGATCTCATCCAACTCCTGCCGTGTAGACACGATGCTGTAACGAATACCGCGTCCTACAACCCATTGATCGGTTTTGTTGCTCTCTGCAAAATCAAGCAAGATCCTCTTCAAGTCTTCTTTCGTCCGCACTTCCTGTAATTGGGCATTACCCATCCAGATCGAACCCCAGAGCAGATGCACGTGTGTGTCAATGAAACCGGGCGTAAGCGTGTGACCCTGTCCATCGACCACGCGCGTGGATTGGTCTTGAAATTCTTTTACACCTTCATTTGTCCCCACATAAACAATACGATTGCCTTTCACGGCAACCGCTTCGGCACGCGGGTTCGATTCGTCGCTGGTGAAGATCCGCGCGTTCGTGATGATAATGTCTGCTGATGGCATGTGTAGCTCCTGAGACTTCGGAAGTCCCTCTTAATGCTTCATGATTTTACAGACCCCGATGAAGATGTCGTCACGGCGCCACAGTGGCGCTTCCGAAGTCTGTATGTGGATGAATATACATAGTTTGAGGGGAGAGGTCAAGGATTTGATCGAAGATTTTTCGGTGGTTCCTTCTTTGTGAAAGATTTCCTAAAATTTACGTTTATACCAGCGTGAGTATAGTGATATTGAGCAAAAGATCTCGGTTGGGAAATCACTACTTCTTACACTGCCGAGGACTTCGCAAAATAACCATCCCATTCTCATCTAAGCCCACCTTATTGGATATAGGACGCTTTCTCGCATGTCTTGCTCCAAGACGGTCTGCGACCGTCGTTTTGCTGGCGAATATGGCGGTCGCAGACCGCCTACGAGCGAAATCCTAGGATAGTACTTTAGTTCGACTCAAAGTTGGCGGTTTTTGGCAGTTAATTTCTTTCCTTTTGTTGTATTCTGATACAAGAACTGGCGTTCAGGTGTAGCAAGCGGTCATTTTCATCGGCGTAAAAGGAGGAGCTATCGAAATTTCAAACCTTCATTTCATAACTATGGGAAACCCAGTAGTCTTACTGGTCTTGGTAATTTCAACCAAAGGAGTTAAAAATGTCTCACAAATTCTTTCGTTTACTTGTAAGTTTGATGATTGCGCTGTCGGTGACAGCGATAACGACGGGGACTCAATCCGTTCGTGCTGCGGGACCCTGGTACGTGACCAACACAGGCGATGACAATAATGACTGCCTAAGCCCAGGCACCCCCTCTGTGCCACGATCAATGGGGCGATTGGTAAAGCTACGGCGGGGGATACTATCAATGTAGCAGACGGAACATATACAGGATCGAGCACAGAAGTTATATTGATCAATAAGGATATTACCCTTTCTGGCGGGTGGGATGCGGGTTTTACTACCCAGAGCGGGATGTCTACAATAGACGGGCAAGGAACAGTCAGGGGAATAAGTATTAATAGCAGTGTGACTGCTATTATTGAGCGTTTTACACTTCAAAACGGATCCTCGCCTTTTAGCGGAGGAGGCATTTATAACTTCAGTGGGTCATTGGAGCTCATAAATAGCATCATTATTAATAACGCCTCCAGTGGCATTCTAAACAGAGACGGTGGGACTGTAACACTGACGAATAGCACTGTGAGTAACAATACTTCAAATAGCGGAAATGGTGGAGGTATCAATAACAATTCTTCCAATAGTACAGTAATACTCACCAACAGTATCGTTAGCGGTAACTCGGCCTCGACGGGTGGTGGCATCTACAATAATGGCACATTAACCATCGATAATAGTACCATCAGCGGCAACACAGCAACCTTCGGTGGTGGTATCGAAAACTATGGCTTGCTGACATTAAGTAATAGTACTGTTAGCAATAACAGCGCTTCGATTTATCCTGGTGGTATCTTCTTTGGCTTCGGTACCTCTGGCAGTGCAACGTTGAAGAACACAATTATCGCCGGAAATTTTGGATTTTCGGGTTTTCCGGATTGCAGCGGTGGTACTCTCAACTCTCAAGGTTATAACATAATCAAGGACGCAGGAGATTGTGCCATCACTGGTGACACCACTGGTAACCTGATTGGCATAGATCCCATGCTCGGCCCATTACAAAACAACGGGGGTGCCACATTTACTCAAGCACTCCTCGCGGGAAGTCCGGCAGTTGATGCTGGGAATCCAACTGGTTGTACCGACCAGAATAACAATCTGCTTGCCACTGACCAGCGTGGCATTTCGCGCCCTCAAGGTGCACGCTGTGATATCGGCGCATTTGAACTTGAAGGGGGAGCGGGCCCAGCTCCGGCGAATGACAACTTCGCCAATCCAGAGGCGATTACAGCGTTACCCTTCAGCGCAATAGTGGATATCACTTGGGCGGGAATCGAATCAGGTGAACCGCAGAACTGCGAAAGCTCGGCCAAGACAGTCTGGTACTCATTCACACCATCAACTAATGTTGCGGTCAAAGTGGATATGGATGGAAGCAGTTTCAATGACACCATCTTCAATATCTACCAGGATGCAGGGGCCGGACTGACTGGCTTGAGTTTCATGCAATGTACATATTATGGCAGCCCGGCCGCTTTCAGCTTACGGGCGGGGGTAACCTATTATATCCAGGCAGGAAGTATATATTCTGCTGGTGGTGATCTGCATTTGAATATGCGGGAGGTTTTTCCACCAGCGAATGATAACTTTGGGAATGCTATGGTAATAGGCGCATTGCCATTTAGTGACACGGTCAACAGTTATAACGCCACTACAGAGTTTAACGAACCGCAGTCCTGTAGCACCTTGCCAAATACAGTCTGGTATTCGTTTACACCAATGGTCAATGCTACCGTCAGAATGGATATGGCGGGAAGTAGCATTAGCGAAACCAACGTCAACTTATATCAATCCACTGGCTCTGGGATAGGTAGCCTAAGCTTTTTGACATGCACATCATATTATGGCAACTCCGTCGCTTTCAGTGTCCAGGCCGGGGTGACTTATTACCTACAAGTGGGGAGCTTTAATAACGTTGGTGGTGACTTGCAGTTGAATTTGCAGGAGGTCTTTCCGCCAGCGAATGATAGCTTTGGTAATGCTGCCGTAATAGGTGCATTGCCTTTTAGCGACACAGTGAACAACATTGACACTTTCACAGAGGCAGGCGAACCTCAAGCCTGCTATTACACACCTAAAACTGTCTGGTACTCGTTCACCCCAACAGCCAACGCTTTGGTCAGAGCCGATATGCAAGGAAGCAGTATCAGCGAAACCATTCTCAATATTTACCAAGATACTGGCTCTGGGATCGGTGGCCTAAGTTTCTTGCAATGTGCATCTTATGGCAACTCAGTCACTTTTAGCGTCCAGGCTGGGGTAACTTATTACTTCCAAGCGGGGAGTTTTAATAGTGTTAGTGGCGACTTGCATCTGAATCTGCAGGAGATTCTACGACCAGCGAATGATGACTTTGGCAGCGCCAAAGCCGTCGGCTCATTGCCCTTCAGCGACTCGGTAGATATCACCAATGCAACAGCAGAATCCGGTGAGCCACAGTATTGCTACTACTCAAACAAGACAGTCTGGTATTCGTTCACGCCTACAGCCAATGCCTTGGTCAAAGCCGATATGGCTGGAAGCGCTTTCAGCGATACCATCTTCAATGTCTATCAGTCCTCTGGATCTGGCTTCGGTGGCTTGAGCTTCATGCAATGCGGATATTTCGGCAATTCTGTTACATTCAATGTGCAGGCTGGGACCACGTATTACATTCAAGCGGGAAGTATTTATGGCAGCAGCGGGAACCTCCAATTAAATCTGCAGGAACTTCCGCGACCAGCCAATGATGACTTCACCAATGCGATGATAGTTTCCTCACCTTTGCCCTTCGACAATACCGTAGACACACAATATTCATCGCGGCAGACCAGTGAGCCGACGCCATCATGCGCATACTACGGCGCAGGGACTCGATCCGTTTGGTATGCTTTCACGCCAACGACAAGTGGATCAGTTTCGGCGAGCATTCCAGCCTCTGCATTCACGCCAGTGTTTGCGGCTTATACGGGTAACTCGCTGGCAAGCCTAACACAGGTTGGTTGTCAAACCTACAGCGGTAGTTTGATAACATTTCATGTGAACGCGGGCACTACATATTATTTCCAAGTGGGCAACTTATATCCCTGGGACCAGGGCGGTCCGATGCAGTTCCATTTGGATGTTACACCGCAACCCGTAGCTGGTTTCTATTACTACCCATCCGACCCATCGGTCTTTGACACGATCCAGTTTTATGACGGTTCATCCGACCCGGGGCAGGTTGGCTTCAATTCCTTTACCTGGAACTTCGGCGATGGGTCAACGGCTACTGGCTCCAGTCCAACTCATAAATATGCGAAGGATGGCGATTACACCGTTCAACATTCTGCTACAACAGTTGATGGGCGCACGGCTTCCATTACACAGGTTGTGCACGTCAAGACACATGATGTGGCGATCACCAAGATCAATGCGCCGCAATCTGCCAGTGCAAAACAAACCCGCACGATTACTATCTCTGTCAACAGTAAAGGTTATGCAGAAACCGTGCGGATCGATCTGTATAAGAGTGTCGCGGGAGGTTTCGAATACGTGGGCTCCATTACGCAACTCGTGCCAGCGAGCTCAAGCAAGAAAACCGTGACATTCTCATTCAATTACACCTTTACAAGTGGTGATGCCAGTATTGGCAAGGTGACCTTTAAAGCCGTCGCCACGATCGTCGGTGCGCGTGATTCGTATCCGTCCGATAACGAAGCGATCTCTTCGCCTCCGACCAAAGTGACCAAATAATTCAGAGGTGACCATATCGCTAAAACGTGACTGACAATTCATAAAAGGGGAATGTGGCGTGAGCTGCATTCCCCTTTCGAAGGAGGTAATGCAACTTTTATAAAAACGGTCTGGCAAGCCCTGTCGTGATCTTCAGGTGACTACAATTTTCTGTAATCATCATTATGTAAAAAGAGGAGCATAAAATGTTTTCTTCAAGATTTCTAACAAGGATCGGCACTGTCGCCATCGTACTGATGTTGGCATTGGGCAGTGTAGCGCCTGCCTATGCAGTGGGAACCAACGATTACTTTGCTAACACTACGCAGATTACCAGCCTGCCGTTTAGCACCTATGCGGATACCTATGGTGCGACTAATGAGGGTGGCGAGCCTAACCCATCCTGCGGGTATGGATATCCACCTAATTCAGTCTGGTTCTCATATACACCAGCAGCCAATATGAGCTTGACTGCGCGATCCAGTTATTACTACTCTGTGATGGCTATATATACTGGGTCTTCGGTAAATAGTTTGTCCCAAATCTCTTGCGGGCAATATTATCCTCAAACTACTTTCCAGGCGCAGGCAGGCATCGCCTATTATTTCCAGATTAGTACCTTGTATGGTGGCTATTATGGAGATGCAGGAAGCTTCCCATTCACACTCGAAGTTACCCCGCCTCCACAGGTTAATATTTCCCTCAGTCCTTATGATCCCAGCGTTTACGATAATGTAAATTTCTACGGATCTATATATGATCCAATTGGGGTCTATGGGAACACCTATGCCTGGACCATCAGCGATGGAGCAACTTCAACTCAGAGTTCCTTTAACCATCAGTTCGCAGCAGATGGTGATTATCCTGTCAGCCTGATGTTCACCACCTATGATGGCAGGTCAAATACCGCCAACACCACGGTGCAGGTACGGACTCGCGATATTGCCATCAACAAATTGAGTATCCCTCAAACTGCAAAAGTCAACACAACAAAAGCGATCAGTGTGGATGTAACTAACAAGCGTTATTCCGATAACGTTCAAGTCCAACTCTTCAAAGGGTTACCCGGCGGTGGAGAACAATTGATCGGCACATTGACCATTTATGTCCCGGTACGCGCAAAACGGCCAACCACATTCAATTTCAGTTATACATTCACGGATAGTGATGCGGCGGTTGGAAAAGCGACCTTCAGGGCTGTAGCCACGTTGGTCAGCGGGCGCGACGTATTACCGGCGGATAACACGGCGATCGGGACGACACTTGTAACTGGTTCGGTGTCATATCCCTGAGTCTAGGGCAATCGCATTTGGAATATGAGAAAATGGCTGTGAGGAAAAAGGAGTCTCATAGCCATGGATCAACGACCCGCAACAGATATAGTTCGGCACT
>JAYUGV010000325.1:0-3226 GCA_043767565.1 Anaerolineales bacterium
CGGCGCCACTCCGCTCGACGCGATGTTATTGCGCATTCGCCTGTTCATAGATCTTCGCAATCACATCCTCCAGCGGCGGGTCAGACACGGTGATGTCTACGAGTTCACCGGCTTCTGAAAGATGCGACATGACCGAGTCTACAGATGTCTTGGTGGTGTCGAATCTCAGCTTGACGCCATAATGTCCGATCTTCAGGATCTCAACACCGGCAATTGTAAAACCTTTGGATACTTCTTCCGCATAACGCACCTCCACCATTTTGCGGGTGAGGAATTTGCGTTTGAGATTCGAGACTTTGTCCTCATAGACGATCTGTCCATGATTGATGATGATCACGCGGCGGCACAGCGCTTCAAGATCACCCGCATCATGCGAGGTCAGCAAGACACCGACATTCTCCTCCTGTGCCATTGTGCGGATCGCATCACGGATGTGCTGCTTGGCGACCACGTCCAAGCCGATGGACGGCTCATCGAGCAGAAGCAGTTTCGGGCGATGTAAGAGCGATGCGGCAACTTCACAGCGCATCCGCTGTCCGAGTGAAAGTTTGCGGACGGGCGTCTCCAGTAAGTCCTGCATTTCAAATGCTTCGGCGAGGAACGCGATCCGCTTTTTCGTCTCGCGGTCATCCATCTCGTAAATTTTTCCGAAGAGCATGAACGTGTCAATGGCGGGGAGGTGGTACCACAACTGCGGGCGCTGCCCGAACACTGTGCCGATGTGATACGCGAGTTTTTGCCGCTCCTTCCACGGGACGAAGCCCAACACTTTCGCGTCACCTGCGGATGGATGCAAAATGCCAGTGAGGATTTTGATGGTGGTGGATTTGCCCGCGCCGTTCGGACCGATGAAGCCGAGCAATTCACCCGCTTCCATCTGGAACGAGAGCCTGCGGACGGCCTCGATGGAACTGTATTCTGGCTTGAAGAGTGCCCGCACCGAGCCGCGCAATCCCACGGTTTTACGTTTGGTCTGAAACGTTTTTTGGAGGTGGTTGACTTCGATGGCTGGCATAATGTCCCTTGCTCCTGCGGGGTCTCAGACCCCGCAGGAGCGTAATGTCTATTTATTTTTTCTGCGCCAATACAAATAAATGTCCCGCGCTTCCGTCCTTTATATATTTTGACCAAATGATCGAGAAGCCGATTTCTTTGAGCATCTTGAGATAGGTCGCGGAGTCGTAGTGACTCCAATACATGCGCGCACCCAGATAATTTTCTTCAATGTCATCGATTAAGTTTTCTGCGCCGAGACACAATAAGGCAACGCCGCCTGTTTTGAGCATCCAATGGAAATTGGTAAGCAGGGCTTGATGTTCTTCACGCGGGATATGAATGACCGCGTAATAGGAACAGATGCCGTCGAAGAAGTTTTCGGGGAAGTGCAGTTGGGTCATATCTCTGCAGCTAAACTGTGCGCTGGGCACATTCTGCTCGGCGAGTTTGATTTGGGCTTCTGAAAAATCCACGCCGATGACATCGAACTGCTCTGCCAGCATTTTGCTGATGGGAATCCCCGCGCCGCATCCGGCATCTAATACCTTGGCGTGCGGAGCTAATAGCTCAATGAAATCCCCCAGCAAGCGGACATCGTCCGAGTCGGCTGTGCGCTCGGCGAGATAACGGTCCGCGATTTTGTTGTAACCAGTTTTGACGGTTTCTTTGTAGTCCATGTGCGGATTATAAGACAGCTAATAGGGTTTTAGGTTATCGAGCGCTTCATAAACAAGTTTTGCAAGGGCTTCTTTTTCCAACAGTTTATCGGCTGTTCGGATCGCTTCAGACAAGCTCCTCAAAAAGTTCCGTGAGTTGTGAAATGCTTTTGCCTGACCCTCGTCGGTATATGCGCTGTTCCATGACTTCTCAGGCTCAGTAAAGGACTTGAGCCACGTTTCCAGAAAATCAGTCGTAACCTCCTTTCGCTGAAGGATTATCATTACGGCATGGGCAAGACGGTCGTCTTCACCGTGGATGTAAGTCCAATTTGTAGAGTGAAAAAGTTTGGTGGCAATACTTTGTAATATCTTTTCGAGATCATTCTTTTCAGTGTTGCGATTTTTTCCGAGTACAAGCATCAAGTCGGCGGTATGAGCGAGCGCGTGTGCCCAGCCTTTGACAGGGATATGTCCGCGCGGGTCTTTTTCGGCATCGAGATACCACAGTCCTTTTGCGAGAATGGCGTGGACCTCGTCCTTTTCCAGCAAAGGTTTCTTGTTGTCGTTGTGAACAATTTCAGCCAGCAATAAGATAGAGAAGGTTCGCAGAAAAACCGAGTCTGATTCGGTTTCGCCGATGCCTTTGTCTAGATTCGCAAGTAATTCATCCACATGTACGCGGACTTCCTCTCTGGTGAACATCTCGCGCTTAAGCCAGTTGGCGTAGACACCGTAAGCAATGTCATCACGCAGTTCGGAGTCTATGCTTCCCAAATAACCTAACAGCGTTTTCGTTAGTTCATTGAGCGCGTGTCCTTCAGGGACAGCGTAATCGTTCTTTGCGATGGATATCCAAAATTCTTTGTCCATGAAATATCTCTCCTTTACATAACTCAAATTCTAGCGTGTGATTTCAAAACCATTCATTTTCCATTTTGTTATCCCGCCCTCCACTTGAATTAAATTATGAAATCCGCGGCGTTGTAGCACTGAAATCGCAACCATCGAACGGCTGCCGCTGGCGCACTGAATCGCCAAAGGCTTATTTTGCAAAAATGGAAAATTCTCCCACGGAATGCGTCCACCCTCAAAATGGACTGCGCCTGGAATATGTCCCTCGTCCCATTCATTAAGATTTCGCACATCTACTAAGGTTACTTCATTCAATCGTTCGCGTAGCTCTTTGGCATTAATACTGCGCACAGTTTCCACCGGATATTCGCGCGCCCAAGCTTCAATGCCGCCTTCGATATACCCCAATACGTCATCATATCCAATACGGATGAGTTGCCGCACCGCTTCCTCCCTTTGATCTGCCGACTCCCCGAGGAGCAGAATCCTACTCCCAAACGGAATCACCCAGCCTGCCCAGACCACAAGCGGCGCATCGATCCGGATCCCATAAGAATTTGGAATATGCCCCGCGCCAAACGCTTTTTGATGACGGATGTCCAACACGACCACGCCGTCATCCATCAAGGCTTTAACTTCACTGGCTGAATATGGTTTCAATATGGGAACACCACCTAAAAGTTTTGCGCCGCGTTGATTAATCTCGCGCATATATTTGT
>JAYUGV010000326.1:0-3225 GCA_043767565.1 Anaerolineales bacterium
TTCCACCAACGCCGCCAGCCCCTCGAGCAGAGACAGCTTCCGCTTAAGATCGACGCGGGGCCAGACATCCAAAAGGGTTTTAAGTTCGAGCGGTCCGATATCCGAGAAAAGAGTCAGGTAGCGGTGCGGGAATTCTTTTTTCGTATCGAGCAAAGCATCCAGGACAGAATCGAAGGAGTTTTTTTGTTTGTTCATTTAGGGGATCACAACCGGTTTGATAAAGTCCATGACATTGACGTAGACCATTAAGAGCAACAGCACAGCCATACCCAAGCCATGCACAATATTTTCAAATTGATGCGGCACACGGCGGCGGAAGATCAACTCAGGCAGAACGAAGATGATGCGTCCGCCATCGAGCGCGGGAAATGGAAAGAGATTGAAGATGCCGAGGCTGATGGATAACGCGGCGATCAAGAACAGGGTCTGAACAGGTTTGTCGTTATAAGGACTGGCTGAAGATGAACTGGTGGTGGAAGCCGATGCCTGCTGGCTGGTTTCCACATCGCTTGCCACGCTTTGCTTCATGATATCGTAAATACCTTTGAGCCCAACCATGCGTCCCTGTTCGGAGGGGATCGTCCCGCGGATCAATTTGACCGGCAGGGTGACCAACGCATAGATCTGATTGCCGGTATAGCGCAGACTTGTCTGCAAATTCTCACCAAGCGATGTGATCGGCTTGAAAACACAACCACTGCAATACTCAATACCGATCAGGGGACGTCCCTCGGCGGCATTGAATTTTGGCGTAATGAGCAGTTCGATCTGTTGACCATTGCGGTCCACAATGAACGAAACTGGTTTATCAACATTGGTAGAGACAGCCGCGCGGATATCATCCGAATTTTTGATCGATAGTCCTGCCCCGCTGACGAGCACATCACCAACCTGCATGCCCGCCGCTTTTGCCGGGCTATTCGGCACGACGTTGGTGATCAACACTTTGGAGTTTGGGCTGCCTTCTGGTTGATACGTGATGATGCCGCCGCTCATGGCAATAATGACACTAAAGAGCACGACCGCCGTGATCAAATTCATGGTTGGTCCTGCGAATAAAACGAACAAACGCTTCCACGGGCTGGCTGCGCCGAGTCCGCCCGGCACATTGGGATCGCTCTCGCCTTTCGGGCGCACAAATCCGCCGAGCGGAAGCCAGTTAAGGGTGAAGCGGGTACCGGGATGCACTTCTGAAATAGCGTCGTTCAATTCCATTGCGCCGGTGGTTTGTCCGCCTTTGATCAATTTACGTGAGACAATAGGGGCAGGCGGGATTAGCGCTGGCGTTTCTATTGCTTTTGGCTGAACCACTTCACCAGTTTCATCCACATAGATATGATCTAATTCAAGCGGCCGAGTGGAAAGCACAGGCCGGGCGACCGGCATTTTCTGTTCTGTCACTGTGACCACTTCACTCACGATCGAGCGCAATATCAATTGGTTTTGCTCCTGATCAACTGTTAGCTTGGCTTCAGTGTTGACCAGTTCATTCCAGTTGGAAGAGAACTTGAAATTGGCGGGGATCTCGATCCTTTTACCGCTTTTCAAAAGCAGGAAGCCTTTGAGCCACCAAAGCGTTAGCGCTCCAGGGGTGGGTAAACCGATGCCGAATTCTTCCACCTCAATGCCGCTCCAACGCGCTGCAATGAAATGTCCGAACTCATGAATGATGACCATGCTGCCAAAGGCAAGGATGAATACGATCAGGGATAGTGTGTCCATAATTTTTTCCTTCGCGCGAGATTATATCGCTATTTGCTTGGACGTTTTGAGATGGTAAGATATTTCTAATGTCTTTCATATATCCTCTTCATAACTGATCGCGTGTGCATGCAAAACATGTCAGGTAGTTGCTCCCTGCGCCGTCCTCGGCGCAGGCTTTACTCGCAAAACGCCGCCGAGGACGGCGGCTTGAGCCTATCATGCTGACAACCTTTGCGTGCACACATGACCGCTTAAGCGCCGCGCGGCTCGTTATTTTGTGGTTAAATAGACACAACCGCCCCGTTCAAGGAGAAAACAATATGACAGATTTCTGCCTCTTCTGCAAGATCGTTTCAGGCGAGATCCCGGGCACGATCGTGTTCCGCGATGAACAAGTAACCGCGTTCCGCGATATCAACCCAGTTGCGCCAACCCATATTTTGATCGTACCCAATGAGCATATTACATCAGTAGGTGCGCTGACAAGTGAAGATGAACAGTTAATGGGGCATCTCTTTAGCGTGGCAGGTCAATTGGCGAAGAGTGAGGGGGTCGCTGAAGGCGGCTATCGTCTCATTACCAACACGGGACCTGATGCCGGGCAGACCGTGTTCCACATCCATGTGCATTTGATCGGGGGGCAACCGATGAAACATCCGATGGGGTGAAAAAAAACGATTGACCGCCGACCGCAGACGGCGGTCTGTGGTCAGCGGTTACATAACAGTTTCTATTCGGCGAAGAAATCTTTTCTATCTTCGATCCAGCGGACTCCCCTTCAATTTACTTTTCGGCTGATTGGCTCGATACGCATAATAACCAAGTCCGATCCCGCCGAACAACAAGAGCAAACCAAAAAATCCCAACACGGATGAACGACTGCTACCCTCCGCAACCGGCTCAACCGCAGTGATCGTTTTAGACTGCGCGCCGAAATCGATCGAGGCACGGTCGCCCGGCTTGACCTTCAATTTATAACTTAACGCCATGGTGTTATTGTAACCATCCGGCACAGCCATACTAACATTGTAATCACCCTGCGGCACATCACTGAAACAGGCACGCACGGGTTCAGCCGTATCAGGGTCAACATCGGCTGTGGTGTTCAATGTTTTTGAAAAGGAGCCATTCAAGTTGGTAAGACTGACCGCGCCGCCGTCGATACCAAATTCAGTTTCCTGACGCAACGCATCGCCGTTCAAGTCATTGAAGAGCAATGCGCAGACTTCAGTCGTACCGTTAAACGGCGTGGCGGTGACAGTCGGGGGCGCGAGCGTGGGAGCTGGTCCCGGTGTGGGACCGGGCGCCTGCGCAAGACCGATGACAAGCTCCAGTCCAATACTAAGCGTGCAGTCCGCATCCAGACGAGTATTATAAAGACGCAACTGCTGAACTGTGATCCCATGTTGGAAGGCAACGCTGGAACAGGTATCGGTTGCGACAACCGTATACAGGATACGTCCATCTGCCCCCGGTGTGGCGGTGACAAAACCCTGCGCAGGCGGTGCGGCATTCACTGGC
>JAYUGV010000327.1:0-7961 GCA_043767565.1 Anaerolineales bacterium
AGAAAATCACTCTTTTCAATATTGTTTTTCACATGTGTGTTGCTTTCGGCTTGCGCTTCGCCGCCTCCAACTTCAGTTCCGGTGATCAAGGCAACCACTACTGCGACTGAGATCGTTTTGACCAACACGCCCGAACCAACTTTCACACCGAGCGAACCATCCTGGAAGTATGTTGTATTTGGGGATTCATACCCGTACGGGGCTCACTGTCATGGTTGTCGTCCATTTCCTCTGCTGTACGCGGACGACCTGACAAATACTACAGGGCATCGTATCGACTTCGTTAATCTCACGACCAATGGTGGGACGTCGCAAGACCTGCTTAAAAGCATCCAAACCTCGGAGCAGACCCGCGCGGCAGTGATGTCTGCCGACATCATAATTATCTCGACCGGGGCGAACGATCTTGAACCGACAACGGATCTCTATTCAACAGGAAAATGTGGCGGGGCTGATAATCTCGATTGTTTCCGGAAGGTCGCTGAAGGTTGGCGCTTATCTTTCGATGGAATCCTCACAGAGATAAACACTCTTCGCAACGGGAAACCGACCGCGATCCGGCTTGTTACGAACTCGAACTTTTTCTTGTCTGACCCCGATCTGATGCAACTCTTCGGAGGACCGACGGGTAGCGCTCTCATTACAAACCTACACCACGATGTTCTATGTGAGGTCGCCGCCAAACATGGAGCAGTATGTGTTGATCTTCGACCAGTGCTCAATGGGCCGAACTTCGACAAACCCCAGGATGAGAACACAAAAGAGGCGATGCAAGCCGTGGCTGATGCAATTCTCGCAAGTGGACTTGATGAGCTTCGCTAAATCGCTCCACATGTGATAATGCTTTTCACATTTTTATTTATAAACTATCAAAGGAGAAAAAATGAACAAACTAAAATTGCTCTTTTCAATGTTGTTGCTTGCATGCGTACTTCTTTCAGCTTGTGCCCCAGCAGTCACTCCGGCTCCTACGGCAACACTAATCCCAACCACAATCCCTACAACGACCCCACCTGCACAATTGAATCTCGTAGTTGTCGGCGACTCAATCCCATTCAACAGTCCGAATGATTGTCCTGGATGCAAAGGTTTCGTTGACCGGTACGCAGAGGCAATTACCACTGCAACGGGTCACGCGGTGAAAGTTCAAAACCTCTCCCAGCACAACAGCCTCCAAATTGACGGTCTCCTTCAAGAGCTGAAGACCGATACCCTCAGGCGTGATGCACTTGCCAACGCTGATATCGTCATTGTCGGTATCGCCCACAATGACGCTGCTATGAACAGTAATGATGACCTATGCGATGGACCAAATGGTGATAACCCTGATTGGTCGAAATATAACGCGACATGTGCAACAGCCTCAGCTGAGCTTTTCCGACCGAAATTTGAGAGCGTCTACTCCCAGATCGTTGCCTTAAGAGGCGGGAAGCCGACTATCTTCCGAACGATCAATAGATACAACGACTGGATCGGCTGGCCCGGGCATGACCTTCCGCCCGAAGGCATAACAGCAACAAAGGAAGTTGTTGACGCATGGAATGAGATGATTTGTAAGGCTGCACAGGAGAATGGGTTCATATGTGCGAACATCTATCCAGAGTTTAATGGTTCTGATGGCCTCAAACCCTCGGGAGACCTCGTTGGCAATGATTACACTCATCCGTCAAACAAGGGCAACGAGGTGATTGCGCGCGTGTTGGTTGATCTCGGCTTTGCGCCACTCGTGCCGTAATTCTATTTGCTGAATAATAACAAAGCCTCGCGGATGATAATGTCCGCGAGGCTTTCGCAATTTACTGTGCGGGACAAGTCGGTCCTTGATCAGCGATACCAAATTGGATTCTCTCATCATTCGTCTGGTCGCGTGTCGGTACAGCCACAATCGGTGGTTGGTAATTGAAACGCGCTCAATCGGGCGCGTTTTTGTTCGAATGTGCGTCGACGGCCGCAATGTGGGCAGAGTCTACGCAGGCCTTCAGAGAAGCAGGCTAGCATTCCCCTTCAATCTTTCCTCCCCCACTGCTTTTATAGCAGCGGATAACTGATCAGCTCCTGCACCGACCATCGTCGTGAGGTAAGTCCGGCCGCCATCGCCGGGGTCATCTTCTTATATAGCCTCGGTCTCTGTTTTCCTTTTCTAAGAAAAGGTTCTGGTAATCTGACCCGCAAGCTCTCATGCGCGCGCGCGAAATGATAATATGCCAGCCACCAGTACAGATGATCCTCCAGTTCCGATTTCAGCTGAGCTGGTCCCCATGTGCGGCGCGTTAATTTAGAAACCGATTGTCGAATTGAAAGATTAGCTCTCTCAACAAATGATGTATTGATGTTCCCGCTCAAGCCATTCGCTTTTAGACGCGAGCGATATTCTCCTGAATTCCCCCAGAGCATCCGATGTTCCACTCCCACCAATCGAAACCCTCTCTGCTGTTTGATCACCTGCGCATATTGAAACAAAGCTACGATCAGCCACACCAGCTTCTTCTCCCCTTCCACAACCACCCATTCTCCGAAGTGCGCTGTCAGCCCATAGAAATAATGCTTGAGCCCATCCGAACTGAAGACCGGCACACAGCCCACCTTCAATCTACTTTTCAACTCATGCACCACAGAGAGTACGCCATTTCCTGTGTGCGTGCTCCCAGTTGCATCACTGGAATGATCTTCGTCTTTGCTTCACACACCGTCCAGACCCAGACTGCCTATTCTTTCTCTTTCACTTTCGCCCATCACTCATCCAATTGTATATGCGCAAGAGTTAGGTCTTTGAAAAAGCGCTCATGTAATTTCCGACTTTGTGCTCCACTGCGCATCAGCCATGTTCGCAGGGTACTTTCCTGGATACCCAGCGCTTCCTGCAACGCTGAGGTATCAATCCCCAGCACTAGCAAACTCATCGACATGAAGATGATCTTCGATAAAGTTTTTAGCCGATACAACAAGCTATGCTTGCGGATCGTGAATTTCGTTTCGCATGCCTGACAAAATAGGTCGCGGATACACTCATACTTTCCATGAGATCCATATCCAATCAACGCATGGATCCTTTCATCAGTCACAAGGTAATAATAGCAGAATGGATTGGAACAAAAATAATTGTGTGTGCAGATCTTCTTTTTCCTGCCGCGCTTGCTCTTGGTTCACTGTATGGTGTATGAGTTGTTTCTGGTGGCGGTATGGTATGCGTATGTCCTATCTGGCAATAGGGACAGTCATTTTCTGTTTTTACTTTTAGCACACGAGGTTTTGTTGATTTAGCTGATGTTCTTTTCTTCGTCAGCAATTTCCACATCATTTTCAGGCGCGGTAGTTCTATCAGGAGCACCAGCACGACCAAAATCAATACATATGAAGACTGTTTATTCAAGTGAGGGGGATTTCCTTGTCCAGGGAGTTTGGCAAGGGCACATCCTACTATACTTTTTCCTCCCCTCTAATTACCAACTGCCGATTATGGCTGTACCCACTTTTGATTTATGCCTGTTCGGTCAGCCAATCTGAGGTACATCTTGCCGCCTACGCTCCTGCGAAACTTATACCCATATACATGATATATGCCGCGCTGGTATGATTATGGTGACGCTGTGATATCAAAGTGTAAATAAAAAGTTCCGTAATTTACATTTTTTGGCTTAGGTGTTATTATAAACGCAGTTATTTACAATATCCCTTGGATATAGCGCAATGAATCCTAATGATTTTCGTTCACCCGAAGCTGGACAGGTTGTCCTAACTCAAAATGGTTACCATGCTTTTATTCCAGCGCCTCTGCCGCCCAACTTGGTCTGGTCTTTGCCATTGATTTCCACATTGTCTGAAGCAGAACGTGACTTGAGCCGTTTGGCTGCGCTGACAGGTGCGTTTCCCTTTCCTCGATTACTGATTCAACCTTTTATGCGTCGCGAAGCAGTACTTTCTTCACGCATCGAAGGCACACGCGCCACATTGGTGGAACTCTATACTTATGAATCTGCCCAGTTATCCTTTCTTGAGTCAGGAGATGATGTGCGCGAAGTTCATAATTATGTTACAGCCTTAGATTACGGGTTGGAACGATTGAAAACTTTACCGATTAGTCTTCGCTTAATCCGTGAAATTCACGAGAAATTGATGCATGGCGTGCGTGGCGGAAACCTGACCCCAGGTGAATTTCGACGCACCCAAAACTGGATTGGACCAGCCGGTAGTACGATCATGACTGCCACTTATGTTCCCCCGCCAGTGGATGAGATGAATCAGGCATTGGGTGATTTGGAGAAGTTCATCCATACAGGCACTGACGTACCGGTCTTGGCGCGGGCGGCGATGATTCATTACCAATTCGAAGCCCTTCATCCATTTCTGGATGGCAATGGCCGGGTGGGGCGCCTGCTTATGGCTCTGCTTTTTACTGAATGGAATATCTTGCCTCAGCCATTACTTAACCTGAGCGTTTACTTCGAACGTTATCGCCAGGAATACTACGACAATCTTCTGGCTGTATCCCAACGCGGTGACTGGGAGGCTTGGCTGCGCTTTTTCCTGCGAGGAGTCAGTTCACAGGCACAGGATAGCTTGGTGCGCATGCAGCGGCTGGAAGCAATACGTACAAAATATGAGCCGCTGGTGAAATCAGATCGTAACTCGGAGCGTATGGGAGCGGTGTTGGACTTCCTGTTTGCCAGGCCCATCCTTTCCGCTAAACAACTGGCAGAAAACGTAGGCATGCCATTCAAAACCGCCAGACAATATATTGAAAAACTTGCCAAGGCCGGCATTTTGCGCGAAGTTACTGGGAATGCACGTAACCAAATCTACCGTGCCGATGATATCTTTGGCACGATGGATAATGTTCAGGAATAATCGGTTGACAATATTTACACAAAAACACCCAGCATTTGCTGGGTGTTTGCTTGTTGTCTTATTGAATCGGTTCTTGCCGCCTACGTGACGTCTACGTGCCGCCTACGGAATTTATACCTATAAACAATCACTCCCCACTTCATCTTATATCATAAGCATAAAGATTTAGGCTATCAACTTGGTTTTGTCACCCCATCATCAACTTTGGACGGTATTGCAAGGTCTCTGCCAAATGGACAGATTGGCTGATCACTCGCCCTTAGGTCTGCAATTGTGCGCGCGAGTTTCAGGATGCGGTGATAGGCTCTTGCTGACAAATTGAGTTGACTCATTGCCTGTGCTGGCTACTTACTCATCCACAAGGTATTGAGGAGACTTAGATAAAGATTTCCCAGAATCTTTATAAGCACAAATATATAAAGCTTGAGAATGCGAGCAGCCGCAGACGAGCACTGCCTGCCTACATTTAACCGAAAAGAAATTTGAGCTTGATCCAGAGCACTAACCACCCCACCCTAAAAACCTATTGGGTATAATTTGCTCATGCTTAGTAGTTCATTAGAATCGAGTAACAGGCTTCAAATCTGGTGGTTTTGATCAGTCTTAAGCAGATGCTTGGCGTGCGAAATCGACACAGTAAAGAATGGTTGCTCGGGCAAATCATTTTGCCTTGAACAAGGATACATAATAAAGTTTTATGAATTTACTGGGCACTGCTATAATCAAAGAAGCACTATTCAACTCACTGAGCGCCCAAGTAGTTACGCGTCGCTGTTTCTAATCCCGTCGGGACCGCAAGGGTTAACTTCTGATCTAATCATACACTGTAGGGGGAGGGGGTCCCCTCTAAAGTGCCAAAAGAACCGAATTAATTAATTCGGTTCTTTTGTTTATGTCGTGCATACCCTTTCGGCATTTAAATTTATTTTTGTCGAATTTCCCCTGATTTATGTATCGCAAATAACCACAACCAGTGATTTCATCTGAGTCATCTAATCTCAAAGCGGCACTAGCTACATGCGAACAGATACAGCAAGCCCCATCCAGTCCTAATCAAATGGCTTTCCACCAACCATCGCCTTAATTTCAGTTTGCACATGACGCTCAACACTAGGCTTGGCGGAACCGCCATCTGGTTCGCCCCAGATCAAGGTCACTTCATTTCCGTCAATTGCCTGCTCCTCGTCAAGCATTGCTAGAGAAAACCAGCTACGCACATTAGCTGTATAAACCGGATAGGTCGACAGTCCAACAAGTGCTCCGTTTTTCAACACAGCATCAAATGGTAGAGTAGCATAATGGGCTGCTGGCATTTCCATATGCTTGAAACGGGTAGCTCCAGTATTCCACATCGAACCCAACACGCGTAACACATCTTCTTTGTTCCAATATAACCACACCTTTTTACGATGCTTTTGACCAGCTTTCTTTTCGAGAGCAGCACGACCAATGAAGTCATGGTCAAACTTTATGACAAATCCCAAACCTAAATCCCAGGGCGTTTGATAATAATCTTCGATATCTTCTGACACAAAACTACCCCCGATTGAAGCGTTCCCCTCAAAACCATTGGCTGGCAAATATTCACGATACGATCTCATACTCTCCCTTGTATAAATCGCTGGCGTGATCGAGGGTATCCATCCCGATTCAATCGCAACGGTGGAATAGGTACGTGAGCCAGCGCGCTTGATTCCATGCTTTTCACCTACTTCCATGACCCTAGCAATGACAGCTTCGCGCTCCTCCATCGGTCCCCAAAATTCAAGTCCAGCCGAACGGGACATGCTGTGGTTTAGAGCTGTCGCTGCGTAAGAGCCAATCTTAATTTCCCCGATGTGGAAAAACTTTATATCGGGTATCGTGCCACCGTTGAGCTCTGCAAAAATGTCTGCAGCTGCCGGACCCTGAATTTGCAAACGGTAGTTGGCACGCTGGTTGGGATTGGTCACTGAGCGTTCATCCAAAACTACCTCAACATCATAGCTGCCTGTTTTGGCATGAAAGGCAACCCAATTAGAGACCGGCGGACGACCAACAATGCTCACATGGTTTTCACTATGATGAAACAGGATCGAATCGCCGATGACGTAGCCATCTTCATTGCAACAAACAATCTGCTTGGCTTGATTGACTTGAAATTTTTTATAACTATTGACGCTTACATGCTCCAGCAGGCGGTAGACATCCGGTCCGCGAAAATGCGAATCGGTCATATGGAAGGATTGGTCGAACAGAACGGCTGTTTTCCGCCACCCCTCCTGCTCATCGCGCCAATTCGAGTACTCACTCTGAATCGGGAAAATATACGGTCCAACCGGTGCGTTCCGCAGCATATCTACAACATTTTTACTGCTTCTGATTTTTTCTTCTAGTGAATAATGAGACATTAGGAAATCTGGACCTCGATTTACGATGAATAACTACTTGACCTTATTGAATCTCTTTCATTGCAAGACGGTACATGATACGCCGTGCCATGAGTCCGGGCTTGTCAGGTGCGAAGCTCAGGTCAATCTGTGGATCGACATCATTTCGAACAACATCCATAATCCATTCCAACGCATCAACATCCTCATGGTAGGCTTTAGACGATGCTTCGTGCAGGAACGTGTCAATAGCTGCATCACCAGGTTTGTAGTCGCGTGAGTTGAACCACCAATAATGGATTGAAGTATTCGTCTCGGGCGTGAAGCAATGTGTAATGTTGTATCGGTAGCGTTCTGGTTTGCCCGTAGCGGGTGAGGGGTCAATAATTTGAGCAAATGCCACATGCAACGCTGGCGATACAAAACGTGCCTCGGATGTTCTATCCACTCGCTTATGCATAATATCAGCAGGTTTACCGTACACACCGGGTGGTGGCGAATTTCGCAACTCCCGCCGGATGATGACCTGATTGTTATCGGTGGAGACGTTCAATTTCGAACGGGCATATTCAGGTGTGCCAACGGTGTCTGGATGTAAGAACGGGAAATGAGTCTGGTCAATGAGATTCTCGTGCATCGCTACATAGTCAGACTTGATGTAGAAGTTGCCTGTGACCGTTCCCCAATTGGAGTCAGCAAGCCAGCTCGTGTCAGGAATTAGCGCCTCATCCGCAAGATCGGGTGCCC
>JAYUGV010000328.1:0-20665 GCA_043767565.1 Anaerolineales bacterium
CGTTGCTGGGTGACGAGATTCAACTAACCCAGGTGCTGCAAAATTTAATTGGTAATGCGATCAAGTTTCGGGGCGCCAGACCGCCGCACATCCAGGTGAGCGCAGAAAAAATAGAGCAGCGCTGGCGCTTCGCCGTGCGCGATAACGGCATTGGCATCGAACCACAATACTTTGAACGCATCTTCCTGGTGTTTCAACGCCTGCACACCCGCCGCGAATATTCCGGCACCGGCATTGGGCTGGCGTTATGCAAAAAGATCGTCGAACGGCATGGTGGGCAGATCTGGGTTGAGTCACAACCCGGGCAAGGCTCCACCTTCTATTTCACAATCCCAGCGAGGCAGTAATGACTTTGAAAAAACTAAACCATGTTGATATTCTATTGGTCGAAGACAGCCCGTCGGATGTGCTGATCACCCGCGAAGCATTCGCAGAATTTAAGGTCGCGAATACGCTGCATGTAGTGGAAGATGGCGTGGAAGCGCTGGCGTTCTTGAAGCAGGAGGGACGGTACGCCGCTCAGCCGCGCCCCGACCTGATCTTGCTCGATCTAAATTTGCCGCGCAAGAACGGACGCGAAGTGCTGGCTGAGATTAAAGCGGATCCAGATCTAAGGCAAATTCCAGTGGTAATTCTCACCACCTCGAATTCTGAGAAGGATATTTTGAAAGCCTATGACGAACATGCCAATTCTTATATCGTCAAGCCGGTTGGGTTTGAAAATTTCGTGAAAGCTGTAAAATCCATTCAGCAGTTTTGGTTTAGTATCGTCACACTCCCCCCTGAGGCCGATCATGGACAAGAAACAACTCCACGTTCTACTGATTGAAGATAATCCTGTTGATGTGATCCTGCTGCAAGAAGTATTGGTGCAGGATACGCTCAATTCCTTTAAGATAACCACAGCTGAACGGTTGCAGGCGGCACTTGAGACTCTAAAAAAAATCACCTTCGATATTATTCTGCTTGATCTGGGTCTGCCAGACAGCCAGGGGCTGAGGACGTTCACGCAGATCCATATAGCTGCTCCTACAATTCCCAAAATCGTGCTCTCTGGTTTAACCGATGAAGTTGTGGCGCTGCAAACCATTCACATCGGCGCTCAGGAATACATCGTAAAAGGCACAGTTGGTTTTGGCATGGCTGCGCGTGCGATGCGCTATGCCATCGAACGCCAGCAGGCACGCGAAGCCTTGCGCGCCAGCGAAGAACGTTTCCGCGCCATGATCGAGCATGGGCTGGATGATATTTCATTGTTAGACAGGGATGGTAATCTGCTTTGGGAAAGTCCGTCGGTTGTGCGCAACCTGGGATACGCAGAGGCTACATTCGCAGGGAAAAATATTTTCGAAATCGTTCATCCAGAAGACCAGGCATGGACAAGCGCGTACTATGCCAACCTCATCCAATCTCCGGGGAGCCAGCAGCGCGGCGTATTTCGATTGCTGCATTTCGATGGCTCCTGGCGCTGGGTCGAAGCGATCGCCACGAATATGTTGGACAATCCCAACATCCAGGCCATTGTCCTGAATTATCGCGATATCACCGAGCGCAAACAGGCGGAAGAAAAACAAAAGAACCAGCTCGATGAGCTGGCGCGCTGGAACGCCGCCACCCTGGGACGTGAACAGCGCGTGCTTGAACTGAAGCATGAGTTGAATGAGTTACTGGCACAAGCCGGTCAGCCGCCGCGCTACCCCAGCGTCGAAGCTGAAAAATGATAGGAGCACAAGCATGAAAAAGCAAACCCAACCCAGCCTGCAAACACCGAAAACAGTGAAAGCAAAAACAAAACAGCTGGCGTCTTTCGTAGTAAATGATGCAGGCGCAAGCTTTCCTATTGTGGGCATCGGCGCATCGGCCGGGGGCTTGGAAGCGCTCGAATTGTTTTTAGCCAATGTGCCAAAAGATAGCGGGCTGGCTTTCGTCATCGTCCAACACCTCGACCCAACCCACAAAGGTATCATGGTCGAGTTATTGCAGCGCGGCACGGATATGCCCGTTGCCCAGGTCAAAAACCGCACGCGCGTCAAACCAAATTGCGTTTATGTGATCCCGCCCAACAAGGATCTGTCCATCCTGCACGGTATCTTGCATTTGCTGGACCCGATTGCGCCACGCGGCTTGCGCCTGCCGATCGACTTCTTCCTGCGCTCGTTGGCGGAAGATCAAAAGGAACGTGGCATCGGCGTAATCCTCTCTGGCATGGGTTCAGACGGCACCCTGGGGTTACGCGCCATCAAAGAAAAGGCGGGCGCCAGCTTCGTACAGGAACCAACCTCGGCAAAATTTAACGGCATGCCCACCAGCGCCATTGGCTCCGGTCTGGCAGATGTGATCGCGCCGGTCGAAAACCTGCCGGGTCGGATCATAAATTATCTCAAATATGCCCCATTGACCGTTCAACCCGAACTGTCCTTGAATGATAAGAACCAAAGCGGAATCGAAAAGATCATGATCGTCCTGCGGGCGCAAACCCGCCACGATTTTTCATTGTATAAAAGGACCACCATCTATCGCCGCATTGAACGGCGTATGGCGATCCATCAAATCGATAAGATTGGTACCTATGTGCGCTACTTGCAGGAAAACCCGCAGGAAGCCGAACTGCTCTTTAGTGAATTGTTAATTGGGGTAACGAATTTCTTCCGCGACCCGACGGTGTGGGAACAATTAAAAAACCAGGTGTTGCCCAAACTGCTTGAAGACCGCACGCCGCTTCAACCCTTGCGCGCCTGGGTATCGGCTTGTTCGACCGGCGAGGAAGCTTATTCATTGGCGATCCTCTTCAAGGAAGCGCTGGAAAAACTCAAGCCAGCCCACAACGTGACCCTGCAGATCTTCGCCACCGATCTCGATCGCCATGCGGTGGATAAAGCGCGTGAGGGCAGGTACTTAAAAAATATCGCCGCCGATGTTTCACCAGAACGCCTCAGCCGCTTCTTCGTCCAGACAGAGACGGGCTATCAGGTGGCAAAATCCATTCGCGAGATGATCATCTTTGCCCCGCAAAATATCATCATGGATCCGCCCTTCACCAAGCTGGATATCCTGAGTTGCCGAAATCTGTTGATCTACCTGTCTCCCGAATTACAAAAGAAGCTTATGCTGCTGTTCCATTACAGCCTGAACCCCGGCGGGATTTTGGTATTGGGCAGCGCCGAGACGGTTGGCACGCACACCAATCTTTTTTCTGTGCGGGATGGAAAATCCCGCATCTACCGCAGACTCGCCTCGGGACCTGACCCAGAGCTGGTCGAGTTCCCCTCGGCATTTATCACGCCTCGAAAAAACCCAAACTCCAAACCGTTCGTTTACTCAGCCAGCCTGCAAGCGTTGGCAGACCAGTTGCTTTTACAAACCTACTCGCCAGCCGCCACCTTGACCAATGCCCAGGGCGATATCATTTACATCAGCGGGCGCACAGGCAAATACCTCGAACCAGCGGCGGGCAAAGCCAATTGGAATGTTTTTGCGATGGCGCGCGAAGGCTTGCGTTATGAACTTTCCAGCGCATTCCAAAAAGCGTTGAGGCAAAAGAATGCTGTGACGCTAAAAAACGTGGTGGTCGGCACGAACGGCGGCCGACAGGTGGTAAACGTCACCATCCAACTGGTTGAGGTACCAGAAGCCTTGCGCGGCTTAATGATGATCGTCTTTAACGATGTCGAAACAGCGCCGCTCACAAAAGCCCCGGGTAGATCATCCAAGACCGCCAGCCAATCTGCGCGCAGAATCGTGGAGTTGGAGCACGAGGTGGAGCAGGCGCATCAGGGCCTGCAAACCATCCGCGAGGAAATGCAGAGTTCGCAGGAGGAACTAAATTCCACCAACGAAGAAATGCAATCCACCAATGAAGAGCTGAAATCCATGAATGAGGAGTTGACCACCTCCAAGGAAGAAATGCAATCCATGAATGAGGAACTCCAGACCATCAACCAGGAACTGCTATCCAAGGTGGATCAACTATCGCGCGCCAACAACGACATGAAGAACCTGCTCGATAGCACCGATGTTGCCACCCTGTTCCTCGATAATGAACTGTGCGTGCGGCGCTTCACCAGCCAGACCAGCAAGGTGACAAAGTTAATTGCCGGGGATATCGGGCGCCCCATTACCGATCTTGCCTCCGACCTGTTCTACCCCGATCTGGCTGAGGATACGCGCGAAGTACTGCGCGTATTGATCAGCAAAGAAACGCAAGTTGCCACGCGCAAGGGTCTCTGGTTCTCGGCGCGCATCATGCCATACCGCACACTGGAGAATATGATCGATGGCGTAGTGATCACCTTTACAGATATTACCGTTTCAAAAATGCTGGAAGCTACTTTGTATGAAGCGCTAACGGTCCTCCAAACCCGCTTTACAGATCAAAGCGCGGAATTGGATTCAGCCAAAACATTGGAAAGCGTGTTAAACAAGGCGCAGACCGTTTTGGAAAAACGTTTCACCGCTCAAACCGCAGAACTGCGTCAATCTCAGGCAGCTCTGCGGACAGAGAAGGATCGGAAATAAAAAGTTTCTCTACCGTACGCACTCTTGCTCGAAGGCGGTCTGTGACCGCCGTGTTTCGCAGGGTCACATATCATCCCCGTATGGGGAGACCCTGCGAGAGCATAAAATGGATTTTGTATGGTAGAGAATAAAAAGGATAAATTATGAAGAATAAAAAGCCAACCCAATCTGCAGACCCTTCGACACCTTCGGCAGGGCAGGCTCTGCGCCGCAAGGCGGAAGCGAAACTCAAAGCAAAAGGCGGGTCCACTGCGCTGACGGAAACTGTAGAAGCACAGCGGCTGGTTCACAAACTGCAAGTCTACCAGATCGAGCTGGAGATGCAAAATGAGGAACTGATGCAAACGCAGGCAGAATTGAAATCCACGCTGTCAATGTATTCTGAACTGTACGCCTTCGCCCCGGTCGGTTATTTTACGCTGGCACGTAACGGCACGATCCGCCGCGCCAACTTGACCGGTGCAAAACTGCTGGGATTGGGACTAGGCGACCTGATCGAGCGGCGCTTCGGATTATTTATTTCTGCTCCATTGCGTGCCACCTTCGATAATTTTCTGGATAAGGTTTTTACCAGCGGGAAAAAAGAAGCCTGTGAAGTCACTCTCGAAAAAAATGAACCCGCACTGTTTCGGGTGTTCATTGAAGCCATCCGCGATGAATCAATTGGCGGCAATGAAATATGCTACGCCATTGTAAGCGACATCAGCGGTCGCAAATAAGCGGAAGAAGCGAAACGAGGCTAGAATGTCTCCTAAAAAAAATGCAGAGGCGCAAGAGCGCGTCAAACCGGTTGATGTCGAATTGCGCCGCAAAGCGGAAACGAAACTCAAAGCGCAAGGCCAGCCAGCGCCCGCAGCGCATGATCTGGAAACACAGCGGCTGGTTCAAGAATTGCAGATTCACCAGATCGAGCTGGAATTGCAGAATGAAGAACTGACGCAATCGCGGGCGGAAGTGGAAACGGTTCTACGTCAATATGCTGATCTGCACGAGTTTGCCCCGGTGGGTTACTTTACGCTTGAGAAAAATATACACATCCAGAAAGTAAATTTGATCGGGGCGCTTTTACTGGGCATGGAGCGCGTTCATTTGATGAACCGACATCTGGCTGAATATGTAGCGGCTGAACACCGCCCGGTCTTCAATACATTCTTGAAAAAAGTTCTCGCTGCGCGAGCGCAAGAAACCTGTGAACTCCTGCTTCTGAAAAAGGGTCATGAAAACTTCTGGGCGCAGATCGAGGCTGTTTGCGCCGAAGATGGCGAGACGATCCAGCTTGTGATCATGGACATCAACGAGCGCAAGCAGTCGGAAGAAAAATTGATCGCGAGTCAAACCCGACTGCAAGAGTTGCTTACCACTGCCAACCTATCGCGCCAGGTACTCTTGAGTGTGATCGAAGACCGCGATCAGGTGGAGGCAAAGTTGCGTACCAGCGAGGCACGCTATCGCAGCCTGATCGAGAACCAATATGAGGCGATCGTCCGCAGCGATATAAGCGGCCGATTAACGTTTGTCAATGATGTCTACTGCCAGACGTTCAACAAAACGCGCGAAGAATTGATCGGGCAGATCTCTACGCCAACAGTGGCACCCGAGGATGAACACATTGCACTGGGTGTGTTAGAGCGCATTCAGAAGCCGCCCTACCGGATGCATACCGAAACACGCCATCTAACGCTACAAGGCATTCGCTGGTTCGAGTGGGAAAATTCAGCCATATTGGATGAATCTAAAAATGTGGTCGAATATCAGAGTGTGGCGCGGGATGTCACCGAGCGCAAACATGCGGAGCAGGCGCTCAAGGAGGAACGAAATATTCTGCGAACCCTGATCGACAACCTACCTGACCGCATTTATGTGATGGACACTGAAGGCCGCAAGATCCTTTCGAACACGGCTGACTGGATGGCGGCTGGTGGAAAAACAATGGCAGATATCATTGGCAAGACAGACTTTGATAGCTACCCGCCTGAATTGGCAGAAGAGTTCTGGCAGGTCGATAGGGCCGTCCTTGATTCTGGAGCGCCGATCATCAACTTTGAGGAGCCTGGACTCGATTTTGAGGGCAATCAGGTTTCCATCTTAACGACCAAGGTTCCACTGTTTGATGGGCAGGGTAAAGTGACCGGCCTGGTGGGGATTGGCCGGGATATCACTGAACGCAAGCGCAGAGAGAATGCGCTACGCGAATCAGAGGCGCTTTATCGGCAGGCAATCGAGGTCGCAGGCGCTGTGCCATATTCTGAATCTTATTATGATGATGGCTCGAAAATCAAATATGAATTCATAGGCGAGGGTATTCGTCAGATCACCGGTTATGGACCAGAGGAGTTCAGCGCGAAGATATGGGATTCGCTGGTGGAGGAAGTTAATCTCGTTGATGACCTGGCAGGATATTCTCTGGAGGAGGGAATTCAACGGGTCCGCTCAGGCGAATACCCGATCTGGAAATGTGAGCATCGCATTCGGGCGCGGGATGGAAAAATCCACTGGGTGTTCGAAGCAGCCATAGAACTATATGATGAAAACGGGCTGGCATATGGCTCGATCGGCACGTATCAGGATGTTACGGCGCGCAAGCAAGCGGAGGAAACGTTACGCGAAAGCGAGAATCGTTTTGCATCCATATTTCACACCAACCCCAACCCGGTTAGTATCACCAGTTTTGAAGACGGCCGTTTTCTCGAAGTGAACGAAGCATTCCTGAATTTATCTGGTTATAGCCACCAGGAAGTGATCGGTCATACGTCGCTTGAATTAAATAACTGGGTCGAACCACTGGAACCCGTCCGTCTGCGCACCCTACTCGAAGAACAGGGCCGAGTGCAGAATTTCGAATCGCATTTTCGTCAAAAATCAGGGGATACAGTCGACGTACTCCTATCTGCAGAACTGATCGAACTCTTCGGTCAGCGTTGTATTCTGATGGTGGGGCTTGACGTCACGGAGCAGAAACAGAATGAAAGGAAATTGCTCGAATCAAATGAACGCTTCCGCCAATTGGCAGATAATATTCAGGAAGCGTTCTGGATCACCGATGCCAAGAGCGGTGAAGATATTTATATCAGCCAGGCCGCTGAAACTATATGGGGGCGTTCGGTCGCTGATTTGATGAAAACCCCGGATGCATTTGCTACCTATATTTTGCCTGAAGACCTTCCCATGCTGACACGTGTTATTGAACTGCAAAGGAAAGGTCAAAAGACTGAGGTGGAATATCGGATGACCAGGCCAGACGGCACGGTGCGCTGGATCTGGGATCGCGCCTTCCCGATCTTGGATGATACAGGTAAAACCATCCATGTGGCGGGTATCGCGGCGGACGTCACCGAACGCAAATGGGCAGAGGATGCATTGCGTGCGAGTGAAGAACGTTTCCGTTCGCTATTTGACCGCATGCTGGACGGCGTCTACCGCAGTACGCACGCTGGTAGGTTTATTGACGTCAACCCGGCCATGGTTAAGATGTTCCGATATGCAAGCCGGGCAGAAATGCTGGCAGTGGATATCAAACATGATCTTTATTTTGAACCGGCAGAAAGAGGCAGTCATGTGTTAGACACCGGTCAGGAGGAGATTGATGTGTACCGGATGCGTCGTAAGGACGGATCTGAAATATGGGTCGAAGACCGCGGCTCGTATGTGCACGATGAGCAGGGAAATATTATCTACCATGAGGGTATATTGCGCGATGTCACCGAACGTAAACAGGCAGAAAATGAGTTACGCCAAAGTGAAGAGCGCTATCGCGGCTTGTTCGAAGATTCCCCAATTTCATTATGGGAGGAGGATTTCTCAGCGGTCAAACAGCGCCTGGACGCCTTGCGGGAACAAGGCGTCACGGATTTCAAATCCCATTTCGAATCTCATCCACAGGAAGTTGCCGAACTTGTCAACCTGATCAAGGTCGTGGATGTGAACAAAGCCACGTTGGAATTATATGGGGCAAAAAGCAAGGAAGCTTTATTGAAAAATCTGACGCAGGTCTTCCACGAAGACTCCCGCGAATGCTTTGTGACTGAACTTGTATACCTTATCAAGGGCTGCACTCAGTTTGTCTGTCAGGGAGTCAATCAGACGTTGGATGGCAAACTCATCCATATCAACCTGGGCTGGTCGGTGGCGGCGGGTCATGAAAATGATTTATCCAAAGTGGTCGTTTCGATTGTTGACATTACGGAGCAAAAAAAGGCTGAGTTGGAGATCAAGCATCATCTCTCGGAACTCGAAGTCTTGTATGAAAGCGGTCTGGCGATCAGCCGTTTGCTCGAGCCGGGGGAAATCGGTAAAAAGATGATCGAGATCCTCGAGCAAAAAATGGACTGGCACCATGCCGCCGTTCGCCTGTATGACCCACAGTCCGACCGGCTCGAATTGATCGCCCTGGGTGATCCTCGCTATAAAGCAGCAGAACTTGAAGCCCAGATCACCCGTCTGAATCAGCTCATTACGAATTCAAACACCGGCTTAAGCGGCTGGGCGATTAAACATGGAGAGGTGCTGCGCGTTCCGCAAGTTAAACAGGAAGCGCGCTATATCGAAACATTTCCCGGTATCCAATCCGGCTTGTACGTCCCGATCGGCACAGGCGGACATATCATTGGCTCGATTGCCGTGGAGAGTGAACTCGAAAACGCTTTTACCGAAGCGGACGAACGCCTGCTGCAGACCATTGCCAATCAGGCCGCCATCGCCATCGAAAATGCCCAGTTGTATGCGCTGGCACAGGCAGAGTTGGAAGAACGCGAAAAAGCCCAGACCGAACTGGAAAAAATTCAAAGCGATCTGGAGCGCCGCGTAGAGTCACGCACTGAAGATTTCAAACTCGCCAATATAAATTTGGCGCGCGCCCTGCGCGTGAAAGATGAATTCCTTGCCAACATGAGCCATGAACTGCGCACGCCGCTCAACGCCATTCTCGGTCTTTCAGAGAGTCTGGCAGAACAGACCGCCGGTCCGCTGAACGATAAACAACAGAAGTACTTAGCCACGGTCACCGAAAGCGGACGTCATCTGCTGTCCTTGATCAATGACATCCTGGACCTGGCAAAGATCGATGCGGGTCAGATCAAGTTGGAACTTGGCAAGGTTGATATTCAATCAGTCTGCGATGCCAGCCTGCGGATGATCAAACAACTGGCACAGAAAAAGAATCAATCGATCAGCCTGAATGTTGAGAACGGCTTAGGGCTGATGTGGGCTGATGAACGCCGCCTCAAACAAATGCTCGTCAACCTGCTCAGCAACGCCGTCAAGTTCACACCCAATGACGGCAAACTGGGTCTCGAAGTTCACGGCAACGCAGATGAAAACACCGTCACCTTCACGATCTTTGATACCGGTATCGGCATCAAAGAAGCTGACCTGCCGCGCTTATTCCAGTCCTTCATCCAATTAGATTCAGGGCTGGCACGCGAATCATCCGGCACCGGTTTGGGTTTGGTTTTGGTGGCTCAAATGGCGCGCCTGCATGGCGGCAGCGCCGGTGTCATCAGCCAGCCCGGCAAAGGCAGTCAGTTTAGCATTATGCTGCCCTGGGAACCCGCACTGATCGCTGATGACATTGAAAGACTGAAGACCACCGGAAAATTCAGGCCCATTAAACTTAAGCAGGGTCAAATACCAACCGTTTTGCTCATTGAAGATACCGAAGAGGTGGTCATGCTGATCTCGGATTATCTGGAGCAGAACGGCTTCAAGGTATTCACCGCGCAGGATGGCATCGAGGGCGTCAACCAGGCAGAACTCATGCATCCAGATGTGATCCTGATGGATATTCAAATGCCGCGCATGGATGGTTTTGAAGCCACCAAAAAATTGCGCAGCCAGCCAGCATTTGCGAACACACCGATTATCGCCCTCACCGCCCTGGCGATGGCGAACGACCGTGAGCGCTGCCTGGCGGCTGGCATGGATGAATACATCACCAAGCCGGTCCATTTGCGTGGGCTCGTCAAGATCATTGAAACCTTTCTGGGCGGTGAAACGGAGATCAAACATTCATGAGTACAATTCTGATCGTAGATGATGCGCCATCTGCCAGAGAGACTCTGGTAGCGCTGCTCGAAAAAGAGAACTATCAACTCCATCTGGCAAAAGACGGCTTCCAGGCGCTGCGACTGCTAAAGACGTTGCAGCCCGATCTGATCCTGCTGGATGTAATGATGCCAGGCTTGGATGGTTTTGAAGTCTGCCGCCGCATCCGTTCCGACCCTCGGCTGGCTGAGGTCCCGATCATCCTGCTCACCGCCCTGGATGACCGCGAATCACTTTTGCAGGGTATTGAAGCGGGCGCCGATGATTTCCTGCACAAGCCGGTCGACCGGCAGGAGATCATTGCGCGTGTGCGCACGATCACACGCCTCAACCGCTACCGGACTCTCCTGGAACAACGTGAAAACCTGCGCGCCATGGCGGAACGCCTGGTCACAGCTCAGGAAGAGGAACGCCTGCGCATCTCGCGCGAATTGCACGATGATCTCGGACAGGCGCTGACAACTCATATGATCGCCCTGCGAAATTTCCAAAGCGACCTTTCCCTGCCGGTCACAGAATTGTTCGAGGGTCTGCAAGCTCTGTATGATCAAGCCTATGAAGTCGCGGTCAAGATTCGCAGGCTGGCACAGGATCTTCGCCCGCCGATTCTGGATGCGCTTGGCTTGCAGCAGGCAATCCAAACCTATTGCAGCAAATTCACAGAACGGACGCACCTACCCGTGACGCTTGAGATCGAGCCAAATCTGCCGCCACTGCCCGATGTGTACAACGTAACCCTGTACCGGGTTTTACAAGAGGCGCTGACCAATATCTCCAAACACGCCCAAGCCAATCGGGTTTGGGTGGACCTAAGCCTGGACGGCAATTCCATTTACCTGACCATCCAGGATAATGGCTGCGGTCTACCGGAGCAGGAAAACCCGACCAACGGGATCGGGCTGACCGGCATGAACGAACGCCTGTCACTCGTGGGCGGTAAACTCGTCGTCCGATCTACCCCGGAAAGCGGCACCATTCTCACTGCATTACTGCCCATGCACACAAACGTATCCCGTGAAAGCGAGCCAGCATGATCCATGTTTTGATCGCAGAGGATCACTTAATGGTCCGTGCAGGCATCCGCGCCCTGCTTGAGAAAGCCGGTGATATTCACGTTGTGGGAGAAGCCTCCAATGGTCAGGAAGCGCTGGAAATGACCGAAAAATATGTTCCAGATGTCCTGGTTATGGATATTATGATGCCGCGCCTGAATGGTATTCAAGCGGCTGAAAACATTCGTAAGCTTAAACTACCCACCCGTATTCTTATACTCACCATGTACTCCGATGAAGCGCTGGTCTATCAGGCTTTGCAAAGCGGCGTTAAGGGCTATGTGCTCAAAACTTCTGTGAGCGATGAACTCTTGTGGGCAGTGCGTACCGTAGCCAGCGGCAAAACCTTTTTAAGCAGTCCGGTCTCTGAGATCATGGTGGAGAACGCTGTTAACCCACGTGCGCATGGGCAGGAGCGTGATCCGCTTTCGAATATCTCGCCGCGCGAGAAGGAAATTCTGCAATTGATCGCTGAAGAACATACCAGCACTGAGATCGCCAAACTCCTATTTATCAGCGAGAAAACGGTCGAGAAACATCGCGCCAGCTTGATGGAAAAATTGAACGTCCACAATGTGGCGGGGCTGGTCAAACTGGCAGTCAAACACCATCTCGTAGATCTTGAATCATAAGACTTTATCCGTAATAAGCGAAAAACAAATTATTGGACGCAGATAAACGCTGATTTCGCTGATTCAAAAGAGGAAAATCTGCGTTTGTCAGCGCGCTTCGCGTCAGCGTCCCGATTTAATTTCGGATAAAGTCTATAGTCTTCCGGGGGATGGGAGCATAGTTTAAGAAATGGGGGTTTTCCAGTATAGGCAGGCCGGTTAGTTCAAAATATGATTTATCTGACACAAATCATCGCAGTGACTATCAGCTATTTATGGAAAGATATGAATGAAACCTACAATCCTCATCGTTGAAGATGAACCCTCCGGGCGCCATGTAATTGAATCGATCCTGTGCGATCAGGGCTATGAACTGGAATTTGCCGCCAACGGCCGCGAGGCATTAAAAAAAGCCGGCATACTCAAACCCGATCTGATCTTGCTCGATATCATGCTGCCTGAGATGGATGGCATGGAAGTGTGTGAGCGTTTGCGCAAGGATAACGATCTGGCAGAAGTGCCGGTGGTAATGATCACTGCGTTGGATGACCGCAACACGCGCATTGCCTGCATTGATGCCGGTGCAGATGATTTCATCACCAAACCCATTGACCGCGCGGAATTGCGGGCGCGGGTCCGCTCGATCACACGGCTTAACCGCTATCGCCTTTTGCATGAAAGAGATCTGATCACTTCGTGGGTCGCTGAAAAAGCGAGCGACGGTTATTTGCAACTGAATGCCAATGATCGGATCGTTTACGCCAACTCGCGCGCCCGCTTCTACCTCGGATTAGATACCGACTCCTCCAAGCCGATCTCCGAAACCTTCATGGAAGTTGCCTTGCATCAATATGCGCCGCAGCCGCAATCGTTATGGGACGGCTGGCCCGTTATCTCAGCAAAAAACTTAGCGCCGGATCGGTTTCTGGTTCGGCCTGAATCTAATCTTGCACATGAGTTTTGGCTGGAAGCGACGATCTTCGAAATCCCCGGAAAAGATGGCGCCCCGCGCACGCGCATCATCCGTCTGCGGGATGTGACTGCCGATATCCTAAACCGGCGCAATACCCGCAGTTTTGGCGAGGCGATCTCCCATAAAATTCGCACACCGGTCACGCATATTATTTCCAGCCTCGAACTGCTGACCCGCCTGGCACCTAAAATGTCGCCTGAAGATATCGTCCGTTTCTCAGGAACCGCCTTACGCGGCGCCACGCGTTTGTATGAAACCCTCAACCGGGTACTACAATATTCCAACTTGCACTCCAATATCGATACCAAAGTTGGTTTCAGTTTATCTGAATTCGAGTACCTGGTCAAAAAGGTTTCGAACGAAATGGGCCTCGAGCATATCTCGGTGTTGACTCCTGAAGATTTAATGTCAGTCCAAATTATTGTTCCTGCTCAATCGGTGGAAGTGTTGTTATGGGAAATTCTGAGTAATTCATTGAAATTTCACCCGATCGGCAAACCCGTTGTGACCATTGAAGTATTTCGTACCAGTCCGCAACGCATCGAGATACACATCAGTGATGACGGACTCTCGCTCTCGCCGAAACAGTTATCCACAGCCTGGTTGCCTTATTATCAAGGGGAAAAAGATTTCACCGGCGAGGCGCCTGGCATGGGGTTGGGACTGTCTACCGTGAGCGCGATTGTATGGGGCGCGGGCGGAGCGTGCCGTATTACAAATCGGGACAATGGTCCAGGCGTAGTCGTTGAACTGGTAATCCCCGAAGTGGAAATTGGCGACCCAGCATTGTCATTTATAGGAGAACTCGATGGAAGAATCTAAGAGCACCATTTTGATCGTGGACGATGAAGCCTCCGGGCGTGATACGTTGGAATCAATTCTTGAACCAGAGGGCTATACGCTCGTCATGGCAGAAAATGGTTATCAAGCCATCGAAAAAGCCCTGGCGTCTCAACCCGATATAATTCTTTTGGATGTGATGATGCCGGGTATGAATGGCTTTGAAGTCTGCAAACGCATTCGGGCTGAAAAACAATTGGCTGAAATTCCGATCCTATTCCTGACCGCATTGGATGATCGTCAATCACTCCTCAATGGTTTGGATGCCGGTGCCGATGAATTCATTTCCAAACCCTTCGATCGCTTCGAACTGCGCGCGCGCCTGCTCGGAATTACACGTCTGAATCGTTTTCGCAAACTCAATGAAGAACGTTTAAACCTGCAAAAAGCTCATAACGAATTAAAATCAGCTTACGATGCCACGATCGAAGGCTGGTCACGTGCCATGGATCTGCGCGATCGGGAAACTGAAGGCCACTCTCAACGGGTAACTCAAGTAACGCTAAAGCTCGCAGAAGCTTCTGGAATAAACCCGGATGAACTCGTACATATCCGTAGAGGCGCCCTCTTGCATGATATGGGCAAACTGGGTGTTCCTGATGCTGTTCTCCATAAGCCTGCCAAATTAAATGACGAGGAATGGGGACTCATGCGCCAGCATCCACAACTGGCGTATAACATGCTGTATCCCATAGAATATCTGCGTCCGGCACTGGAAATTCCCTACTGTCACCATGAAAAATGGGATGGCACCGGATATCCGCAGGGGCTAAAAGGTGAACAAATCCCATTGGCGGCGCGGGTCTTTGCAATTATAGATGTCTGGGATGCGCTGACATCCAACCGTCCATATCGTTTGGCATGGACGAAGGCAGATATGCTGGCTTATATTCGGGAGCAATCCGGCAAACACTTTGATCCCCGGGTTGTCGATCTGTTTTTCAAGGTCATCGAATAGATCCACCTGATAATAGGAACGCGAGTCCTTTGAAAATTTTAAGATCTATAGCACGGGCAGAGTTTGAAGAGCCTTTGCGCAGCATGTGAGATCAAAAGCTCCAGGTAGTCAGATCACGCAGCATTTTCCATGTTGGGCTTATCAGGTAAATCGCCATAAGTTATTAGACAAATTTGTGCCTTCGGCAGTTGCACTGCCGAAGGCGTGGGCGTCCAGCAGTGCAACTACTGGACGAAACCTGTAAAAATACTTTCGAATGGCTACTTAGCGCTCGTGTAAAAATAAGTTCCTTGTTTTGGAGGCAGTTGGACTGCATCCTGCTCGCAGTGCAACTGCTCGCGAACTCTGGAATCGGGAAGTTGCTTTTACACAACTCCTTAGTAATGTAGTGTTTTGCACGCAGAGTTAGTGATGTGAGGTCACGATGAAATGGTACCAAAATACGCTCGTTCGTCGATTTACCATCTGGGGATTGTTGATTGGGCTTGCCTTTCCATTCATTGGGACCTTGATAGAAATAGCCACGCGTGGTTTGCCTTTTAGGCTGTCTTCTGTTCTGACAGCCCAGAGTCATCAACCCCTGCTGTGGATCAGCGATACGGCGCCTTTTGTTCTGGGATATATAGCCGTGATCTTAGGCATACAACGGAGCCTAACCCTAGTCGTTGAGCGCGGCAAGCAAGAGTGGGAAGCCATCTTCGATTCTTTTTCTGACTTGATAATCGTTACCGATGCTGAAAGCCGAATTATCCGCTGTAATCACGCTGTTGTTGATCGCTTAAATAGTACGTTCACTTTCGTGATCGGGAGATCTATTACAGAAATCTTGACCGTCGCCAATCAGGGCCGTGCAATAGATTTTCAAAATGGCGAGGATGGGTTTTCGTGGCTGGGTCGTCTCTATAATGTATCCACCTATCCAATCCAGATCGATGGGAAGGAACGGCGAAATCTATTTATCATGCACGATATCACTCAACGAGTAAAGATGGAGCATAACCTGTCGCAAGAGCGGAACCTGCTCCGCACCCTCATCGATAATTTACCAGACCGTATTTATGTAAAAGATATCCAGGGGCGCAAAACTGCTTCCAATCTAGCCGATTGGCATGCATCTGGGGTAAAGCAGATGCAGGATGTCATTGGGAAAACGGATTTCGATTCTTATCCGGCAGAGTTGGCAAACAAATTTTGGGAGGATGATAAAACTGTTCTGAATGCAGGAATGCCCATCATAAACCGTGAAGAACCTGGGCTGGATGTTCATGGCAACCCGGTCTGGGTCATGACTACCAAGGTGCCCTTATATGCTGAGGCAGGCCATGTCATTGGCTTGGTGGGGGTAGGTAGGGATGTTACCGAACGCAAACGAATTGAACTTGAGATACTTCGTCAAAAACAGTATTTTGAATCGCTTGTACAAAACAGCCCTGTCGCAGTGGTTGTTATGGATAATGATCTTAAGATTATTTCAGTCAACCCAGCCTTTGAGGAATTATATGGCTATCACAATACCGAGGCGTTGGGGGCAGACCTGGATCTATTGATCAACACTGAAGAAACTATTCTTAACGCCCGTCAATATACACAAGAGGTGATAAACAAATCCATTCGTACGATCGGGAAACGCCGTCGTAAAGATGGAAGCTTGGTGGATGTGGAAATATTGGGCGTGCCTGTGCTTGTTGAGGGAACGAGGATCGGCATATTGGCAATTTACCATGATATCTCCTTGCTTGTCCGCGCGCGTCAGGAGGCAGAACAAGCCAGCCGCACCAAGAGTGAGTTTCTGGCCAACATGAGTCATGAGATCCGCACGCCGATGAATGGCGTCATTGGGATGTTGGAACTGGCGCTGGATACTCAACTTACGTCCGAGCAACGTGACTATCTGCAAACCTCCCTGCAAAGCGCGGAAGCTTTACTTACGTTGCTCAATGACATTCTCGACTTCTCCAAGATCGAAGCGGGCCGGCTTGAGCTGGAAGCAATTAATTTCAGCCTTCGTAACGCTGTTGAAGATGTGGCGTATACCCTTGCAAGGCGGGCGCAGGAGAAAGGTCTTGAGCTGGCTTGTCTTATCCACCCCGATCTGACCTCCGATCTGCATGGTGACCCGGGCCGTCTGCGTCAGATACTAGTCAATCTGGTTGGGAACGCAATCAAGTTCACGCAACAGGGTGAGATCGTAATCCATGCTGAATCTATTGAAGATACAGCGACACATGCGTTGATCCGTTTTTTGGTACAAGATACGGGCATTGGCATTCCCTACGAGCGACAAGCCGCTGTTTTCGACCGTTTCACCCAGGCTGATGGCTCTACAACGCGCAAATTTGGCGGGACGGGTTTGGGGCTGACGATCAGCAAACAACTAGTTGATGCAATGGGCGGCAGGATTGGCGTGGAAAGCAAGCCTGGCATCGGCAGTACCTTCTGGTTCGAAATAAATTACGAAAAAAGACCCACCGAAAAACGCTACACGGCGCCGCTCACATTGGGTCCTGTCAACCTGACCCAAGCGCGCGTGCTGGTCATTGATGACAACCAAACCAACCGTACCATTCTGATCAAGAACGTGGAGACCCTGGGTTCGCGCGTAGATGCGGTAGCCAGCGGCGCGAAGGCGATTGAAACTCTGCGTAATGCGCATCGCTCCGGCGATCCATATCATGTCGTACTGCTTGATATGCAAATGCCCGGCATGGATGGTGAACAAACCGCCCGCGCGATCAAAAATGACCCGGCTCTGAAAGACATCAAGATTTTGATTCTCACTTCGATGGGTCAGCGCGGTGACGCGGTTCGCCTTAAGACCCTCGGTTGCTCCGGTTATTTGCTTAAACCTGTCAAACAGCAAATGCTTTTCGATGCGATCATTGCCGCGTTAGATAGCGAGCAAACACAAGAAAGCCCGAGCCTCATCACACGCCACACGCTTTCTGAACAGAGAAAACTGGGCTTGCGCATTTTGCTGGCTGAGGATAATCCCATCAATCAAAAACTGGCATTGATCCTATTGCAAAAGGCTGGCTATTCTGTAGACGCAGTCGATGATGGCGCTCAGGCTCTTGAAAGAGTCAAAGCCAATCCATATAGCGTCGTGCTTATGGACGTCCAAATGCCTGAGATGGATGGCTTTGAGGCTACGCACCATATCCGTGAATGGGAGCAGCAAACCGGACAGCACATTCCCATCATCGCCATGACCGCGCACGCCATGCAGGGCGACCGCGAACGCTGCCTCGAAGCTGGAATGGATGATTATGTTACCAAGCCGCTCGAACCCAAAGTCCTATTCAGTGCGCTGGATCGTTGGGCGCAAGCTGATAACTCGCACACACCAGTGACCGAAGAACTTCAGGACTATTCTTCCCACACCGACCTCTTTTCCACAAGTCTCGATGATGGATTGTTTGGTGAAAGCGGACCTTCCGCCTCACACACGACTAAGAAGCCTGCTCCCGTTTCAACGATCTTTTTCAACGCTGACGCCTTGCCAGTTAACCTTGAAGCCGCATTGCATCGTTTCGATGGAGACCGCGAGTTCATGATGAAAATGTTCAAGGAATACACAGATCATTTACCTGGAAGCCTGAAAGAGATTCGTTCTGCGGTGCAAGCCGGAGATGTAAATGCCCTTGCCCGCCTCGCGCATAATCTCAAAGGTGTTTCACTCAATTTCAATGTCGATCCGTTGGCAGACGTAGTCCTCAAATTGGAAGAACTCGCCAAGCAGGAAGATATAACCGATGCACCTGCCCTCCTTACCCGGCTGGATGTGGAAGCGCAACGGCTTGAAAAATATTTATCGGACAACGATTTAGTAAGAGAGGCAGTGATATGACACGTATTCTGGTTATTGATGATGAATCGATCAACCATCAACTGGTAGCACATGCTTTGATATCGCTTCAATGCGAAGTCCATTTTGCTGAGAATGGCAAGAACGGTATTGCTCAAGCCCGCAGTCTGAAACCCGATCTTATTATTACGGATGTGATGATGCCGGATATCACCGGCTATGAAGTGACGCGCATCCTGCGCCGTGAACCGCAATTTGCCGCCACACCCATTCTGGTGCTCACCGCACAATCCGGCTTGCAAGATAAGCTCAAGTCTTTTGAGGCAGGCGCGGATGACCACCTCACCAAGCCCTTTGATGCGGCGGAGTTAGTCGTCAGGGTTACGTCTCTGCTCAGACGCGTGGAAGCAGTTAAATCGTCCGGCATGGAAGCGGGCACGCGGGAAGGTGCGCGCATGATCGCCATCCACAGCCTGCGGGGCGGGGCGGGCTCTTCCACGTTGGCGGTCAATCTTGCAATCGGCTTGTCTTCTTTATGGCGGGAGCCTACCATCTTGCTTGATCTGATCATGACTGCCGGACAAGTAGCATTGATGCTCAATATGACTCTAAAACGCACCTGGGCTGACATTGCGCACTTCGCCATGGGTGGGTTAGATATGGACAGCCTGAGTTCGATCATTAGTGGACATGAGAGTGGCTTGCATTTCATCGCCGCTCCAACTTTTCCATCCGAAGCTGAAACGTTACGCGGAGAAACTCTGGGGATGGCATTGCAATTGATCAAAAACCAATATGAATATATAGTCGCGGACCTGCCGCATGATTTCAGTGAACCAGCCATTCAAGCACTCGATGTAGCAGACGTGATCTTGATGGTAGCCTCACCGGAAATGGCTTCGATCCGTGCAGTGACTGCCGCCATGGATACCTATCAAAAACTTGGTTATCCAAAGGATAAGATCAAACTAGTCTTAAGCGCCACTTTCCCTCATTCCAGTTTGTCGCAAGATAAAATTGAATCCGCACTGGGGATGTCTGCGGTCATTACCATCCCCTATGTGCAGGATATTTTTGTGGATGCCATCAATTTTGGCCAGCCGCCAGTACTACATAAACCGAACGAATCTGTTTCGGCACTGCTGGAGGACTTTGCCTTGTTCTTAAGCAAAGACGCACAAAAAAAATCAAAACCTGAAAACCCAAGCGATGTCTGGAAGCGGGTCTATAAGCGCTATCAGGGGAGGAGGAAGTAAAAAGCAAAACGCGTTCCGCGCTTAATATCTGTAGCAACAACCACAAAATGGGATGGGGCTGAATATCCGCATGGGCTGACCGGTGAATGCACCTCATTGATGGCACAGGTCATGTGGAATGTCCAATATTGCTCACTTTCTTTTACCCTTCTTATGGGCATACATAGCTTCATCAGCCTGAGCCAGCAGCGCCTCGACAGTGAAAGTGGAAGCCAGGTCAACCCGGATAATTCCCAGGCTGAAAGACAGGGTATAACCGTGAACCGATGCCAGATTGTGGCTATCCACATTGCTTTGCAGGCGTGCCTGAATGATAGTAAGGTTACCCTCCGTCGCATCCAAAGTGAGAACCGCAAACTCATCCCCACCCATGCGTGCAACCACATCCGAATCACGGAAAGTCTCGGTTAAGATATGTGCAAAATGTGTCAACGCCGTGTCCCCCTGGGCATGCCCGAACGTATCATTGATACGCTTCAGGCTGTCCATGTCGATATAAAATAAACACAAGGGATGGTTAGCCCGCCGCGCAAATTTCAACAAGCCATTTGCCAGGATCATAAAACCACGCCGGTTGTTCAAACCGGTGAGTTCATCGGTCAACGAAAGATTGCGC
>JAYUGV010000329.1:0-3215 GCA_043767565.1 Anaerolineales bacterium
TGAACAGGTTTTATACAATACCTACAAACGCAATGTCGGGTTTGGACAACTCTACTTGTACGACATTGTCACTTCAGCAGCGCGCAAGATCAATCCCATAAACGGAATCTGCTGCTACCGTGATGCAGTCATAAGCCCGGATGGAGCCTACATCCTGCTGTTCTTCCAGGACGAGAATCGCGGCTCTACCAGTGAAACAAAGATGTATTACATCCTTATTGAGCAGCTTGGCAGTGAAACACCGTTTACTCCCATCAAACTACCGGTGCGTTTTTTCTCGGATCCACGCGAGAATATCGAAGCTGCCTTGCGCCCAGTACAGTAGGGCGATATAAATATCGCGTTACATTCCTTTATTTACAACCCACCACCTGATACACTTTCACCTCCGGCATAGACAAAAGCATTTTGTACCATGCCGGTTGATTGTTTAATTGCGAGTCATTGAAGTTTTGCCCCAACCCTCCAACATACAGATGGCTGATACCCTGTTGACATAAGTTGTCCAATGCAGCTTGCCCGGAAAAATCCGTATCATAGCGTACGGGGACGGTAACTCTGCCGATCAAGGGCGTGATCCAAATTCCGGCATCGCCGCCGACGTAGCCTTCGAATGAATCAGACGCCAGCACCTTTAGCTCAGTGGCTGAGATTCCGATGCGAGCATTGGTGGGTAACTGATTGTTCATCCAATCTATGGCTGTCACGTCATCATTCCCGGCGATCACACAACATTTCCATGGGGATAAGTTATATGTGGCAAATGCATTGATCAAGATCAACCCACAGGTGATGAGACCGGCGAATGTTTTAAATTTTGTATGTTGGAAACTTTTCTCTACACCCGCGAACCCCAATCCGCCGAGGAATGATAAGGGTAGGAATAAAATCATCTCGACGTAGGGTCTATCTAATAAGGTCAGGTTGGCGTAGCCGGGGACCAACCCTGTGACCGGGATGAAGAGACTGCTCATGAAGAGTCCTGCTGCCAGGATGCAGGTAAGTGTGAGTTGTGGATAATGCCTCTGCGCGAAAATGGATAGCAACAAAACGAGCGCCGTAACCAACAGCCCTTTCTGGATATATGGGTCGAATAGCAGGGTCAAGACATCTTGTCTTTGGATGTAGATGATCTCCAACGCGAGAGCGATGATAACGGCAGCAAATAGCAAAGTCCGTGGCAATCGCGGAAGTTTTTGCTGCCAGGCAGCAACGGTCCATGCCAGGCAGGTGATTCCGATAACGACCAGTGACCGGCTGTGTAAGATGCCTGAGATCAGAATCCCAGCCGCGAGCATCAGATACAGTAGCCAGCGTTTCCGCGGGGAATCGGTATGTTTATTTTGTGAAATCAAATAAGCCAGACTCAACACGAACGGAAATAATCCCATGCTCAGCAAGGCGGGGTACTTGCCCCAGTCCACGGCGTGGGCGGGCATGTACCAGCCATAAGCGGCAAGGATGACAACGAAGATGCCCGCGAGACTGGATTTGGTTTCATGTTTAATAAGGAAGAATACCGATAGCGGGATCACAGCCAAAACCATTTGACCGAGGATCAACATGGTCTTGGTGATTTCCACCTGGAATGTGGAAACCGTGAACGCGGCGAGAATATGATAGCCGAGGTGATAATAACTCGTTTGCAGCGATGTGAGTAAACCGGTGCCACTCCCCAGAATGGTCTTGATGAGCATGTAGTGTGAAGCCGAATCAAAGTATGAGGGCAGAGTCACTTTGGAGACAAAAACCAGTCGCAGCAGGCTTGAGAGCAGAAAGAATAAAAAGAGGAAAAGGCTTGTTGATTTTGAATCAGGCACGGGGTCCGGTTTGAAGCGTAAGCGGAAAAGGACTGAGCTAATGAGCAGGCTGATCAGGAGAATTAGGTTGAACGGCGATGAAAGTTTCCATCCTGCAAAAAACCAGAGCATCGAAATAAACGACGCGGGCAAAAGCCAGCCTGCCATGCCCAGCGAAAAATATTCGCTGGGGGTCAATTGTTTTCCAAAGATGTATTGCAGCGCTGTGCTGATCAGGGTTTGACCCAATGCGATGAGTAACAGGCTGCCGAAAATACCCCGCCATTGATCCATGATGACTGAGAAAACATCCGATATCATTGGCTACGGGTAGTTGGGATACGATGAGATCGTTGGGGTAGGCGTGACTAGGACTTCCAGTGTTGGAAGATCAAGCAAAAATGGTGTGGGAGTTTCGAACGGTGCTTTGGTTGGTACAGGAAATTCTGTGCCGAATGGGGTTGCAGTAGTTTCTTCTTCGGGGTTGGGGAACTGCAACCCGATGATGGCGAATTGACCTTCTGCGAGAACAGCATCATCTTTTATAGTATGAATGGTGAACTGTAATACTTCACCCGGATACATTTCTACGCCTGTGCAATAAATGTTGGTGGGGAAGTCTTCCACTGGCTGACAGTCATAACGATTCTCGATAGTGCTGTTGCTGATCGTCAGATAAAAATAGGGATAGGCTTTCGATGGGATGACCAAATTGACCAGCATCTTACGATCGGCATCGAGACTAAAGGATACGATGCACGGCTTGGGGTTTTGTGAGTTGCAATACGCCAGTTCTGATATGAGGGTTCTTTGTTGAGCCTGAGGCTGGGTTTTCAAATGTGCGATCAGAAAGGCAATCCCGCCAATGACCAGCACAAATAGAACGCCCAAAATAACCAACCCCGCGATCAATCTTTTTCGATTCACAAACACCTCATATCGTCGACTTAATGGTGAGCTCGGCAGTATTGACCAGCACGTCCAACGCATCCCCATATTTTATTTCTGGAATGGGCAGGGCAATTACTTCCAACAGTGCTGGGTTTTGGAAGTTACGCAGTTTTGTTTCGGGGTGCGGATAATACACCCAGCCATCATACTCGACATTGTTATAAATAACTTTGCAGCGCGAAAACGAAAAAGTTTCAGGCGGATGCAGGTCGGTCCATTCGACATGCTCGAACGTATATTCCGGCTTGACCATGGTGAAAGCCTGCGGACGGATATCCACATTCAGCGTGCCGTTGAAACAAGCGCCGAGATCAAAGCCGCGCGCCTTGAAGAGCGGTCGCTGACGTTCGAGCGCGCCATACGGATAATCCGCCGAGAGACCCGAAGCCACATGATAGCCCTGCACCAAAACACCATGAACAAGAACCCAGTGAGTCATGGCTGGAATTTTACTTTATAATTTTT
>JAYUGV010000330.1:0-7936 GCA_043767565.1 Anaerolineales bacterium
TCTGAAAAGACAGCCAAGTTATTAGCCGATTGCGGCGTATCTGCCATTGATGTTGCGGGCGCGGGCGGGACAAGTTGGTCGCAAGTGGAAATGCACCGCTCGCCGGACGAATTTACCCGTCAACTCGCGGCAACGTTCGTTGGCTGGGGCATCCCCACCGCGGACTCAATTCTCAACGTGAAGAAAGCCATCCCCGATATAACAGTCTTCGCCAGCGGCGGCATCAAAGACGGACTCGACATCGCCAAGTGCATTGCCCTCGGCGCGACCCTCGGCGGCATGGCAGGACAATTCCTCAAAGCCGCAGCGGTTTCGACTGAGAATGCTGTAGAGATGATGAAATTAACAAAGCGGCAGATTGAGGTTACCATGTTTGCAGCGGGAGTTGGAACGTTGGAAGGTTTGAAGGTTGGTAAGTTGGTTGAAATACAATGAACAAGAAGAAAACCAAAGCACATCAACAGCTAATTCATCCGACACAAGTTGAGTTATCTGACATGTTAGCCAAAGCTCGAAAAGAAGCTGAGGAAGCTATTTACCGTGTTGAGATTATTAAAGGCGGACTTCAAGAAATTATTGACGAAGCTAATATGACCCATCCCTTAATTCCCTTTATACAACCACAAGACACAGAAGGCTTAATTAGCGTTTGGTCATCCGTGAAAGATCAGATCTCCAAGTTAAATATGAATCTAGATACTATTCAGGTAACCACAGATTCCGCAAGCAGCACAGCAACTGTATCAGGCACCATAATTTCAGGAGCGTATACGAATAATAGGCTTTCTGTAGATACTCCTGATTTCCAAAGCTCTTGGAAACCCTATGTTGCATTTCTCAGTAGGCCAAGTCAAAAAGATGATGTAACACGATTATTGAAAGAATTTGGTCTTGATGTACCGCACCAACCAGACGAGAAAAGCCCTCTGGAACTTTTCGAAACTGCACAGGAAGCTTTTGCGAGACCAATAACACAGGACAACCCAGTTTCGACGTCACTGATTCCACTTAGGGAGTGCATCGGTTCCGTTATCCAAAGCTTAATTTTTATGCGCCCCACTCAGGAAGAGGCGGGTAACTGGAAAAAGAAAATCATATCAATTGGAAAACAGTTGAAAAAAGATAGCCTTCCTGATGAAGTAATTAATGAATTAGCTGAAGAATGTCATTCTTTGATCAACGATCTATCTGGCTTTAAAACCGGGGATATTGAAAGAGAAGATTGGCTGATTTGGCTTAATCGAGGAACATCCTTCTTAAACAGTTTACTAAAAGGTTTAGACTCAAGTAAACTCGTTAGAAGAGTTTCAAGCAACTTGAAAAGCACTCAATCTTGATATAAGGCATCAATGACCACCCATCCTCTCATTTCAAACCCAACAGATTCCCCTCTCTTTTCAGGAGAGGGGTTAGGGTGAGATCCATACCAAAGCGGCAAATCGAGGTAACGATGTTCGCGGCGGGAGTCGACAAAATTGTGTCACTAAAGAAAATGGCTTTATATGAAGTTTGATTATCTTGTAACAAACTCTCAAGAATTTATCTCGCTTTTAGAAACGACTTCCGACTCAAAATGGGAAGAGTTGGAGATATATGATGAGTATAACTCTAAAGATGTGGGCGTTCCCGTTGGTTATCATTCAATAAAACTTGATTTTCCCCATCCCCTTTCAACAATTAAAGATGCCGATGAAAGTGAAATAGCCCGAAAAATTGGCAACCTAAATAGATTAAAGCGGTTACGAATAAGAATTGGATATTTAGGAAAGCTCGTTCCGGAGATTTGTAAGCTTACTAATTTAGTAGAACTTGATATCAGCAAAAACAATATCTACAACTTACCCGACGAGATTGGAAAACTCATTAATCTTGAAATACTAAATCTTAGCGATAGTCAATTGACCGTTCTGCCTACTGAAATTGGTAGCCTTCGAAAATTAAGATACCTCTTATGTGGAGAGAATCAGATAGAAACAATACCAGAAGAAATAGGGCAATTACAAAATCTTGAAGCGCTAACATTCGGAACATATGCCTACACATTTGAGAATGAACAACAAAACACCGTTTTGAAGATTAGAGACTCATATCTTGCTCCAGAATTTGTGGTCAACAACCAGATAAGAGTTGTGCCAAAGGAAATTTTGGAATTGAAAAAACTATGGTCTTTGGATTTTCGCGGCAACCCTCTACCCATCCCACCCGAGATTCTAAGAAAGACCAATGAACCACAAATTATTCTCAATTACTATTTTTCCCTTTCTCCCTTTGTTCGTCTTAAAACAGAACAAGTAATAGTTGATGCACCTGCTGGACCATTTACAGGTGCTCTACCTCTGAATGAAACAAAACTTCTAGTCGTTGGACAAGGTGCTGTTGGTAAAACATCAATAGTTCATCGAATCGTAAGTAACGATTTCAATCTTAAAGAAGACAAAACAGATGGTATTTCAATTAGTCAATGGCATGTTGACGGTGGAGTTCTAAAAGAAATTGTCCCTGACCTTGAAGGTCCATTATCTAAAATTAAACTCAATATCTGGGACTTCGGCGGGCAGGAGATCATGCACGCCACGCACCAGTTCTTCCTCACCAAGCGCAGTCTTTACCTGCTGGCGCTGGATGCGCGCCTAACGCAGGAGGAAAACCGCGTCGAGTACTGGCTCAAGATCATCCAATCCTTCGGCGGCGAGTCGCCTGTGCTGATCGTTGGCAACAAGACCGACCAGCATCCGCTCGATATTGACCGCACGGGTTTGCAGAAAAAATACCCGAATATCGTCGGCATCCTGGAGACATCCGCTACCACGGGCGCGGGCATCGCAGCGCTCAAAGCCGAGATCGCAAAACAGGTGGATACCCTGCCCCACGTCCGCGACCTGCTGCCTGAGACGTGGTTCACGGTCAAATCCAAACTGGAGGAACTCGGCAGGGAGAAAAACTTCATCACGCAGGATGAATATCTCAATCTGTGCACTACGAACGATATCACCGACGAAACCAGCCAGCACACGCTCATCGGCTTCCTGCATGATCTGGGCGTTGTCCTGCATTTTCAAGATGACCCAAGGCTAGAAGCCTTGGGCATTCTCAACCCGCAGTGGGTCACCAACGGCGTGTATATGATCCTTAACTCACACGAACTCTTTCAAAATCAAGGCACGCTCACCCTGCCCATCCTGGGCAAAACACTCATCCCGCCTATATATCCCAGCAACAAACGCCTATTCATCGTGGATATGATGAAAAAATTCGAGTTATGCTACGACATCGAACCCGACAAATCCTTCCTGATCCCCGACCTGCTTCCCAAAGACGAACCCTTCACCGGCGAATGGGACGGCGCGCTGGCTTTCCAAATCCACTACAACATTTTGCCTTCGAGCATCATCTCGCGCTTCATTGTGCGCATGAACGCCTTTATCCATAAAACGATTTGGCGCTCAGGTGTGGTTTTGAAACGCGGTGATAACACGGCATTAGTAAAGGCAGATATAGAAGACAAGAAGATATATATCTGGGTCAATGGAAAAGAAGATACCCGCCGCGACCTGCTCGCAATGATCCGCGGCGAATTTGATGCAATCCATAAAACGATTGCGAAAATTGAAGCCGTTGAAAAAGTTCCAGTTCCCAACGCCCCCGAAGCTGCTCCCGTTGATTTGACCTTTCTCCAGCGAATGGCAAGCGAAGGTCGCGAATCCTTGCCTGTGCAAGTCGGCAATCGCATCATTGATGTAATTGTCAAGGAAGTGTTAGGTCAAATCGAAAAGGAAGGCAAAAGTTCACAACCAAACATGGTTGTTCAAATCGACAAAATGTATGGTGGTGTTATTGGCAACAACAACATTGTGAATATTACGCAGACTTTTGAATCGGTTTATGAAGCAATTGAGAATTCGTCACTTGAAGCTTCAAAGAAAAACGATGTCACCGACGAAGTTGACATTATCAAAAACGAAGTTGCCAAAGGCGAGCAAGCGAATGAGTCATTCCTGTCTCGCCGCTTGCGCAACCTGAAAAAGATGGCGCCTGATATTGCGGATGTTGCGCTTGCCGCACTCGCCAATCCGGTTGCGGGAGTCGGTATGCTTGTCCAAAAGGTTGCGAAGAAGATAAAAGAAGAAACGAAGTAATTTTCCACAACATGTCATGCTGAGCGATAGCGAAGCATCTCTGCCAACCACATCCGAGACTCTTCGGTCGCTATCGCTCCCTCAGAGTGACATGAATTATGGGTCGCCCCTACATTACCAGAAACCTTATTCCATCATTCGGGGTTATTCTAAACGAACGTCAATCTGCGCCTTGCCAAAGGAGTTCCCATGGACGACCTCACCCCCATCCTGCAACGCATCCCGCAATTTGCCTCTGCCACCGCGCCCGAGATCAAAGAACTGACCGGCGGTATCACCAACAAGAATTACAAGATCACCGTGGACGGAGAAGCCTTTGTCCTGCGGTTGGGTGGTAACGAGACGAAATATCTCGGCATCGACCGCAAAGTGGAATATGAATGCTCCCGCCTCGCTTCTCAAATTGGAATTGCTCCTGAACCCACTGCCTTTCTCGAACCTGAAGGCTATATCGTGGCACGCTTCATTTCTGGTAAAGGTATTCCAGCGGAGGAAATCGGGACGGAAGAAAATATCAAACGTGTGCTTGAATCAATGAAAGCCTATCATGCGCTCGAATTCTTTCCCGGTTCGTTCTCTCCTTTTCGGGTGGCTGAAGAATATAAACAGACCGCTTTGAGCTTTAACGTTAAACTCCCCAATAAAATGGATTGGTATCTCGAAAAATCGCATGAGATCGAATCCGCTATGTACAGACGTGAGCCGCTGACCCTCCGTCCCTGCCACAACGACCTGCTCAACGGCAACTTCATTGACGATGGCACCCGCATCCGCATTTTAGATTGGGAATATGCAGGCATGGGTGATATCTTCTTCGACCTCGGCAACTTCGCCATCCAACACGAGTTCAATGATGAGCAGGACGAAATCTTATTGAAAGCCTATTTTGGAAATCCAACCGATTCACAACGCGCACATCAAAAGCTGATGAAGATTATGTCCGATTTGCGCGAGGCGATGTGGGCACAAGTCCAGATCGGCGTCTCACAACTGGACTTCGACTATGCTGGCTACGGTCAAAAGTATTTTGAGCGCTTCGAGTCCAACACCAGTGGAGGTGATTACACTAATTGGCTACGCGCGGTGTAATAACATATATAATCCGGTGGTCAAGAAAATACCGATGGTTGAGTAACCCCGCATGGTTTTTGCGGGGCGTATCGAAACCACCAAATAAGCAAAACTATTTTGGTTAGCGGTGGGTCTCGATACGGCGGACGAACGCCGCCTACTCGACCACCGGACTATTTTTGAACAGGAATCAACACAAAATGGATTTACCACAACACGCACAAGCAGTCATCATCGGCGGAGGAGTCGGCGGGGCAAGCATTGCTTATCATCTGACTCAAATGGGCTGGAAAGATATTGTCGTTATCGAACGACATGAATTGACAAGCGGTTCAACATTTCATTCGGCTGGACTCGTCGGTCAATTGCGGACATCTTCCAGCCTCACCAAGATGATGCGTTACAGCACGGACTTATATCGCAAACTCAAAGACCTCACTGGCGTTGATCCTGGCTGGGATGAGGTTGGTAGTTTACGCATTGCTTCATCTGATGCGCGGTTGGAAGAACTCAAACGCGTTGTCGGATATTCCAAAGCGTTTGGGATGCCGCTTGAAATTATTTCGCCAAAGGAATGTCAGGAACTATTTCCGTTAATGTCGCTGGATGATGTCAAAGGTGGCGTATACCTCCCCACTGATGGTCAGATCGACCCGACGGGATTAACCAATGCACTTGCGGCAGGAGCCAAGAGTCGTGGCGCAGTGTTTATGTTCAATACACGCGTCACGGGAATCACTGTCAGCAACAATGAGGTCAAAGAAGTAGTAACAGATAAAGGCGTAGTCAAGACCGAGGTCGTCATCAACGCGGCGGGCTTGTGGGGCAACGATATCGCGTCGATGGTCGGCATCACGTTGCCCATCATCCCGATGGCGCATTTGTATCTCATCACAAAGCCGGTCAAGGATCAGCCGCAAACTCTGCCCACCATGCGCGACCCGGATAATCTTATTTATTATCGCGGCACCGGAAGCGGCATGGTGGCGGGTGGATATGAACATGAGCCGAAGCCGTGGGGACTTAATGGCGTGCCGCAGGATTGGAATTTCAAATTGCTCGAGCCTGATTGGGACCGCTTCACGCCGCTAATGGAAAATATTATCAAGCGTGTGCCTGCAATGGAAAGTGTTGAGATTGTGCAGTTGCTCAACGGACCCGAAGGCTTCACGCCCGACTCTGAATATTTGCTCGGTCCCACTGCTGTGCGCGGCTTTTGGGTTGCGTGTGCTTTTTGTGCGCATGGCATCGCAGGCGCGGGCGGCATCGGCAAAGTGATGGCGGAATGGATTATCGATGGTCATCCCGAATGGGATATGTGGAAACTTGATGCACGGCGTTTTGGTAATCAATATGGCAGTCAGGCGTTCACGTTGGCGCGCACGGTTGAGACGTACGGAAAATATTACGATATTCACATGCCATATGAAGAACGCGAGTCTGCGCGACCGTTGCGGCTTTCGCCTGCGTATCATCGCTTGCAGGATTTGGGTGCGGTCTTCGGCGAAAAAGGCGGATGGGAACGACCGAACTGGTTCACGCCGAATGAACAATATTCAAAAGCCGCTTCGCTTCCGAACATCACAGGCTGGGCGCTCGACAATTGGTCTTCTGCCATCGCCGCAGAGACTCGCGCCACGCGCGAAACCGTCGCACTCTTCGATGAGACATCCTTCTCGAAAATCGAGGTACAAGGACCAGGCGCGTTGGACTTCCTACAAAAGTTATGTGCCAACGATATCGATAAACCTGTCGGCTCGGTGATCTACACTCAAATGCTCAACGCACGCGGCGGCATCGAATGTGATTTCACCGTATCAAGGCTCGCGAATGGTCGCTTCATGATCGTCACCGGGACAGCCTTCGGCACACACGATATGACTCACCTGCGTCGCTACATGCCTCTCGATGGAACTGTGTTCATCAACGATATTACATCAGCAAGAACTTGTTTCGGCTTGTGGGGTCCGTATGCAAGGGATTTGTTGAAGACTCTTACGCGTGATGATGTTTCGAATGAAGGCTTCCCATATATGACAGCGAAACAGATCACGATCGGGAATATTCCCACACTGGCTTTGCGCGTGACGTATGTCGGTGAACTCGGCTGGGAGTTTTATGCGCCATCAGAATATGGTGAGCAATTATGGGATACGCTTTGGAATGGTGGCAAAGACTTTGGCATGGTCGCTGGTGGATACAAAGCCATCGAGTCACTGCGCCTTGAGAAAGGCTATCGCTACTGGAGCGCGGACATCACACCTGATTACACTCCGTATGAAGCGGGTTTGGGGTTTGCTGTTGCGTTGAACAAATCCGCAGAGTTCATGGGCAAGCAAGCGTTGATAAAACAAAAAGCAGAAGGCATTAAGAAAAAGCTGTGTTGTATTGTGCTTGAAGATTCAAATACAGTTGTCTTCGGCAGTGAGCCGATTCGCCACAATGGCGAAGTTGTAGGCTGGGTCACGTCCGGTGGATTTGGGTATTCGATCAATAAGAGCATCGCGTACACATATCTGCCAATTGAATTGGCGAAGGCAGGGACGCGTGTTAGTGTGGAATGCTTTGGGATTGAGATCCAGGCGGAAGTGCAGAAAGAGCCGTTATACGATCCGAAGGGTGAGAAGATAAAGATGTAATCCACGTTATGTCATTCTGAGCAACAGCGACACTTGCACCGCACGCAAGTGCAGGTGAGAATCTCGATAATAATCTCAGAGACCCTTCGC
>JAYUGV010000331.1:0-20639 GCA_043767565.1 Anaerolineales bacterium
TGGACGCTGAAAAACGCTGATTTCGCTGATCAAAAAAAGAGAAAATCTGCGTTTTCTGCGTTCATCTGCGTCCCAATTCTGAAATGTACGGTAGAGAAATTTTGATTTGATTGCCCGCTAATACTTCGACACACTCAGTACAAGTCAGCGCTGATCTTTCAAAAATCCACTTTCAATGAGACAAGCGGTACAATTCTTGTGTGTTCAACAAAAAATTATTATTACTCACGACCTTGCTATTATTTTGCGCGGGCTGTGAGATCCAGGTACAGCAGATCAGACCTGAGACTCCCACTGCTCTGATCATCACTTCGACCTTACCTCCTACGCTCATGCCTGCTCCTTCGCAGACTCCACTCCCGCCTCCCCCATCACCGACAACGACTCCCGTTGAAGGGCTTGCCTCCACGCAGATCAATGTCCGCGCCGAGCCAGCCACGGTGAGTAATGTACTCGGCGTCCTGCCTGCGAACACCAAGGTTCAGATCGTCGGCAAAGATCCGGGCGAAAACTGGTGGCAGATCATCTACCCGCAGGGGCAAGGTAAGGACGGCAAAGGCTGGGTCACGGCAAAATATGTCACAACGACGGGCAGGCCCCAGGTCCCAGTGATCGGAGGCGATGCACTTCATCCAAACAACGGCAACAGCGCGGTCATCCAACAAAAGCTAAACATTCGCAGTGGACCCGGCACCGACTTCAATTCCATCGGCACGCTCAACCCGCAGGATGTGATCAGCCTCACCGGCAAGGATGCGAACGGCGCGTGGCTGCAAATTGATTTCACAACGGGACCCGCTGGCAAGGGCTGGGTCAACGCTGCGTTCGTGCAAGCTAAGGATGTGGACAAACTGCCCATCGTAACGGATTCTGGTACGGTGCTAGGAACCGGCACGCCCGTGGACACACCGCCTCCTGCCTCGCCGACAGTTGTTCCGGCTCCGATCGACAATGACTCAGCTCAAGCCCCCGCCATCGATGTTGTTTTTTCCGCGACCGGTACTCGCTCCATCCAATACACCAGCGATGTTTCTGTTCCCAACGGCGACACAGATGACTGGCTTCAATTTACGCCTTTCACTCAAACCATACGTATTGATGTGCTCTGCACCGGCAATGGACTCTTATCCATTGAAGTATTGCAGAATAATCAGCCTGTTCAAAAGCTCGTTTGCGGCACCAATCAAATGGTCGCAACGACCGCAGGCATATCATATGTACTCCACGTTCACGCCGCGGTAAGCAGCGATCTTCAATACACTCGCTATGTGCTCAGTGTCACTTCAATACCATGATCCCCCTTTGCTACAACTCACTCGCCTTAGGTAGAAAAAACTCCGTAGGAGTAGATATTGAAACCTTCTCATCAATCCCGAAGGGATGTCATAATTTCATGCACAGCCCATGACAGCCCTTCGGGATTATTTTCACGACTAACTTCAAAACTAGAATTATCCCATCCCTGCGGGATTGAACCTCATAGGAAACATATCAAAGGATGGAAAACATCAACAGGGCATGTGAACTAACCCAACCCAGAGAGTCATTTGTGTAAGTTTGTACAAAAAATCCTTTTATGGTAGAGTTAATGCATAATTTCACAGTCAATGAGGGCTACTTCGTATGAATGCTGACAAGATTCCAGATATTATCATCGGCAGATTGCCAGTCTATTTACGCGCGCTCCAACGCCTGGCAGATAGGGGCGTGTTAAATACATCGTCTCAGGAGCTTGGCGAGATGATCGGCATTTCTGCCGCGCAGATCCGCAAGGATATTTCTCAATTCGGCGAGTTCGGCAAACAAGGGACGGGTTATTCCATCCCCTTCCTCGTTGACCGCTTGCGCAATATCCTTAACGTAGACCGCGTCTGGGATGTGGTGATCGTTGGCATGGGCGATATGGGACACGCGCTGGCACGTTACAACGGTTTTACCAACCGCGGCTTCCATGTGACCATGGTCTTCGATAACGACCCCGATAAGGTTGGGATAAAAGTTGGTGAATTCGAAATCCTCAGTACAGCAGTGCTGATCGAAAAACTCAAACAACAAAAGATCAAGATGGCAGTGCTGACCACGCCAGCTTCGGCCGCCCAGGAAATGGCAGATCAACTGGTCAAGGCGGGCGTCAAAGCGATTCTCAACTACGCCCCCATCAGTATCAACGTCCCTGATGAGGTGCACGTGCAGTACATTGACCCAGTCACACACCTGCAGAGGATGACGTATTATTTGTAGGAAGCTTCAATCTTTCGCCGCCTAATACCCCACAGGAATATTAGGCGGCGATTTTTTATATGGCAAGGAGATAACATGCCAACACTTCACCGCTTCCACGGACTCGCCACCCGCTCCCATTTTTTCGCAGTACCGCTCGATCATTCCAAACCGAAGGGCGAGACCCTCAGTATTTTTGGACGCGAGGTGGTGGCAACCACCCGGGAAAATGACGCATTACCCTGGCTCGTCTTTTTACAGGGCGGTCCGGGGTTTGGCGCACCTCGTCCAGAAGATCATAGTGGCTGGCTTAAGCGGGCGTTGCAGGAATATCGCGTGTTGCTACTGGATCAACGCGGAACCGGGTTGAGCACACCTGTTACGCATCAGACCCTGGCACGTTTCACATCCCCAGCGGACATGGCTGATCACCTCAAACACTTCCGTGCGGATGCGATCGTGCAGGATGCTGAGTTGATCCGTAAACAACTGGCAGGCGAGCAAACGCGTTGGAGTGTGCTGGGGCAAAGTTACGGAGGCTTCTGCGCCGTGCATTATCTCAGCGCCGCGCCGCAGAGTCTAAGAGAGGTTTACATCACAGGCGGACTCCCTTCCCTGCAACGCCCGGCAGATGACGTTTATCGCGCCACGTATCAACGAGTCAAGGATAAGAACGATCTGTTCTATGCCCGTTACCCTGATGATGAAGAACGCGCTCAGGAGATCGTAAAAACTTTGGCAAGCCAGACCGTCACACTGCCCGGAGGCGGCGCTCTGAGTCCACGCCGCTTCCAACAACTTGGGCTGGGGTTTGGAGCCAGCAACGGTTTTGAAGAGTTACACTACTTATTGGAAGATGCGTTTGTAAATGGCGCACACGGTCCAGAGTTAAGCTTCACATTCCTGCGCGGTGTAGAGAACTCCCAGTCTTTCGATACCAATCCAATTTTTGCCATTTTGCATGAGGCAATCTATTGTCAGGAAGCAGCCTCCAACTGGGCGGCGGAACGGGTGCGGGCTGAGTTTCCCAAATTTGATGTATTGCCCGCCCGTCGGGTTATGTTCACAGGCGAAATGATATATCCGTGGATGTTCGATGAGTATGTCTGTCTCCGCCCTTTGAAGGAAGCTGCCCATCTACTGGCGGAGTATGATGGCTGGCCCCGTTTATATGATATTCCTAACTTACAAGCTAACACGGTGCCGTGCGTTGCCGCAGTGTATTACAACGACATGTATGTGGAGCGTCAATACTCTGAGGAGACCGCGCGCAACATTCGCGGCATCAAAACCTGGGTCACAAGTGAATATGAACACAATGCTCTGAGGGCTGATGGCGAAAAAGTCCTTGGTCATTTAATGGAACTGCTGCGCGGGGAGATCGATTAAAATTTCTGCAACACGAACAATTCTAAATTTGCAGCAAAAAAGCAGGGAACCAATTCATGGTTCCCTGCTTTTTTAATTTTGATTTGCTTTTACACTTGTGGCAGATTGCGCCGCAAAATATTATACATGGGCAAGGCTTTCACTGCGCCCTCAACCACACAGGTCATCGGGTTATCCACGAGATAGGCGGGAATGCCCAAAGACTTCGTCAGCAATTTATCAATACCACGCAGCAATGCGCCCCCGCCGCACAAAGCCACACCGCGGTCGATAATATCAGCGACCAGTTCAGGCGGCGTCTTTTCGAGTACACGCCGCCCCGTTTCGACCACAGCCTTGAGCGGATCCTGCAACGCCTCCACAATCTCGCCGGTCGTCAATGTGACGGGGCGCGGCAAACCGGTCACCTGATCTTGTCCCTGCACTTCCATGCTATTCTCAGTATCCTGCGGCACCGCGGCTCCGATCTTCATCTTGAGTTGTTCTGCGGTAGCCTGCCCAATGATCACACCATACTTTCGGCGGACATAATTCACAATCGCATCATCCAGGTCCATGCCCCCGGCGCGCAGCGTCTCAGCCGAAACGATTCCATACATCGCCATCACCGCCGCTTCCGTACACCCGCCGCCCAGACAAATGACCATATTCCCAGACGGGGAATTGATCGGCAAGTCGACGCCCAACGCAGCAGCCAACGGTTGCTGGATGAGGGACGCTTCGCGGCTGCCCGCCTCCAGAACTGCTTCATAGACCGCGCGTCTTTCTACACTGGTTACGCCATACGGCACCGAGATCATCACCCGCGGACGGAAGATGCGCATCGAGCCGCTCACGCGTTGTAATAAATACTGGAGTAAGGTCTCAGTGATCTCGTAATCTGCTATGACGCCGTTCTTAAGCGGTCGTGCCACTTCGATACTTTCGGGGACGCGCCCGTACATATCGAGGGCTTCCTTCCCTACTGCCACCATCTTTTGGTCGAACACTTCAATGGCAACGATAGTCGGCTCTTCCAACAGCACTTGTGTGCCATCGGCAAGCCGGGTAAACATGGTGCCTAGATCGATGCCAAGATCTTTTGAAAATAAAGCCACGGTTCCTACAATCCAACGAACAAAGATTAGATCAACGATTTTGAAAAAACGCTGGTTTTACAGCGCTTCGTCCAATTCTGTAATATTGCCGTTCACTTTGCGATAACGTCGCACCACATCAAGCCTCAGGTTCGAACGGCGCAGCGCAGCTTCCATGACCAGATACGAATCACGGTCCTCTTGGGGAGAAAGATTCGCGAGCGCATCTTCTGCACGTTTCTTGGCGGCTTGGGCACGCACGATATCAATCTCCGCAATATTTTCGGCTGCATCCGCCAGAATGGTGATGATGGTTGGTTGCACTTCAGCAACGCCACCTGCAACGGCAAAGAGTTCTTCCTGGTTATTGTGCCGGACTTTAATGATGCCGTACTTGAGGGTCGTCAATACCGGAGCGTGATGCGGGAGAATACCCATTTCACCAGCTGCGCCGGGCAGGACGACAATATCCACATCACCCTGAAATACGGTGCGGTCTTGAGAAACAATTTCACAACGGATCGTCATTTCATTTTATCCATGTCATTCTGGAGTCGGACAGCGTCGCGTGGCGCCGTGGCGACACTTGCTGTCCGTTCGAAGACCCAGAAGCAAGCTTCTGGACTCCAGAGTAATAACTACGCATCAACAGCAAGTTTCTGCGCCTTCTCGCGCACATCTTCGATCGTACCAGCCATCATGAAAGCTTGTTCTGGAAGATCATCACATTTGCCATCGAGGATCTCACGGAAGCCGCGCACGGTCTCTTTCAATTGTACGTATTTACCCGAAATCCCGGTGAAACGTTCAGCTACATAGAAGGGCTGGGAGAAGAAGCGCTCGATCTTGCGGGCACGCCCCACAATCAGTTTATCATCTTCGGAGAGTTCATCGATACCGAGAATGGCGATAATATCCTGCAAATCCTTGTAACGCTGGAGGATACGTTGAACTTCACGCGCTGTCCGATAGTGTTCCTCTCCAACAATATTAGGATCAAGAATTCGGGAGGTTGAAGCGAGCGGGTCCACGGCGGGGTAAATACCTTTTTCCACGATGGAACGTTCGAGCGCGATAGTCGCATCGAGATGTGTAAACGTCGCCACAGGGGCAGGATCGGAGTAGTCATCGGCAGGAACGTAAATCGCCTGCATGGAGGTGATCGAACCGGTGCGGGTGGATGTAATACGTTCCTGCAATTCACCCATTTCGGTCGCGAGCGTCGGCTGGTATCCCACCGCAGAGGGCATACGCCCAAGCAATGCAGACACTTCGGAGCCAGACATTGTAAAGCGGAAGATATTATCAATAAAGAGGAGGACATCCCTGCCTTGGTCACGGAAATATTCCGCCATCGAGAGCGCGGTCAGCGCCACGCGCAGGCGCACGCCGGAAGGTTCGTTCATCTGTCCATAGACCATAACCGTATCCTTCATAACGCCCGATTCGAGCATCTCGCGGTACAGCTGTGTGCCTTCACGGGTGCGTTCACCCACGCCTGCAAACACTGAGTTGCCTTCGTGTTCGGTCGCCACGGAGCGGATAAGTTCCATGATGATAACGGTCTTGCCAGTTCCAGCGCCGCCGAAAATGCCGGTCTTACCGCCTTTGGTAAAGGGCGCGATCAGATCAACGACTTTAATGCCGGTTTCGAAAACATCAACATGGGTGGATTGTTCTGCAAACGTAGGCGCAGGGCGATGAATGGGATAGTACATGGAGGCTTCCACAGCGCCTTTTTCATCGACAGGCTGACCCAATACATTGAAAATACGCCCGAGGGTGGATAAACCCACAGGAACCATAATGGGCGCGCCGGTCGCAGTTGCGGGCATACCGCGTTGGAGTCCATCGGTAGTATCCATAGCCACGGTGCGGACCCAACCATCCCCAATATGTTTTTGGACTTCAAGGATAAGTTTTTTCTGCCCGGGGCGCTCAACCTCGATCGCTTCGAAGAGTTCAGGGATTTCATGCGCGGGGAATTCCACATCCACCACGCCGCCCAAAATTTGTACCACACGGCCATTCGCATTTGCCATGATTTATTCCTCCGGTTATTTCTCGGCGAGCGCTTCCGCGCCGCCCACAATGTCTAAGATATCGTTCGTGATCGCCTGCTGGCGAACTTTGTTATAAGCCAGTTGCAAAGCGCCAACCAGTTCCTTGGCGTTATCAGTTGCATTGCGCATGGCGATCATACGCGCGGCATGCTCACTGGCTTGCGACTCAAGCACCGCCTGATAAACCTGCAACGCAGTAAAACGCGGAATCATCTCATCCAGAATTTCATGTTGACCCGGCTCATACTCATACGCTGCGGCAGTGCCGGAACTCTGTCCAAAGTCTTTGACGAGTCCTTCGCGGCTATCGAGCGCCAGCGGGAGCAGTTTCTTAGCTTTGGTAACCTGGCGGGACATGCTGACAAAGTCGGTGTAGATCAAATGGACTTCATCTGCCTCGCCTTTGAGAAATTCGTCCACCGCCAAACGCCCAATTGCTGAAATGGTGCCAAACTTTGGGGTTGCAGGCAAGTTACTAAAATCGGCAAGGATCGGTTTACGCATACGTAGCAAAAGATCGCGTCCCTTGCGCCCCACTGTGATGTATTTGACCGGGAGATGATATGTATCAAAACGTCCCAACACATAACGGATGATGTTCGTGTTGTACGCGCCTGCCAGACCGCGGTCTGCAGTCATCACGATCACAAGCGCGTTCTTCGGATTAGGCCGCTCTGTCAAAAGCGGATGTAGTTTGGTAGATCCAGGCTGACCGGTTACATGCGTCAATACCTGCCAGGCTTTTGTTGCATAAGAGCGAGTCGCAGACAGCGCCTGAACAGCTTTGCGGACTTTTGCCGCACTGACCGCTTCAAGCGCGCGCGTCACTTGTGAGATATTCTTGACGCTCTTAATGCGGAGCTTCATTTCACGAGAGGAAGCCATAATTTATCCCGTAGTTTCTTCCTGAGCTGAATCAGGATGCCTGCCACGAACTGCGGAATGCATCCAACGCCTTCGCGAGGTTGGCGCGGTTGGTATCGGTGATCGCTTTCTTTTCAACAATATCCCGCACCACTTCAGGGTGCGAGGCATCCATATAAGCGATCATATCAGCCTGCCATTGCGCCATATGGTTGGGAGAAACTGCATCCGCAAAGCCGTTGGTACCGGCGAAGATCGCCACCACCTGATGTTGAACTTCCATGGGCTGATATTGTGGTTGCTTGAGGATCTCCTGCATGCGTTGACCGCGGCCCAATTGTTGCTGTGTCGCCTTATCCAGATCGGATGCCATCAACGCAAACGCAGCCAACTCGCGATATGCTGCCATGTCTAAACGCAAACGACCTGCCACCTGCTTCATGGCTTTGGTCTGGGCATCACCACCCACGCGCGATACGGAAATACCCACGTTCACCGCCGGACGAATACCCGCGTTGAACAGGTTGCTCTCAAGGAAGATTTGTCCATCCGTAATGGAGATAACGTTGGTGGGAACGTACGCAGAAATATCGCCTAATAAAGTTTCAATGATCGGCAGGGAAGTCAATGAACCACCGGTGCCTGCCACTTTAAGAATCTTGTGATTGTCCACATCGCTCATATGTTTGCGGGCTTCTTCGGCTTCATCTTTCGAGATCGGACCCGTGTAAACTTTGCCATTCACGCCGTCTTTATCAGAAGCCAGCGCGTCTTTGAAATCCTTCTTCACGATCACATATTTATTCGCCAGACGAGCAGAGCGCTCGAGCAAGCGGGAATGTAGATAGAATACGTCACCAGGATATGCTTCACGTCCGGGCGGACGGCGCAAGAGCAAAGAAACCTGACGATACGCCCAAGCATGCTTGGAAAGATCATCATAAATGATCAGCGCATCGCGCCCTGTTTCCATGAACTCTTCGCCCATTGCCGTCCCAGAGTATGGAGCAATATATTGCAGTGCCGCAGATTCGTCCGCCGCGGCAACCACGATGATCGTGTGTTCCATCGCACCGGCTTTTTCGAGAATGCCGAGCGTACGGGCAACCGCAGCTTTCTTCTGCCCGATCGCCACATAAATACAAACGAGATCTTTGCCTTTTTGATTGATGATCGTATCGATCGCGATCGCGGTCTTGCCGGTCTGGCGGTCGCCGATGATCAATTCACGCTGACCACGTCCCACCGGGATCATCGCATCAATGGATTTGATACCCGTCTGCACGGGCGTATCCACATCCTGGCGGTAGACCACACCCGGAGCAATACGTTCGATCGGACGGAAACCAGTCGTCGCAATCGGTCCCTTGCCATCGATCGGCTCACCCAGGGCATTGACCACGCGTCCGATCAAGGCATCGCCCACAGGGACAGAAGAGATACGCCCGGTGGCACGAACACTCATGCCTTGGGCAATCTCTTCATATGCGCCCATGATGATCACACCGACGCTGTCTTTTTCCAAGTTGAAGGCTGTGCCCATAACGCCATTTGAAAATTGCACAAGTTCCTGGGCTCGAACATTCGCCAGCCCTTGCACACGTGCGATCCCGTCACCCGCCTCAAGCACCGTCCCAATATCACTTACACCAACATGCGGCTCAAAACTCTCGATTTGTTTCTGCAGATCACCTGTGATCTGCTGGATGAGATCCGTCATTTCAGTCGCCTCCACAATCATTTGTTCAAGTTACAAGCCAGAGGTCCAGCCTGATGCGTTTTGTCCGGGTAGAACAACCCGGATAAGGGTTTATCCGGGCGTCATCCGCATTTTTATTGCTAAAACTACTTAGTGATGAGTAGTACAAGCGAAGTAATGATACCTGAAAGGATGGCACTTGTCCAGTTACATTTATCATACGCGCGCAAAACCTTGTCATTTGAGCGCGTTGGACTATACTGTTACCCGTTATTTCCATTCAAAGGAGCAAACGATGCCGGAACCCATTGCACGTGAAGAAGAAAAACCTCCCAGCCGCCGTATGAAACGTTATTGGAAGATCGCAGTACTAGCCAACATTAAGGATGACAACCATCCCAAACCGGAGGGCGTCCCGCCGGATGCCTTTGCCGATTTCGACCACATCGAGACGATCAACTCGCTGCGTGCCGCCCTTGAAACTGATGGCCACGAAACGGTCTTTATTCAGGCTGACGAGGATCTGCCCTACGCCTTGAGAGAGGCGAAGCTTGATATTTGTTTCAACATCGCCGAAGGCCTCGGGGGCGACGCCCGCGAAGCACAAGTGCCAGCTTTGTTGGAGATGTTGAAAATTCCATACACCGGTTCACGTGTTTTAACCAACGGTATCTCCCTCGATAAAACCCTCACAAAAAGAATATGGCGCGATCGGCGACTGCCCGTTGCACCCTTTCAAGAATTTGCGCTGGGCGATGAAGCACTGCGCCCCGAATTGAACTTCCCGCTCTTCGTTAAACCCGCCCGCGAAGGAACCGGCATGGGCGTAGATACAAAAGCCATCGTCAAGAACGAAAAAGAATTGCGCGAGCGCGCCATGTACATCATCAACACCTATCAACAACCCGCACTAGTGGAAACGTTTTTACCCGGCCGCGAATTCACCGTTGGCATTATGGGACGCGCCGACTCAAAATTGTATTCGCGTCATCCTGAGTGGTACGAAAAAGATGGCTTCCACCGCTTCCCCGTCCTCGAATTGGATATGACCCGCTCGGTCACACCGCAGGTTTACAGCAACGCCTCAAAGTCAAAAGAAGTTGGCGAGGAAGGCGCACCCGGATATGTTTGCCCCGCTGAGATGACTCCTGAACTCGATAAGAAACTCAAACATTTGGCATTACGAGCGCATCAATTACTCTATGCGCTCGACATCTCTCGCACCGACATCCGCTTGGATGAAGAAGGCAACCCGCGTTTAATTGAGATCAATACCCTCCCTGGTCTGACACCTGATTACAGCGACTTGTGTCTGCAAGCCAAATCCGAAGGTATCCGCTATGAGGATCTGATCCTGGATATTCTCTATCTCGGCGCATCACGCTGGGGTATGGTGGAACCGCGCGATTTATCCATTGACACGAACAAGAAAAAATAAAGTTTTACGAAAACATCATTTACTTTCAAAATAAAAAATCGCCAGAAAAATTTCTGGCGATTTTTTATTGCAAGAATTGCATTATGAGGTTACAACCTTGATATTGAATCTCTGTGATGAGATCGCAGTCCGCAGATTATGCCAAAGCGGCACATACATTTCCACACTGCGTGAAGTAGTGATGTTGCCAAGGTCGATCACCTCACGCCAGCCGAACCATTCACGTAGAATACGGACGACCACCGCCTTCGCTTCAATATCATTCCCGCTGACGAACACATCGGTCTTTTCGATCAATTTATTGGGGTCAACCATTACATTCGCATTGACGGTATTCAACGATTTCACTACCTTGGCGTCGGGGAACATGCGCTGGATCTGCTCACCCAAAGAATCGGTATTGCAAACTGTCAACGTCCAGGTATCCGTCGAACGGTCCAATGGATTGGAGGTATCGATCAGGACCTTGCCTTTTAGGTTCTTTGCACCCGCCTGCTCCAAAGCGGCTAACGAAGCAGAACCCAACGTACAGTTGAAAATAATCTCGCCGAATTCAGCTGCGTTCATAAATGTTCCGTATAAGGCATTATGGCCCGAATTCTTTGCCCATAAAACTGCATTGGGATTCGCTTCGTCGCGCGAACCGACCATTACATCATGTCCGAGTTCAACAAGTTTGGTACCAATTGTCAAACCGGTTGCCCCTGTACCTAATACACCAATATTCATATTCAAAGGCTTCCCATTATACAGATTTTTGAATTACCACGGCACATCAACCACCGTATTCGAGTTGTCCGAGTTCATAGTGGTGAACATTATCAGTCGGCTTCGTCAACTTCGTCTTAAGCAATTTCAACCGAAAGGTCTCTTCACGTTCACGCTCTTCCAGTGAACTAATAATGAATGCAACCGTATTTTCATATTGTGGAATAAAGATATGCTGGAGCGCGTTCACACGGCGTTGGGTCTTACGCAATTCGTTTGCTAGGCGCCAGACCGCAGCAGTGAGCATCGAAAGTTGTGGGACGCGCAATAATACTTCGCGAAATGCAGCGCTGGCTTCGTCCAAAATGGCGGCCGTATCGCCGGGGCTATAGAGCAACTTCGGCGGCTCGCCTTGCGCTTCGATCTGGGGAATTGCAACACCCATAATACCGCGCAATCTGAGATGGACTTCAACTGTTTTGTTGACGGCGAGTGCCGCCCATTCCACGTGATCGCTGCCCATGACCAGGCGGGCTTTTTCCATGGCATCGTAGGCAGTTTGAAGCAAAGCCCATACTTCCTTTTGAACGGTGTCGGCTTCTTTGGCCACACGCACTAGTTCACCCGTCAACGCCTCGCGCTTGCGATCAAGGATTTCATACCCCTCACGCGCGAAGCGCAGATCCTTCTTCAGACGGATCAGGTTCGTGCGGGTGGGGGGGACGTTAATTTGCGGCATCTTCGCCTTTGTAATATTGCGCGATCTCTTCCAATGTCACGCGGGTGAGTTCCTTCTTCGGCAAAATGGAGAGTAGGTTCCAGCCGATTTCGAGCGTGCGTTCGATGGTGCGATTTTCGGTGAAGCCCTGGTTAACAAAATCACGTTCGAAGGCGCGCCCGAACTTCAAATATTTCTGGTCCACTTCGCTTAATTCTTCTTCGCCGATCACGGATGCCAGCGCGCGTATATCCTGGGTCTTGGCATATGCAGCATACAACTGCGCGCCCCAACGTGGATGATCATCACGAGTGCGACCTTTACCAATACCGTCCTTCATTAAGCGGGAAAGACTCGGCAATACGGTCACAGGTGGATATATACCCGCAAAGTTCAACTCACGCCCAAGCACAATCTGTCCCTCAGTGATATAACCTGTCAGGTCAGGCATGGGGTGTGTAATATCGTCATTCGGCATCGTAAGGATTGGAATCTGAGTAATGGAACCTTCACTGGTACGAATACGACCCGTGCGTTCGTACAATGAGGCAAGGTCACTATATAAATAACCAGGATAACCTTTTCGACTAGGCACTTCGCCGCGTACGTTCGAAATTTGACGCAGGGCTTCACCATAATTGGTTAGATCGGTAAGAACTACCAACACGTGCATGCCGCGTTCATATGCAAGAAATTCGGCGAGGGTCAATGCAGCACGCGGAGTAACAATACGCTCCACTGGGGGGTCATCGGCAAGGTTGAGGAACATTGCCACACGGGTCAACGCTCCGCTTTCGGTGAACGAACGCCGGAAGTAATCTGCTACATCATTCTTCACGCCCATCGCGGCAAACACAATGGCGAATTGTTCACTTTCGCTCTGCGGTGCACCTGCCACCCTGCCAAGAGTCGCCTGGCGCACAATCTGCGCCGTTAACTGGTCGTGGGGTATCCCCGCCCCAGAAAACAGGGGCAGTTTCTGTCCACGGAGGAGCGTATTCAATCCATCAATGGATGAAATGCCCGTTTGAATATAATCACGCGGGTAAACACGCGCCGTTGGGTTGATCGGCTGACCATTCACATCCGCAAAATGATCGGTTAACGGTTCGGGGCCACCATCTATCGGGTTGCCCAAACCGTCGAAGATGCGTCCGAGCATTTCCTCGGCAACAGGCATGTGCAGTGTTGTACCAAGAAAACGAACGCGCGTTCCGTCAATGGACAAACCGGTGGATCCGGCAAACACCTGTACAATCGCTACACCTTCCCCCACTTCAAGCACGCGCCCGCGTCGTAGCCGTCCTTTCGAATCCTGAATTTCTACCACTTCATCGTAGCTGACATTCGCCGCACCGTTGACGACCACGATCGGTCCTTCGATACGACCAACGCCAACGACTTCTTGACCGCCTTGAACTGTTACTGCGCTCATCTGTACTCCGCATCTAATTGACTCATTTGCTCGTCAATTGTCTTTCGAATCTCTTCCAGCTTGTTCAGTTCTTCGTTGGAGACCGCCGACTTCATACGTATCAACGTATCGACAACAGGTAGGTCATGAATTAGCGAAATCGGGGCGCCGCGTTTGACGATATTCATACCGCGTTCATGGAAGTAAAGAACGAGTTCAAGCATACCAATCTGTTTATCGACCGATGAATAAGCGTCCACTGTATCCATCGCGTTTTGTTGTAGAATGCCTTCACGTAGGAGACGGGCAGTTTCAAGTACCATTCGTTCCGCATCGGGCAGGGCATCTGGTCCTACGAGTTTGACAATCTGCGACAGGCGGCTTTCTTCGCTCAACAACTCCATGGCATGGTTACGCATCCCCAGCCAGTCCTTGCCAACCTTTTCGCGCCACCAACCTGCGACATCTTCCACATATTCGCTATAACTATCCAGCCAGTTGATGGATGGGAAATGACGGGCGGAAGCCAGAGATTTATCCAATGCCCAGAAACAACGAATAAAGCGTTTCGTATGTTGGGTCACCGGTTCGGAGAAGTCACCGCCAGGAGGCGAAACCGCGCCCACAATACTGACAGATCCTTCCGAGCCGTTCAAATTATCTACATAACCAGCGCGCTCATAAAACTCAGCGAGACGACCAGCCAAATAAGCGGGATAGCCTTCTTCTGCGGGCATTTCTTCAAGACGACCGGAAACTTCACGTAAGGCCTCAGCCCAACGAGAGGTTGAATCTGCCATAAGGGCAACACTATAACCCATATCGCGGTAATATTCTGCGATGGTGATACCCGTGTAGATGCTGGCTTCACGTGCCGCCACAGGCATATTGGATGTGTTCGCAATCAACACGGTGCGTTCCATTAACGGGCGCCCAGATCTCGGGTCAACAAGATGCGGAAATTCCTGCAACACCTCGGTCATTTCGTTACCGCGTTCACCGCATCCGATATAAACGATCACTTGCGCATCCGCCCATTTCGCAATGCTGTGCTGGGTCACCGTCTTACCTGAGCCGAACGGCCCTGGAATGCCAGCCGCGCCACCTTTGGCAATAGGGAAGAACGTATCCAGCACGCGCTGACCGGTAATCAGTGGCGTGTTGGCTGGGCGGCGTTTCACAAATGGACGGGGCCGTCGCACGGGCCAGTGTTGGAGCATGACCAATTCTTTTTCCTGCTTGCCAGTTTTCAGTTTAGCAATAGGGTCAGTTACTGTATATTCACCAGCAGGGGCAACCCAGGTAATGGTACCTTCATCATCAGGATGAACCATGACGCGATGTTCGAAGGTGTCTGTTTCCATGGCAACACCAAGGATCGAGCCGCCTTTGACTTCATCGCCAACTTTTACCTTGGGAGTGTATTTCCATTTTTTATCACGACTGATCGGGTCGAAGCGAGCGCCGCGTTTAATAAATGAACCCATTGCCTGTTCAATTAGTGGAAGCGGGCGCTGAACGCCATCGTAAATGCTTTGAATTAATCCCGGTCCCAATTCAACCGATAAAGGCAGACCGGTACCATAAATCGGCGCGCCCGTCTGCATCCCGGAAGTCTCTTCATAGACCTGAGCCGTGATAATGTCGCCGTCCAGGCCGATTACTTCGCCGACAAGTCTTTCTTCGCCGACTTCGACCAGTTCCAGCATACCCACATGACGGGATCCACGGGCGCGAACTACAGGCCCGCTAATCCAGGTTATGATTCCTACTTGTTCGCTCATACTTTTTCTCCCATCAACACTTTATAGACCGAGGAGCGCAGCGAATTTTGCAAACGGCTTAAGCGGGTTTCCAAAGTGTTGTCATAGTGTATCTTGCCACCACCAGCATCCACCACAACGCCTGTGCCTTCATCCAACCCGCTCAGGGAAAATTCTCCCTTAAGCTCATCTGAAATTTCAACCAACGCGCCCTTCTTCAAGGCTGTTTGTGTTGATTCATCTGCTTTTACTTCGGCTTTCTTCACACGTAGTTGCGTCAAGGCTTCGCGCAACAACAGACTTGCAATCGTATCGTAATCCGGGCGCTTTTTAACTGAGTCCAGTTGTTTCTTCACTTCTTCGAAAACGCCGTCCAGTACCTTTTCGCGGCTTTCCAACTGCGTGGATCGCGACTTTAATTGAGCCGTCGCCACGGACTGGCTGCGAAGACGTTCTGCATCCTGATTGGCGCGGTCAAGGATCAACTTCCGTTCTGACTCAGCCTGTTCCTGACCGCGCTTGCGAATGGCTTCAGCCTTCTCTTTTGCTTCAGCCTGCATTTGTTCGGCTTCATCGCGGGCTTCTGTCAAGATCGCACGCGCAAGCATTTCAATATCTTCTGCTTCAGATTTCATAAATGGCATTCCAATCTACCGCTTGTCTCACTTATCAGTAAACTTTTTGAATTGCTTTGTAGACTGAAATTCAAATTTCAAGTTTAGACAATTATGCGGCACTCTGTATTTTCCTGCGCCTCAAACAAAACAGCAGGAAAGATTTATAACTTGATTCCAATCGCGCGCAGGACAATGTCACCAAGTGAGGCCTGTCCCTCAGGAACGCCGCCACGCGACGGGATTTCCATCACTAGCGGAATTGTGCTCCGTAGTTTCAGGTGCTCCATTCGGGCTGGGATTAATTCAGCCACATCCTGCGTGACGAGGACAATACCCACATCTTTCGATGCCTGGGCTTCGTCTAATGCCTGGTTCACCTCAGCCGCTGTAGTGGCGATCTGACCGCCCACCCCGGCGAGGGAGAATCCAAGCACTGCGTCAGGGTGCCCGATGACCAAGACCTTCATGGCGAAGTCCTATCCGAACAACACAAGGAAGGAAATGAGCAAACCGTAGATAGCCACACCTTCAGCCAGACCTACGAAGATGAGGGAGCGACCGAGTGCCTCAGGCTTCTCAGCAATTGCGCCGATGGCTGCCGCACCAGTACCACTCACCGCAACACCTGCGCCGAGAGCCGCCAAACCAGTGGAGATACCTGCTGCCAGAGATGCATAAGGATCAGACGCCGCTTGCTGCGCAAATACGCCTGCTGCAAGAACCGTCTGAGGCGAAACGAGCCAAACGCCTACAATGCCCAGACCCATCAAAACCAAAAACAGGTTGTAGCCCTTGAATGCAAACACCAAATCTTTTGCGGCTTTGAGCGGGTTATTACTGCGCAGGCTCACAAAGTACATTACAACCGGAGCCAGGGGTATCAGTGTTGCCAGTGTTACGATAACGATTTTGAACATCTTTCTTCTCCTTGACTTGAATATGATTATAAATTTAGTTATTTTTTTCAGCAGTAGCAAGAGTCAACGGCTGATATTCGGCGCCGCCGCCCAAAAAGAACTTGCTAAAGAATTCATAATAATGTAAACGCATGGTTTGAATAGTAACGATAAACCCTTCAAGACCAATCACAAACAGATTTCCAAGCACAACCACGGCCCAATAACCAAATGTTCCTTCTCCGCCCGCTAACCGAGCGATAACAAATACTGCGCCAGTGAAACCTGCATGGACGATAGCAAATGCACCCACGCGCACGTAAGACAAAGTATTGCTCAACATGCTGATAAACTTTTCCAGCACTTCAGCAGCAGATTGCACCGCGAACATGCCCCAACCGCCTTCTACCATAAAATGACCATCGTGCATCCAATGTTGTAATGGATGAGAAAAGATGGTTGCCAAACACAGACCAACAAAGAAAAGAATGGTGGCGATAGTCACAACACTGCCAATTCGGCCAACCGCTAGAAGAAACCCAGGTAAAAAGCTTTCACCAGTAAACAGACCGGCTGCAACCTTTCCTAATAGTACCAAGAAGGAAAGATACAATATCAAACCAGCGAGACCGTTTGAGTCAAAGAAGAAGCGGCCCCAATCCCTGGAACGAGCAGCATTGTAAAGGTTCAACAAGTTGGCACACACAAGCAGCACAATGCCTGCTCCGATTGCGACTTGAAGAATACCTAACACATTATGGATTGGGCTCATCCAAAAGAAATGTCCAAAAAATGGGTGATGTGGCAAGACTTCTTCAAAACCGAAAATGCTGCCGAAAAGGAAACCAAAGATCATTCCCGAAATACCACACCAGATTAAGAGCTCACCTAACTTCGCCTTCCTGGATATCACCCAGCCAATGAGAGCCAGTACCAAACCGTGACCCACATCACCGAACATAGCGCCATAAAGTAACGGGAAAGTAAATGCCATCAAGAAAGTGGGATCAAGTTCCTCATAACGAGGTCGTGCATAAGTGTTGACCAACGTCTCGAACGCGCCCAGGAAGCCAGGGTTCTGCAAAGCGACAGGAGTATTAGTGCCATGCCCAGAGCGCTCCACTGGAATGACCTCAATCAATACTTCTTTTGAAACTTTCTTCAAACTCTGGGTTAACGAGTCAACATCAGTAGCTGGCACCCACCCTACTACAACGTAAGTATGGCGCAACTGACCAAAGCGGGCAATCGCATCTGCCATCACTCGGTTGGCATGTACATCCCGCCACAATTCATGCAACTCTTTCTTATGAGTGTCAGCCAGCTTGGCAATGGCGCGATCCAATTCTGCAATCTTTTTCTTTGAAGCATCAATGGCGTTGGATACTTCTTTCACAGCTTCGGCAGGGGTACCATGTAATTCATCGGGTAACACCAATGGAGTGAGAAAGGCGCTCCGAGTGGCACGATCAATCACATCCGCATTACTGCGCGCACCAAGCAGCCACACCAACGGTTTTTTGGCATCATCGCGCAATTTGAAGAAGGTGTAAGGAACGCGCGCCAAACTTGTTTCCAGGCGAGATACCTGATCGGCAGGCATAACACCTACGATTGAATACAAATACTTCGACTTGCGCAAAGCACCGACTTCGTAGTCCAAATCAGAAATCGGTTGCAACTGCTGGAGTTGACTTTCCAATTGCTCCAGGTTTTTCTTTTCAACAGACATCTGACCAACTGTATCTTTCACGCCGGCTTCAACGCGTTCCACAGCCGTCTGCATGGCGCTTAAATCTGCATCAGAATCTGCTTTGACTGAGCCAGAATACTCATCAGACAAATTCAAATTCTGTGCCAGTACCTGAATGCGGCGCTCAAGACCAGAATAACCGGCGGAAGTTTCCTGCCAGGTGCTTGGTCCCAAGCCTTCCACGCCTAAATAGGTGCTGTCGATCTGTTGGAAGTTGCCACGGCTTCCCAGCACCTTTGTCACAGCCACCAAATCTTTGGCTGGGACGATCAGTTCAAGTTCAGTCATTGCTCTCGGAAAAAACATATCATCTCCATGTACACCGCAAAGTGTTATTTGTCTTAGTTCAACAGGCTCGGCTTCAGCAAGAACGGACGATACAAGTCTTCACTTAAATTCGTAGACTTCGCCTCGATCAGCACGATCAAGTCCTGAACTTCGAGATCGCTTGTTACCAGGAATGCCAACGGAATGCCAATATGGAACGGACTTCCTACAAATGCCGCCTGACACTGCTTCAACAGGGCACGCTTCAGCATCACTTCCAATTTCGGCAACCCTGTCTTTGGATCTTCCAATATCGCGCTCACATCAGGAATGCCCGGGTACAAACGCGCGATCGTCGCTGCAATATCTGCCCCGGCGGCTATCGCGCGGATGTCTGTATCCTGCACGCGGTAGCCAAACGGCAACGTGTAATTGATAATTTCTTCTTCAGAGAGTTTCTGATACACCTTATAACGAACCGCCCACATGACGTTATTCATATCCAACAACGAGCCAATGATTTTCACCCCATGCTCGCGGTCGGCGCCGGTTAACTTCTTTGTCTCTGCCCACAAGCGGCGCCAATAACTCAAATCCAACGCAACTTCAATGGGGAAAAGATTCTGCTCACTTGTATAACGCTTCATCGCAAAAGAAAGCGCTTCTTCATAAGGCGTACCGTTCAACAAATCCACCGCCGAAGTGAGGCTTCCCGATTCAACCATCGCCTGCGCCGGCAATACAGTATTCGTGCCCAACGGGAATAACACATCACTCACGCGATCCCATGCGGATTCACCCGCAGAACGCTGAACCGCCACAATCGAGCGCAGAACGGCTTTCAAATTTCCAATTTCAAAATATCGGTACAACTGTTTGACCAGAGCGCGCGTCTCAACGGGCGACATTTGTACAACGCTGTTATACGACCTTGCCACTTTGCTCTTAATTTGAACAATAGTCTTACGAGGAGTGATATCCTTATCCTTCAAGCTTTCAAGATAAGGAGCATAACTGGTGCCTTTGAGAGAAATAAACAGAGAAGAAAAGTCTGGTGTATCACTCAACCGGACAATATCCTGCGGGGAAAGCAAATCAGCGTACATCGCACGCACACGAGCACTGATTGCCGCATAACCTGAAACGCCGCCTGCCATGGTTAGGCCCTGCCGATCACACGTTCCAACACATAAGAGACAGCCTGATCAAAGTTCTTCTTCGCGAGCACTTCAAACTGATTATCCTTCGCCCCTGCTTCTGTAGAAATGCCTTGTGCTGCGTCCGTCGATTGAGCGGCGGCAAGAATCTTGCGCGCTTCTTCCTCAGCTTCAGCCTTTGCCTTCGCGATCAGCGCCTGAGCTTCCTGCTCGGCCTTCAGAGGGATTTCCTGCGCATCGCGCGTCGCTTTCTCCTGAATCTCCTGAGCTTGTTTCTCGATTTCAAGAACTTGCTTGATCTTCTCGTTCATTAGGGTTTCACCTCACTCAGTACCTGCAAATTTATTAACGACAATTGTAAAGGATAAATACAGGACAATCAAGGCTTAAATTGGAACTGGGGTCTGACCCCATAAATATTTATCCACGGGATTTCCATGTTGGTCTTTATCTGTTGTAAATTCTGTGGTAAAGAGTATTTCAATGCTGAAACCCATATGGGGTAGCACCACAGTAAAACGTGGAAGGGCGTAACCCTTGCGGAAAATGGGGTTCATTGGCAAACTCGTGCAACGACTAAATCACGCGAGAAGCCAA
>JAYUGV010000332.1:0-3211 GCA_043767565.1 Anaerolineales bacterium
TGGGACGCAGATGAACGCAGAAAACGCAGATTTTCTCTTTTTTTGATCAGCGAAATCAGCGTTTTTCAGCGTCCAAATAGATTTTGTACGGTAGAGAAACGACACTTATAAATATTTATGCGCCTCCGTATTCAACTTATCGTCTTCATGTTCCTGCGCACGATCTTCAACACCATGCACCGCATGGTGTATCCGTTTCTCGCGGTCTTTGCGCGCGGACTCGGTGTGGAGATCACCACGCTCTCCTATGTGGTCACTGCGCGTTCCTTCGTTGGCATGTTGAGCCCGGTCTTTGCGCCCATCGCAGATCGCTATGGGCGCAAGTTCGGCATGCTCACCGGCATCTCATTGTTTACGATCGGCATGGGGCTGGTTGCCTTTCATCCGAGTCTCATCACATTTAGCATCGCGCTGATCCTTGCCATCCTCGGTAAATATTTTTTCGACCCCGCCATGCAGGCGTACTTCGGCGACCGCATCCCCTACGAAAGACGCGGCACCGCGCTCGCCGTCACCGAAGCGGCGTGGTCGCTGGCTTTCATCGCGGGCGTCCCGTTTGCCGGATATCTCATCGCAAAATACGGATGGAATGCGCCGTTCCCGTTTTTGGCAGGATTTGGATTGATCATATTCGCGGTCATCTGGCGGATGATCCCGCATACCGACCCTTCTCAGCCGAAGCCTGATTCAACCAATAATCTGCGTGCCGTGCTGACGAATATCCCTGCCCTCGCTGGGATCTCGATCGCTATCTGGGCAAGCGCTGGCAATGAGCTCATTAATCTGATCTTCGGCGTCTGGCTTGAAGACTCATTCGGATTAAAGATCGCGGCGCTCGCAGGCGCATCCGCCGTCATTGGAATCTCCGAACTCGGCGGCGAAGGACTCGTCGCGCTGACAACCGACCGACTCGGCAAACCGCGCGCTTTAATGCTCGGGTTATCTGGCAATGCACTCGCGGCATTGTTATTGCCCTTTATTGGACGTACTGAGATCGGCGCGCTGGTGGGATTATTCCTGTTCTACATCACCTTCGAATATGTGATGGTCAGCCACATCCCGTTGATGACCGAACTCGTGCCCGAAGCACGCGCCACATTGTTATCTTTTAACCTCGCCGGTCACTCACTGGGACGTATGCTCGGCGCCCTGCTCGCGACTTTTATCTATCAGCGTTTTGGATTCTTGCCTGTCGCTTTGCTGACGATGTTATTCAATATCTTTGCTCTGATCGCCCTTGGCGAATTGACAAAACGATTTCTCATCTTGCCGCGTATTATGGCTATCTTTCGCCGGTCAGAAAATAGTGAAGTATGATTACGAAGGTGACAGTCAATTTGGAATTGACTGTCACCTTAATGGATATCAACCATGACCATCTTGTTTTTCTTTGGCTTTTTCATTCTTCTATTCATGATTGGCTTGTTATGGATTTTAGTCCCCGCACTGTACGGATTACCTCCCGTCCCAACGAATCAGGAACGCATCCGCAAAGCCTTGAAGTTAGCGAACCTGCAAGCGGATGAAACCCTCTACGACCTCGGCGCCGGTGATGGACGCGTGCTCCTCATCGCGGCGCGTGAGTTCAATGCCCAAGCCGTTGGCATCGAGATCGGACCCGTCCAATGCGCGTTGATCTACCTGCGCGCCGCCGCAAGCGGGTTCGGTAATAAGATCCAAATCAAATGGGGCAATTATCTCAAAGCGGATTTGAGTCAAGCCGATGTGGTCTTTTTGTATGCCACCTCGAAAGAAGTGCTGAGAGTTGCATCTTATTTGGAAAAGCAAATGAAACCCGGTTCGCGCCTGGTTTCCATCTCAGCAGATTTCCCCGAATGGGAACCATCTACAATCGATGATCGTGAACTGATCTTTGTTTATGCTATGCCACCCAAACCAGGTAGTTTGACAACGTATATGTTGAAGAATACAAAATAGAAAAAGCCGCTCATGAAAGAGCGGCTTTTTCTATTTCAAAGATTATGTCACTCTGAGGGAGCGTTCTTCGCGACCGAAGAGTCTCGGACTTCAATGGTAGAGACCCTTCGCTATCGCTCAGGGTGACATAGACTCAATAACTCAACCCATGCCCAAACTTGAACAGTGGATTTTCTGAATCGTACGGCAGATCTTCTTTTTGTTTGAGAACGGCTTCCATCGAAGAGGGTAACTCGAAGGGTAGTTTGCCTTGTGGTGTGAACTTCCCAAAGATGACATCCAACACGGCGTTATCGTTCGCGCCGAAATTTGCGAGCAGAGCCGCGCTCTGTTCTGCGATCTCGGGGATGACGGCGGGGCGCTCGAGATAGATATCCACAACCGTGGGCACTTTTTTCAAAATATTCAAGATACGAGATTTCTCAGGTTCTTTGAAATCCAGGTCACCGGCGTGGAAGAAACTTTCCATCAAACCTCTGCGCTTTTCATAAGGAGCGCTCAAACGCAGAATGGCAATATCCGCTTTTGCGACATCAGTGAGGATGTTGAAATGATTCATGAGCCGCCGCGCGATCATATCGGACGATTGCGGGAGCGGGAACATGCCTATCTTTTCAAGGATAGTACCGTCCTTATTCATGCCGATCATAGTCTGGAACATCAGCCCTGCTTTTTCTGCGAGCGTCATCTGCTTAAGCAGGTCTTCGACGCGCTCCTCGATGGGGCGGCGCGGGTCTTCGTAGGGATCGAGCTTCCCGTTTTTGTTTAGGTCGCGAAAGGTAATACCAGCCTGCGTGAGGGTGGGCGCTTCTTTTCCAAGCAGGGCTAGATTATGGCGTGTATTAAGATCAGGTTTTATATTTCGCCAGAAATAGACTCCCCCCGCGATGAGAATGACAACAAGCAAAAGGTAGATGATCCACATTGTGAGCCTCCGTGTAGAAACTCTTTTATCATAATTGCTTGATTGAGTTAAGAGTACAAAATCATCTTTATAATGTGATGGTTTGAGTTATTCCAACTTCAAAACAAATTCTTCCACCTCAACCCCAGCCGGATTATTATACTTATCTTCCCCAATGAGTTTGAACCCGCACTTCTCAAGCACGCGCCGTGAGCCGACATTATGTCTCGCCACATGCGCCATCAGTGGACGGGTCTTCACGATCCTCACATACTCAGCTAAGGCTTGCGTAGCAATGCTCTTGCCCCAAAACTCCTTCCCCAGCCAATAGCCAACTTCGCGTTCGCCGAGCATTTCCCAACTCAAAAT
>JAYUGV010000333.1:0-3210 GCA_043767565.1 Anaerolineales bacterium
CGCAATGTGTAATAGCGCCAGGCAAACCACGCGGCGATAATGATGGCGATGATCGTGAGAATAGGGAGGTAATTCATGTTGAGAGATAGAAATCACTAACCACGGAGACACAGAGTCACGGAGTCTTTATTTCTTTTCTCAATGCCCTCGTGTTTCCCTGGTTCAAAAATTTTCAGCTCAATCGTAAATCCAAAATTGCAAATCGTAAATCGTCTCATCCTTCGAACCGATACCCGCCGCCTCTTACAGTCACAATGCGGATCGGGTTGCCTGCATCTACTTCTATCTTTTGACGGAGCCAGCGCACATGCACATCCACGGTGCGGCTGTCGCCGATAAAGTCCCAACCCCAAACGCGTTCAAGGACGAATTCACGCGAAAGCATCTGTCCCTTGTGTTCGGCGAAGAAGAGCAGGAGTTGATATTCCTGCGGCTTGAGGGGCAGCGGCTCATCATCGAGGAGCACTTCCTGGCGGGTAAGGTTGACGACAAGATTCCCAAAGGTCTTTATTTCGTGTTGTTTTTCAGGAGTGATTTTTGCAAGTTCTTCCTGCATGATGCGCGTACGACGCAGTTGGGCTTTGACACGCGCCATCAGTTCGCGCATCGAGAAAGGTTTGGTCAGGTAATCGTCTGCGCCAACTTCCAGGCCGACGACGCGGTCGATCTCGTCGTCACGCGCGGTGAGCATCAGGATGGGCGTCGGCATTTCCTTGCGCAGGATGCGGCAGACTTCGAAGCCGTCGATCTCTGGGATCATCAGGTCGAGCACAATGAGGTCAGGTTTCAGGCGGCGGGCAACTTCGATCGCCGAGCGCCCATCGCCAACAGCTTCAACAGTGAAACCGTCCTTTTTTAGGTTATAAGTGAGCGTATCGCGTAAAGCGGGTTCGTCTTCAACGACGAGAATGGTTTCAGGCATAATTGTTAATAACACTATACCATAAGCCAATTCGCCGGACAGGTTAAGGTCTCGTTAATGAATTGGGACTATTGGACGGAGTTCGTAATGGTTTATTCATACATTTGCCTGTAAAATTTGACGTAAGGTTATCGTCTAACTCATATGGCAAAAGAATTCTACTTCTCCTGGCAATGGAAACTCAGATCAACCCCTGACGCGCTCTGGACACTTGTATCGGATACCAATCGCTTTAACCGCGATACGGGTCAGCCCGAAGTGGAGATGCTCAGCAATATGATGGGCACCAAGAAACTACGTATGAAGATCCCCGTGCTCCGCATCGAATGGGATGAGGAACCATTCGAGTGGACGTATCCGTATTCATTCGGAATCGTGCGTAAATACAGCCGGGGTCCATTGGACGAGATGCGGGTGCAGGTGAACCTTGAAGCATTGGCAGAGGGTGGCACACAACTTATCTACCAAACATGGATAAACACCAGTAACCTCTTTGCTCAACTTGGTATTCCACTGGCGATCGGTGTGATCGCGAAGAGCCGGTTCGAAAAGGTCTTCCGTTTATATGACCGCCTCGCCAACCGCGGCGGCATGTTGTTCCAGTCTGTGCGTCCGCGTGGATTAAGCTCAAGTGGGCGCAGCAGGTTCAAGTCACAGAGTGAAGCGGTGATCCAGCAGGGTACAAATCCCGAATTGGTAAATCGTCTCGAAGAATTTTTTGAACAAGCTGATGAGTTGTCGCTCCAACGCATTCGACCCTACGCGCTCGCCGATCGCTGGAATGTGAATCGTCGTGCGGTACTGGAAATGTTTTTGCGTGCCACGCGCGCGGGCATTCTCGATATGTATTGGGACCTGCTGTGCCCCGAATGCCGCGGCACCACCGAGGGGCACACCAATCTCGCCGAGGTGCATGGCACGTCGCATTGCAGCACCTGCCAGATCGATTTCACGGTGAACTTCGATCACAACGTCGAAGTGGTTTTTAAACCGAACCCGTCAGTGATGAAGGTTGAGTTGAGCGCGGCATTTTGTGTGGGCAGCCCGCAGCTGCAGCCGCATGTTTTCATGACGCAGACCATCTCCGCTTTGCAATCCCTGCCCGCGCCTTTGCAACTCGAAGCGGGACGTTACACCCTGCGCGCTTCGAACGCCCCCGGCTCGCTCTCGTTATTTGCGGATGCGGACGGAGCGGACACTGCGGACATCCGTGCGACTAAATTCGGCTGGCCCCTGGATGGACAACACGTCTCGCTTCTTCCGACCCTCAACCTGATCAATGCCACCGAAGCCGACTCTACCTTTACGCTTGAGCGCACCGCCTGGAGCGATCAAGCCGCCACCGCCGCCGATGTGACGGCGCTGCAAGTTTTCCGTGATCTGTTCGCCACCGATGTGGTGCGACCCGGCGAAGAAATTTCAATCGGCTCCGTGGTCTTGATGTTCACCGACTTGCGCGACTCAACCCGCATGTATCGCAAGATTGGCGATGCCTCGGCATTCGGACGTGTGCGTGAACATTTTGAAATTTTGGAAAAAGCCATCGCTGAAGAAGGCGGCGGGATCGTCAAGACGATGGGCGATGCCGTGATGGCAACCTTCCGCCATCCCATCGATGCGTTGAAAGCCGTCTGGAAAGCGCAGACCATCATCGCCGAACGCGGCGAACCGATGCTGTGGCTCAAGGTGGGACTGCATAAAGGTCCCTGCATTGTTGTGAATTTAAATGATCGCTTGGATTATTTTGGTTCCACAGTGAACATCACCGCGCGTTTACCTGGCTTTTCCAAAGGCGGCGAATTGATCTTCTCGGAAGATTTTTACAGTGACCCTGAGATCCGTGACTTTATCGCAAAAAATATTTCGCCCAGCGCATTGAGTAGTTTTTCTGGCGACTTGAAGGGTTTCGATGAGCCGTTCACGATGTGGAAGCTACGGGTTTAAGAGTTGGTAGGGGCGGGGTCGTCGCGCCCGTGTTATTGCATCATCCCGCTTTTTGTAAAACGAAAGAGGAAAGAAGAAAGACGGTATACGTCACTTCTTTCCTCTTTCTTCTTTCATTACTTGCTAACGTTTCTTAATTTGCAAAACTTCATTACTATTGAATGGGGAATTCAACGCTTCCGAATCCAATGCCATCACTTTACTGTTCACAAAGAATCCGAAATCGAAATTGGTTTCATCGCCTGCCTTCTTGCCGGGGACTGGCATCAAGCGCGCGGTTAGCGGCTTATCGAGTCGCAACGCCAGCGCGCATATATCCAGTAACAACGGCACGAGTTGCTCAG
>JAYUGV010000334.1:0-3209 GCA_043767565.1 Anaerolineales bacterium
AAGAGCGGCGGCTCGCAACACTTGCGCCGCACGCCAGTGCGGTGTGACAGAAGGTTAACCAGACCCCATGCCTCCTACCCTTTACTTAATTGACGGACACGCTCTTGCCTATCGCATGTATTTTGCGTTGACCGCCGGCGCAAGCAGTCAACGCTGGCAGACCTCCACAGGCGAACCCACTGCGGGCGTCTACGGATTCGCGCGCGAACTCATCCGCGTGTTGGAAAAGGAAACGCCTGAATATCTTGCGGTGGCTTTCGATGTGGGCAAAACCTTTCGCGATAAGATCTTCCCCGAATATAAAGGCACACGCGAAAAAATGCCCGATGACTTGCGCCCGCAGATCGAGCGCATCCGCAAAATGGTAGATGCCTTCAACATTCCGCGCCTCGAAATGGAAGGTTTCGAAGCGGACGATGTGTTAGGTTCCGTAGCGCGTCTCGCCGCCGAGCAGGGACTGGGAGTCAAGATCATTACCGGTGACCGCGACCTGCTCCAACTCGTGGACAAACGCACCGTCGTCTATCTCGCGGGTGATGATAAAAACTTCATCACCGATGAAGATGTTGTCAAAAAACTCGGCGTGCCTCCCAAACAAGTTGTGGATTACAAAGCCCTCGTTGGCGATAAGTCCGATAATATTCCGGGCGTGGCAGGCGTGGGAGAAAAGACCGCGGTCACATTGCTTGAAAAATATAAAACCCTCGATGGCATCTATGAGCATATTGATGAGATCGAAAATCGTTGGAAGACCAAACTCGAAGCCAACAAAACCAACGCTTATCTCAGCCGCGACCTCGCCCAGATCAAAACCGATCTGAATATCAAACTGGATCTGGAACACGCGAAAGCGCACGATCTGGACATCCCCGCCATCACCGCCTTCTTCACTGAGATGGAATTCCGTACGCTTCTTAAAACCCTCGAGAAGCTCACTGGTCAACCGACCTCATCCACGCTGACAGTTGCTTCTGCTCCTTCCGCTTCGTCTTCGACCGGAACAAGCGCCCGGTCTCCGCTCAGCGCGAAGTCAGGCGGACAAATGTCCATGTTCGTGAATGAGCCGCAGGTTATATATACGCCTAAAGTAGACTCGAACATCACCGTCAACATCGTTGACACAGAGAAAAAATTAAGTGACCTTGTAAAGGCTCTCAACAAAGCCAAAGTCATTTCATTCGATACCGAAACCACCTCCACCGAAGAGATGCAAGCGGACATCGTCGGCATCTCGCTGGCAGTCAAAGAAGGCGAAGGCTATTACATCCCCATCGGACATAAAGCCGGGAATAATCTTCCGCTCAAACAAGTCATTGATGCGCTCAAAGAGCCGATGACAAATCCAAAGATCGGCAAGGTCGCGCACAACGCCAAATACGATTACATCATTCTGGCAAAGGCTGGTTTGAAAGTCGCGCCGCTCACCTTCGATACCATGCTCGCTGAATTCATCATTGACCCTTCATCACGTCATCTCGGCTTGAAGAATCTCGCCTTCGTCAAACTCAGCGAAGAGATGACCCACATCGAAGAGTTGATCGGCAAAGGCAAAAAGCAGATCAGCATGGCAGAGGTGGCGATCGAGTCTGTTGCGCCATATGCGATCGCGGATGCCGAAACGACGTTGCGTCTCATGCCAATTGCTGAAAAAGAACTCAAGCGAGTGAACGGTGAAAAGCTTTTACAAGAAATCGACCTGCCGCTCACGCCCGTCCTTGCGGCTATGGAGATGGAAGGCATTCTTCTCGACCTGCCCTTCTTTGAGAAGATGTCGAAAGAGTTATCAAAGCGTTTGGGCGAGATCGAAAAACAAGTCTATGATTCAGTGGGCAAGCCATTCAACATCAACTCCACACAACAACTTTCGGATGTGCTGTTCAAAACCCTCGGTTTGGAACCACCTGATAAAAACAACAAAACCGCCAGCGGACATTACTCCACGGCGGCGGGCGTGCTGGATGAATTAAGCGGCAAACATCCCGTAGTGGATTTGGTGTTGGAACAACGTGAACTCTCGAAGTTAAAGTCCACGTATGTGGATGCATTGCCTCCCGCCGTTGATACCAACGGACGCGTGCATACATCCTACAGTCAGATCGGCGCAGTGACGGGACGTCTCTCCTCGAACAATCCGAACTTGCAGAACATCCCCATCCGCACCGAAACGGGACGCAAAGTCCGCAATGGATTCATCGCCAGCAAAGGACACGTTCTGCTCTCAGTGGATTATTCTCAGATCGAGTTGCGCATCGTGGCGCACATGGCTCAAGACGAGGGCATGTTGGCGGCATTCCGCGCGGATGAAGATATCCACTCCACGACGGCCGGAGCAATTTACGGCGTAGGTCCCGAAGCGGTGACCAAGGAAATGCGTCGCCATGCCAAGGCGATCAACTTCGGACTCATTTACGGCATGTCCGCCTTTGGACTTACACGTTCCACTGATCTCACGTTGGCTGAAGCCGAGACCTTCGTCAAAACCTATTTCACAAAATTCCCCGGTGTGAAAAAATATCTCGATGGCATCCGCCAGCAAGTTGCGCAACAAGGTTACGTTGAAACGTTATTGGGACGCAAGAGATATTTCCCTGCGTTGCAGAGCAAACAAAATGTGCAGATCAAGAACCGCGAAGAACGCGAAGCCATCAACGCGCCCATTCAAGGGACCGCCGCAGATATCATGAAGATTGCCATGTTGAAAATCCCAAGTGCGCTCGCAGAAGCAGGCCTAAAAGGGAAAATGCTTTTGCAAGTGCATGATGAACTAGTGCTCGAATGTCCCAAAGCGGAATGGAAGGAAACCGCGCGCGTCGTGCAAGAAACGATGGCGAATGCTTATCAGTTAGATATCCCCCTCTCGACCGAAGCGCGGTATGGCGAAAATTGGGGCGAGATGAAAACGATATAATTGTTAGGGCGCGGCGCCCTAACAATACATAGAGCTCTTGCAAAAGTCAAAAAACCTAACCACGGAGACTCAAAGACACGGAGATTTTAAAGATTTTTCTCAGTGTTTCCGTGTCTCAGTGGTTCAAAGATTTTGAAGATACGCAACCTCACTATTTATGCAAGAGGTCTAATAGACTTTATCGGAAATTAAATCGAGACGCTGATTCACGCAGAAAACGCAGATCTTTCTTTTTGAATCAGCGAAAGTCAGCGTTTTCAGCGTCCAAAAATTGGCTCTTTACTTATTACCGATAAAGTCT
>JAYUGV010000335.1:0-7924 GCA_043767565.1 Anaerolineales bacterium
AGTGAGGTCGAGAAAGAGCGAGGGATGGGGACCAGATCCATGCGCTGGACCTCCGGTCATAAAGAGCACTGGGAAGAGTCCATTGGCTTGTCCGCTCAACACATTGACCATGTTCATTTGAATCGCGGTCATGCCCTGCCCATCAATGGGCGTGAGGATGGCACACAACTCAAGCCGGATCTTGCGCGTGGCATTGGATTTATTCGCCACGATCACACGTCCGCTGATGGCATTGGATTGTGGAACCCAGTATTCGGTGGATACGTCTATGTTGTGTAACGGAGCATAATCAAGAACAATGAAGTTTGGATAAAACCTGCGAACGGTCGGCGGCAGGGCGAACGCAGCCGGGTCGCTGACGGATTTGGTCCCTTCGCTGAAGCGTAGGAAAAGGCGCATCGATTTGGCTCGCAAGCCAAAAGTGGTGCGCAGCGAGAGGGCGGGCGGTTCTCCACCGCTGAGGGCAAGTTCCCAGATGTGATCGTTGAGGTAATCAGGTATGGAAAGGCGTGCATCCGCCGCGAGAGTGAGGCTTAGGGGGTCGCCTGGGGCGAGTGACCAATCACGCATGGGCTGTATTGTACGGGCAGAATGGCAGGAGGTCAAAGGGTATAATTTGTTAGTCTTCTAGTCCAATAGTCGGCTAGTCTGCTAGTCGAAGACCAGAAGACCAAAAGACAAGCAGACGAGGAGACTAGATTATGACTGGACTTTTTTTTGAGGAATTTTTTGTCGGGCAGAAGATAACCACGGTCGGGCGCACCGTGACCGAATTCGATATCAACACCTTTGCCGGTCTTTCAGGCGATTACAACCAGATCCACACCGATGCAGAATTCAGCAAGAACACGCCCATTGGTCAGCGCATCGCGCATGGGATACTGGGACTCTCCATCGCTTCCGGTCTTGCCATGCGGACGGGCATCCTCGAAGGTACGGTCATTGTCTTCCGCGAGATCACCGAATGGAAATTCGTGAAGCCCATCTTCATTAATGACACCATTCATGTGGACCTGAATGTGATGGGAACCAAAGCCCTGCCGCGCATCGGCGGCGGTTCGGTCTCCATCGAGCTTGAAGTGAAGAATCAAAACGATGAAGTTTGTCAGCGCGGCACATGGAATGTGTTGGTGCTGAGTAAACCGAAAGAATAATATTGAAACAGGGTTTATCCCTACCCAAGGCGTTGATGAAGATCAGCCCTACGAAAGAATTATGATCAACAACGAAAACGAAGAAGAAGATCGCGTAAAAAAGATACAACACTTATTGGATTCCGAAGCCGAGACCCGCGCTGAGCCTGCCATCACGCCGAACAAGTACGAGTCTCCCAAACCAGAGGGGACAACCAAGGCCAGCACGCCGCGCCGGACACCCACGCCCCCACCGCACATCGCATTGGATAAAGACAACCTGCCATTGCCGCGCCGTGTCGATGAAGTGGATCTGGGCAGTACGCGCGTCTCACCGGCCGCATATGAACCAGCCAGCCGCCCACGCATCTCGCCAGGTTTATCTAAACGCGCCAGTCAACCGCCCAACAGTCAGTCACAGCCGCGCCGCGTCCCGCCGCCAAGTTTGCCAAGGTCACAGCCCTGGAAGATCAATCTAAGTAATCTGAACTTGAATCGTGGATGGGGCTGTCTCATACGCGGATTTATCTTCGCCTTATTCGTTCTGGTCATCCTCGCTATCATTGGCGGCTCTGGTTTGTTATTCTCGTATTACCGCATCGCGCGGACGCTCCCGAATGTGGAAGATCTGAAAAGCCGCGCCTCCCAATTTGAGACCACACGTATCCTTGACCGTAATGGGAACTCGCTCTACGAGATCATTGATCCCAACGCGGGGCGCCGCACCTTCATCACACTCGATAAGATCTCCCCGGTGCTCGTTGCTGCGACAATTGCCACCGAAGACCAGGGCTTTTATACCCATCCAGGTTTTGATGTGGGAGCGATCCTGCGCGCGTTATGGGAGAACTATCGCACCGATGGGCAGGGCGGCGGCGCATCCACCATCACGCAACAATTGGCGCGCGCCTTATTGCTCACGCCCGAAGAGCGTGCTCAACGCACATATTCCCGCAAGGCGCGCGAGATCATCCTCTCCGCTGAAATCACACGTCGCTATACCAAGGATGAGATCCTTGAACTCTATCTCAACGAAATTTATTACGGCAACCTTGCTTATGGCATTGAAGCCGCCTCCGAAACATATTTCGGTAAAAGCGCCAATCAACTAACCCTTTCAGAAGCCTCCTTCCTGGCGGGTCTGCCGCAATCGCCCGCGGTCTACGATGTATACACCAACCGCGATACTACGCTCAATCGCCAGCAACAAGTGCTCGTGTTGATGTATGGACTGAGTCAACAGCGTGGCTGTATCACCGTCAGCAACAGCACAGTGCCCATTTGTGTGGATCAGACGGCGGCTGTCGGTGCTTCGGACGAGATGAAAATCCACAACTTCATTTCGCCGAATATCAATGCCCGTTATCCGCATTGGGTCAACTTTGTCCGCGCTGAATTGGAAAAGAAATACGACGCGCAGACGATCTATCGCTCCGGCTTCGTCGTTTACACCACACTGGACCCAGCGCTTCAAGACGAAGCCCAGCGGCTGGTCACTGACCAGGTAGCTTTACTTGCCGATAAGAACGCGCACAACGGCGCGCTGGTTGCGATCAAGCCGTCTACTGGTGAAATATTGGCAATGGTCGGCTCACCCGATTTCAATAACGATGCGATCTCCGGTCAGATCAACATGGCAGATAGCCCCACGCGCCAGCCAGGTTCATCCATCAAACCGCTCACGTATATTGCCGCTTTCGAAAAAGGTTGGACGCCCGCCACGCTGATCTGGGATGTGCCCACAGAATTTCCCGATGGCGCCAACCCACCCTATGTACCCAATAACTACGACAACAAATTTCACGGACCTGTAACAGTCCGCACTGCGTTATCCAATTCATTCAACATCCCGGCGGTTAAGACGTTGGAGTTTGTCGGTGTGTACGATGACCCGAACACACCTGAAAAAGAAGGCTTGATCGGCATGGCTGAACGCCTCGGCATCACCAGTTTGACAAACGGTCAATACGGACTCGCCCTCACCCTCGGCGGCGGCGATGTCAGTCTGCTTGAAATGACCGGCGCGTATGCGGTGTTCGCGAACGGCGGCAAAAAGATTCCGCCGGTTGCCATTCTCAAGATCGTTGACTTTGAAGGCAAGGTCATCGACGAGTATCAGCCGCCGCAAGCTGAACAGGTGCTCAAACCCGAACATGTCTTCCTGCTTTCATCCATCCTTTCCGATAACGATGCGCGCTCCTGGATGTTCGGACCCAATTCGCTGTTGAACCTCCCGTTTCAAGCTGCTGCAAAAACCGGCACCACCAACGACTTCCGTGATAACTGGACGATGGGCTATACTCCCGATCTTGTCACCGGCGTATGGGTCGGCAATGCCGATTACACGCCCATGGTCAACACCACCGGTCTGTCAGGTGCCGCGCCGATCTGGTCCGCGTTCATGCAATATGCCGTGCCCATCGTTAGCAACAACAACCCAACGCCATTTATGATCCCATCCGGAGTTACCGAAAAAATCGTCTGTGCAGTCTCCGGCGCTGAAGCTTCACAGTGGTGTAAGGGCGGTCAACGCAATGAATTCTTCGCCAACGACCAGCCTCCGCTTCCACAATCGCAAGACCTGCTGATCAAAACCCAGATCGACACCTGGACAGGTTTGATCGGCGGAGATGCCTGTAAGGATTTCACTAAAGACGAATTTGTGATGAACGTCAAAGACGAGTGGGGACGCAAATGGTTGCGCACGGGCGAAGGCAAAAGCTGGCTTGAAGCCCACGATATGCCGAACGATCCCTTCTTCGCGCCCGACCGCGAGTGCAGTTCCGATGACCCGCGTCCGCTCCTTGAATTTAGCAATCTCAAAGACAACGACATCATCACAAGCTCGCCGGTGATCATTAAGGGCATCATCAACGTCACCAAAGGTGACTTCACTGGCTGGCGTCTTGAATATGGTGTCGGCAACGATCCGTCTGAATGGACTCTGTTGACCGAGGGTCGAAACAAATTTGAAAATGCAGATACGATCTACACTTGGGATTTAAACAACATCCAAGGCGACAAATTCACCCTGAGGATCTACCTCATGAACGGAGATGAGTTCTACGCTGAAAAACGCGTCTTTCTAAGCCTGAACCTGCCCACTCCAACCCCGCTGTCGACTCTCACCCCAACCCTTACCCCAACTCTCCTCCCGCCCACAGTTGTGATCGTGCCCACGGACACACTCATCCCTGACACCCCAACCGAATCGGTCACACCTTCTTCCTCTGAAACCCCGACAGAGACGCCAACGCCCGCAGCGCCCTAGTTGGTCAGGCTTTTAATGGATGAACATGCAATCACCTAGAAATAAAATATTGCTATGGCTGATCATTTTGGTATTGATCATGGCATGCGCCCCAGCCATAGCTGCACCGATACCGGCATCCACACTCGAACCCAACGCGGTCGGCACCTTGATCATGCAAACTGCTGCTGCCGCATCCACACAAACGGTTGCGGCTTTGCCTGTTTTCACTTCAACAGCTCCCTTTACATCCACACCACCTAGCACCTTCACCCCCGAATCCACCTTCACTGCTGTAGGGACATTCATCTTTCCCACCCCCACGCCGATTTCCAGAAAACAATATTTCCGTGTCAAACATGATACCCAGCTTGCCGAATATAACTATATGTCACGAACCGGAGACAACGGCTGGAACGGGGCTGGCGCGCAAACACCAGAAACTGTCCGTCTACTCTTGGCGCCAAAATCCACTTCGGATACGGTCCGCGCAGAAATGGTCGGCTCCTGGAATACGTATCTCGATACGCTGAACGATAACAACAAACAGAAATTGCGCTATCTAAAAGCAGAAGATACGGCTCTATTCAACCATTCTGGATATCCCATGCTGGAAAGTTTAACCATGGGCGGCAATCTCATTTCACTGGATGAAATACAGGGCGGCTGGGGCCGGGTCAATACGCTGAATTATGCTGAGTCACCATTAACGACCAAAGAAATCAATTACGTTACCCGGCCTGATCTGGTGCATAAGTTTGTTGTGGTAGTGTGGTCACAATCTACCAAAACAACCTATTGGTCCAATCCCCCGCCCGGGGATGTTTACTGGCCCCTGGTAACCAAACGCGATGTCTGGATCCCGCTCGATCGTCTTGAACCGTTTCCATCGTTGCCTATGATCGTTACTACCAATGCTTCACAAAACATCCTAACCAAGCCAGACCTGGATAGCCGCCTAACAGGGGATATACTAGCAAAGGATCAATCTATAAATGTAGTTGAGTATTACCCGACCGCGTCTGATGTATGGGGGCGGGTATCCGGTGGTGGCTGGATCGCATTGCTGATCCATGATAAAAGCCTGCCAGTATATCCAACCTCCTGGTCGATGGCAACCCGTCCACCTCCTTAGCTCGTTAATAGCTGTTATAAAAGTCAAAATCTTCTTTCAAGGTTCCCCTATGAACATCCAAGATATCCAACTCATTTACGAATACAACTATTGGGCGAACAAAAAGATCATTGCCACAAGCGTGAACATAACTCATGAGCAATTTACCGCGCCTGCAGCATTTCCTTATGGCGGCTTGCATGGAACCCTGCTCCATATTCTCGAGGCGGAATGGAGTTGGCGGGCATTATTCCAAAAGATAGAGGGTGCGTCGGAACTGGCAGAGCTGGTTCTTGCTGAATACTCAACCTTGCAGATCATTGAAAATCACTGGCGCGAGGAGGAATCTGCCATGCGCGCGTACATTGCGACCTTGCGTAATGAAGATTTGGATGGCCATCTGCGCTACACTACAGATACAGGCATCGAACGTGATCGCATCCTGTGGCATTGCCTGTTCCATGTTGTCAATCACGGCACACAGCATCGTAGCGAGGCTGCGGCTTTACTCACAGGCTATGGTCAATCTCCCGGTGATCTGGATTTCCACGTCTTTTTGAACGAGCACAGATCATGAATCCCATAAATGGGCAAAACCGCACCAACATCAAGCCTGGTACAACCGTGCTTATCGTTTTGAAACAGGACCAACGCACTGGCAAATTAACCAAGGGTATTGTCAAAGAGATCCTCACCAAATCACCGAACCATCCACATGGCATCAAGGTCCGATTACAGGATGGGCAGGTGGGACGCGTGAAAGACATCATATCCAACACGGAGCAAACATGATACGACAACTTGCACACCTCAACTTTGTAACTAACGATCTTTCGAAGATCATCGATTTTTATGTCAACAAGCTCGGCATGCAGATCAAGTTCACGCTCGACAACAAACAGGGGCAGCCGTTTGGATATTATTTTGAGTGCGGAAATTCCACATTCCTGGAGTTCTTTGATCAGGCAATGGCGGCGGAGGTTTGGGGCGGACAAGTGACGGAATTAACCATCGGCACTCGCTACAAACACCTTTGTCTCGAAGTCACTGGGTTGGACGAGTTCTGCCAGGAATTGAAAAACAAAGGTGTGAGTGTAACGAATATTTCAATGGGCATGGACAACTCCCGCCAAGCATGGATCGCTGATCCAGATGGAAATCAAATCGAGTTAATGGAATATGGGCATTCAAGTTTGCAACTCACTGGGCGATAAATTCCCTGATCAAACAAAAAACTCCTCACCTGAGATTTCAAGTGAGGAGTTTTACTTTTTCATAGATTTACTTATCCGCTGACGGCGCTGAAGCCGGAGCACGGCGGGATTGTTCATCCTTCACAGTTCGAATACCGTTGGAGACTTGATTGGTGATCCGTTCCAACTCAGCTTGAAGCTGGTTGAGGCTGTCCAATACATAGTCGTCTGCATCGATGCGGACATTTTCAGCTTCAGTGCGGGCTTGTGCCACGATCTGTTCTGCGCGGCGAGCGGCTTCCTGCGCGACCATATCCTTAGCCACGAGCTGATCCGCTTTTTGACGGGCAAGCTCGAGGGTACGATTCGCTTCCTCTTGCGCTTGAGCAAGAACCCGGTCGCGTTGACCGAGTAGCTGCTGCGCCTTCTTCACCTCTTCAGGAATGGCGATGCGCATCTGGTCGATGATATCCAACATGCGATCTTCATCCACCATCACATTGCGGGTGAGCGGAATGCTTTTGCTCTGATTGAAGAGCTCTTCAAGACGGTCGATCAGTTGCAGAATATCCATAAATGCCTCCGTGAAACGGATAACTCCAATTCTATCGCATTTTTAATCGCGCAGCGCGTTCGGGGGAGAATGTCCATCGCCGAGATTGCTGACTTTTGCCTTGAGCGCCTTTTCCACATAAGACGGCACCATGCTCGAAACATCACCCTGCAGTGAAGCGATCTCCTTAACCGTGCTCGATGAAAGGAAAGTATGCTGTTCAGCAGTGATGAAAGCAACGGTTTCAATATCACTGGCAAGGCGCTGATTCGCCAGCCCCATGCGGAACTCAAATTCAAAATCAGAGAAGACGCGTAAGCCGCGCGTGATGACCTGTGCATCGATCTGGCGGGCAAAGTCGACTGTCAAACCGCTATAACCAGTAACTTTGATCTTGGGATTGTCTTTGAACGCTTCTTTAACCAGAGCAATGCGCTCTTCGGGCGAGAACATCAATGATTTCAACGGCTTGTCATAAACAGCCATCACAAGCTCATCAAAGATACGTGAGGCACGCGAAGCGATATCAATGTGTCCGTAGTGGATAGGATCGAATGTTCCGGGGAATAATGCTCTGACCATAATGCTCCATTTTTAAACACGAAGGGCACAAAGGTCACTAAGGTTAAATGACTTAAAAACTTTGTGTCCTTCGTGTCCTTTGTGGTTAAGAAACATCCC
>JAYUGV010000336.1:0-7923 GCA_043767565.1 Anaerolineales bacterium
TCCGGTTCCAGAGCGAGAGTCGAGCCGAAGATATATCCATCCCAGGCTGTGAATTTGCCGCCGATCTTGCCGTCTACTTTTGCCGCACTGCCCGTCATCGCCGTGTGACCTTTCGTGCTCAGCCAGGCTTTGTAGATCTTAGCTGGTTCCGCAGGGATGACCGCCGACAACTTGAATCCGTTTTTCATTTTATGCCAGCTTTCTATTTTCCTTGGTATACAACACGCGCGCAATTTGCGCCGCGAGACGGGCATTATTTAACAAGAGCGCAAGATTCGCGCGCATGGATTTTCCGCCGGTCAATTCACTGATGCGGGGGAGCAGGAACGGAGTGAGCGCCTTGCCGTGGATGCCCTGCGCGCGCGCCTCACGATTTGCCTGTTCGATATACGGCTCCATCTCGGACTTTGAAATTGCTTCAGTTTCAGGAACCGGATTCGTGACCAAGACCGCGCTGTGCAAACCGGCGTCCCAATGAGCGCGGGCGAAATCCACGATCTGTTGCGGCGTATCCAAACGGACGCTGACATCCAATCCGCTGTCGCGCGAATAGAAGGCAGGGAACTCATCCGTGCCATAACCGACAACGGGCACACTCATGGTCTCCAGATATTCAAGCGTTGCAGGCAGATCAAGGATTGCTTTTGCGCCCGCACAGACCACGATCATGGGAATCGTGGCGAGAGCTTGCAAGTCCGCTGAAATATCAAAGGGCGCATCACGATGCACGCCGCCGATCCCGCCGGTGGCAAAGACTTTGAGATTCGTATGTTGGCAGGCGAGCATGGTTCCGGCAACGGTTGTGCCACCGCAAATCTTTTTGGCAATGACCGTTGCAAAATCACGCGGACCCACTTTGTAGACATTATCTTCGTTTGCGAGTCTTTCAAGCTCTCCACCATTCAAACCTATATGCAAAGCGCCATCCAGAAAGCCGATAGTCGCCGGTGTCGCGCCTTCATCACGGACAGTCTGTTCCATATCGTGTGCAAGTTTTAGATTTTGCGGGCGCGGAAGTCCGTGCGTGAGGACAGTCGATTCGAGAGCGACAATAGGTTTGCCAGTGTTCAGCCCCGCTTTGATTTCATTAGATTGTACGATCAATTTGTGATCCATTAAGAAATGTTTCTCTTTTCAACTAGTACGTACAGATTAGGAACTGCCAGCCCAATGCCTAAAGCCCATTTGAGCATCGATATATTTGATCGCCTCTTCAATGATCGGCGGGACATTTTCGTCCTTGGCTTTCATGAATTGCACTGCCTCCATCAACGTCTTGCGGTATTCGAGCAGGAGCGCGCGCATTTCATCGCGTTGTTCCGAGTCTTTGTCTGAACCTTTGAATTTTTGCTGATCTGTAATGGCTGTGATCCGGTCGTTGAAGCGCTGGGTCAGATCGGAGATCATTAGGTTTTCGCTGAGCATCTCGATGGTGTCATCGTCGTCGAATAGAATATCATCATCGTAGTCAAGTTCTTTTTGTTTATTGCGGTCCTGTTTCTTTGTTGGTTGCCATTTGTTGGCTTGTTTCTTTGCGTCAATGATGTTCTGATACGCTTCGATCGGGACATCCTGGATCAAAGCCGACATCTTGTCCAAAATGGATTTACCTTCAGCCATATTCATCGCTTCGGGACTGCCGGCTTTCATATTATCCTGGCTGAGCTGCCAGGCTTCCAAATGTTTCTCAGAGACGATATCGATCTCAGGCGGGGTCTTCCAGGTGCCTACACCGATCCAATGTAATTCCACGCCGTTGTTGCGGGCGCTCTTGGTGAATTCATCGGTAAACTGTGAAAATAGATCTGTGATCTTATGGCGCGGTGTGAAACTAGGCGGCGGTTTGACAGCCTTGGCTTGAGATTCTTCGGTCGGTTTGGTCAACCGGCGCACTTGCTCGGCGATCAACTCTTCGCTTTGTTTCAATTTCTCGAATTCCGGCGCGCCTGTGCTCGCCAGATATTCGGTCAGATTCCGTTCGCTCATGAACCCACCCAATTTGCCGCGGATCAGCCCGATCATATTGTTGATCCATGAAAATTCGTAGGCAGAAGCATTCTGCTGATCTGGCGTTACTCTGGATACAGCCTTATAAACAATCCTCTCGATCGCTTCCTTGCTGATCGGGTAAGGCGTTTCTGGTGTTGGTTGCATGTGTTCTCCACGATAGATGCTGAACATCAAGTGCACATCGGTGGCCGTGATCGGTATGCCGTCACGACTGCGACCTTTTACCGATGGCGATTTACTATCCTGGTCGCGCAATTCCACATGATGATCGCGGATATCAATGGCTTGGCGGAAGCGTTCAAAGCCATCAATTGTGGCTTTGCCGCCGGGTTCTTTACCGGTGGGTCCGATCACGTGGGGTGTGCCGTCTGCTCTTTCGAAGAGGGCTACAGAATCCAGATCCACCATTACCTTGCCGGGACCGCCAATCAAATAATTGGGCGATTCTAAATGTTGGTCTGCGACTTTGCCTTGCGTGATTCGAATGGTTTCGTCACTTCCGGTCAGCGCCACTTCCCAAACAAAACTGCGCGCCACCGCCACATCTTCCAGTTCAAAGATATCTGCCAGATAAAGCGCCGCTGAATGCAGGGCAATGAAAAATGGCGCCAGGAAGATCGGGAAATATTGAAAAATGTGCGGATCGGTGATTGCTGTTATCAATAAATTAAGGAGTTTCGTAAAGGGGTCTCCAGTGTAGGAAGCCGCATATGCCGCCGGGTTGAGCAGATACCAAAAGATCTCCTGCAGACGCTGCGCCCACAATCCCACTGGATAACTATCCAAGGTGAGTACAACTCCCACTAGCAGGAACAAAACAATGAGATAGCGCATTCGCCGGGCAGCTTGTTCAGGGCTTAGGTCAAACAACCGGTTGAGCAACGCATTGAGCAGGCGGTCAAAGAGTTCACCGAACATGCGTTGTTCTTTTTGCATGGCGCTTTCAGTGGCAGGCGGCTGCGGCTTGTTGTTCATGAGCCATTGACCTCCATCCACTTAATGATATCTTCCAGAACTGTCTGCTCATCACCCATGCGCTGGCGCAAGTTTTCGTTCTCGATGATGATCCCGCGCGTGCGCATGATGAGCGTTTTGAGCGTCTCTTGGAAGCCCTGCGGTTTTTTGCGCAGTAATTCAAGGCTCAACTTTTCGGCGTATTGGCGGATCGCCTGCTCCTGCCCGGCGGCTTCGATAATATTGCGCTTTCTTTCGATCTGTTTGTTTTCTTCCTTGGCGGTGTTCAACCAGGTGCCGGACCATTTATTGATGATCGCGTCTTCAATGGCGGGATTCAACCGAACATTGCTGACGCCTACGCTCAGTACCTTTAGTCCGCGCTTTTGTAGTAAGGCAAACTCAGGGCTTGGAGCAGTTCCATTAAGCCGGGCCCCATGGTCATCGAGGATATCCACTTCTGCCTGGGTCAAACGTGCCTTGATCATTTCGTTGATCACCTGCAGGGCGGTCTTTTTTTGCAGTTCACCTTTTGCCGGAGAAGCGGTAGGTGGAGTAATTCCAGGTGTAGGTTTGGTTGGTTGAACAGGAGCAGTTTTATCGAGCCGTTTGATCGTTCTGTCCATCAGCCGATTGATCTCTCTCAATGTGAAGAGAGTGTTGCGTTGTATGGCACTCTGGTTTGGACTCACCTCAAGCCTTTGAGTGAGAGGATCGATCTCCTCTTCAATCGGTTCAGGGATCTGCGGAGGGGGAGGCGGAACAAGCTGTGTCGGTTTGAATAATTCATCGAGCGTGAACTTGGCTACATATTCGCGCCAGATATCCACCGCCAGTGAAGCTGGCAACTGGTTCCAAGCCACGCGTCGGCGCGGCGAATCGGAACTCATGTTGGGGTTGATGCCTTCTCCCAGCAGCGCTTTTTGAATCGCATTTTTATCCTGTTGTTCTTTTTGTTTGTCTTTCTTGGTAATCCCGATTCGATAACCAAAACGAGAGCCTGGTTGATCTTCTGTTGGAAAGCCTGTATCCACCCTGAATGATACAGAAATATTGGGAACAACTTCGATCCCGTCCCGGGTCCATGCGCTGACTTGTTTACGGCGGTCCTGGATCTGGTGATATTCACTGTCATCCAGATCGTCGCTTTGATCATCAAAAGGTCGATCCGATTCTTTCGGACCGATGGATTGCGCCTGGGTGTGCAGATCGAGTGTGGCGGCAATGAACTCGCCCCTATCTAAAAAGTAGACGCCGGGTCCCATCGTCTGCTTGATCTTCACCGAAGTGCGTGTGATGGCTGCGCTCGCCGAATCAAGCCAGACGACGCCGGATCCCTGCTTGAGGCGTTCGCCGGAGTGTTCCTTGATGACCCCGTTCTCAATGAAGAGCGCGGGACCGTGTCCGCCGGAGAGGTAGGTGATCAGGCGGTCGAAGATCTTCTGCCGATCGCCAAGCGTCCGCACCGGCAGAACAAACTGGGCAAAGAACGCAATACAACCCACAAGAACCGCAGGAAAGATGCAGGCGAGATCGATCAGAATATAAAGAATACTTGCCTGCACGCCCCCTATCCGAAAAATCTGCCAGCCGTATAGGGCCAGCAATACAACCAGCCAGACGGCAATGTAAAACCACGGTCTCTTGGAGAGGGGAGTATCTTCCATGTAGGATGAATTTTATAACAAAACCCAGCAAATAGCCAACCGTCCATAAGACAAAGCTGAGAAATAGGCGATCATAATGTTTATTTCGAATTACTTTTCCTTATTGACTTACTTCCTGATCCCATGTGAGATTTATCTTTTCGAGGATTTCCTCGCGGCTGGCTGTTGGTTCGAATTCATGTTCCAATTCTACTAATTGTTCAATGACTTCAAAAAAACCGACCTTGGCGTGGAGTGCCTCGTAGATTTCTTGCTCCCGCCTGGTTTTTGGAGTTGGCACTGTACGATAGACACTATGTGCCGGGGTGATTGTCCGATATAAATAAAAAAGGATTGCTACCAGGGTGGGAGGAATTTTCTGTTTTCTTTCTTTTAAATCATCGTATCTTTGTTGAAGCTCATCGCGAATAGCTTGCAGCCTAGCTTTGAGCGATATGGGGATCGCGAGTGGCTCTAGTGGTGGGTGGTTGGATGCGCTGGACCCGGGCTTTTGAGTATCACCCTCTGCATTTTCTGGTATGGGCTGAACTTTGATCGTTTTTTGAAAACTTATCAGCCGTGAGAGATGCTTTTTGATTTCTTTGGTTTTTTCATATTTGCGATCTTCTTCATAGCGTGGGATCAAGTTCTGCATAATATCGATGGCTGTTTCACAAGCCCGTTCAGCACGTTCGTATTTTTTGCTCTCAAAATGGAAGATACTGAATGCCCATTCGCCCAACGCTTCATTAAGTGCCAAGTCGCGAATCTGAAAATCATGCACAGCTTTTGATAGTGCTTCTTTGGCTGCCCCGAGATTATTTTTCTGTTGGGCAATTGCGAGGAAAAGATCGTAAAACGGAACTCGGTCTTCGGGAATATCTATTGTGAGATTGATTTCCTTCTTCAAATGATAGGCAAAATCTATTAAGTCCAGCGGATCATCCAGGGCCTTCATCAGTACTTCTCTAAAAGAGTCGACTGATGAGCTTTTGATTTCGAGTGCCCCTAAAATATATTTGATATCTTCCTTCATAGTTTTACCTGTATTGAGCCAATCCGCCTAAAAACGGTCGTGCAGTAATTTTTTTACGCGATCCAGCACTGCAAACGATTCTTTGGCGATCAGCGGACGGATGAGCGGATCTTCAAGGTTTTGGTCCAAGATTCCGGAGAGAGATAAAGCCAACGCCTCGGTCAGGTCCTTCGAATCGACTTTCTCCAATTTAGTCATGATGGTGGTTAGCATAATGCGCTGTGCTTCAGCGTGCGCCAGTTCGCGTGCGCGGATATGGTCCGCTTCGGCGCGGCTGTTGTGCTGCGCTGCGATCTTGAGCCTGATGGTCTCCCAATACCTTGTTCTCAGATCCAAAATGTCAGCATGAACTTCAAGCTTGGTGATCTGAATATCCGAAACATGGATACCATACGGATGCAGAGACTCGCGTGCCTTGCTGGTGACCTGTTCTGCGATCGTTTGAGAGAAGATCTGTTCGATATGCTCTGGTGTTTCAGAATTCAAGTGATGGATGTTTGCGTGGTCCTCTGTTCGCGGTGCTACGAATAATTCATCCAGGGAATGCCCAGACACAAATGAATTGACTGCGCCGGTGATGGGTCCCCAGGCGGCGTCTAACCAGGATTGTTCTTGCGGCTGATTTTCAGTGTTTAAACAGACCGAAGCATATTCGACCGCTGCTTTGACTGCTACCGGATCAAACGGATATCGAACGGTTGACGATCTCTCCAAAGCCTTAGCACTCGCATCGATCCGGAATTTGGCTTTGACCGTCAATGTGATGGGAATGCCATCTTTGGTCCATGGTTTCACCTCGTGGCTTTTCGTTTGCGGCCGCAAGTCAATGATCTCTTTGATGTGTTCGTAGCGTTCCAAAAACGGCGGTGGAAAACCAGGACCTACTACTCGCGAGAATTGATTTCCGCGTTCAAGGTAGACTGCAAACCCATCATAAATAACCAATGTGGCCGGACCTCCAAGCCAACGTGCCCAATGATGTTCATCCAGGTCGGGCTTGTCTGGAGATATGATAATTGATTCGTATTTCACGAAGCCGTTCAAGGGAGGTGGAAGAGGCGGTACCCCAACGAGACGGCGCCGGATGAGCGCCGGGATCTTTTCATCTGTTTTTGCATAGAGATCTTCGACCAGGGTGACAGCGCGCCTGAAGCTGAAGCGCCTGCCTATAAAAAGCAAGAGCATAGGCGTGAGCACGATCAGTACTATTCGCAGCAGTAAGATATTGAAAAGGGTTTGACTGGTGGTCGTAAAGAGCCAGCGCTCGAATTGATCGATGGCGTAGCCCAGGGAATAGAGGGTTGCGATCGCCATTAAGAGAACAAGGGTGATCGTGAATTCCCCGTTCCTTTTCATATCCTGCCATTGACTTTGGGACGCCAGATATTTTTCCTGCCCTTTTTCAGCTTCTGGGATGGGAGTGGGTGATGTCATTCGCTGCCCTCCAACCGATCACTCATGAGGATACCCTTTACCATCTCAAGATGTTTTTTGGATTCAGAGACATTCAGACCAGGCTGCCCTTTGATATATTCCTCCAGAGCATGAATAAAATATTGGGCGATCATGTGGCGCGGCAAAGCATCGTTGATACTGCGGGCCTTGTTGATGCTATCAGCAATTGCGCTTAACAAGATCGATTTTGAGTAGGCGTGTGCTTTTTCGATCTCTTCCCGATAGGTCATTTCGATGTCAGCATTGGCTTCGGCGATCCGCTGTTCCCAATAGGATCTCCATGTTGTTCTATTCTGAAGCACGATCTTATTTTCCTTATCAAGCTCATAGTTCACAATTCGGACGCTGAGCAAGTTAATGCCAACTTCTTTTAAGTTCGCAGCCAATAAGCCCTTCAAGCGGTTTGCGATCTCATCCAATGCACTGATGCCCAACCCATCCTCTTTTGGGCGCCACATCTCATCGAGACTTCTTTCGGCAACCACCAAATGAATGACATGTTCAACTTGCATCAGAACCCAATCATCCCAGTAGGATTCATGTTTCTCATCCCCATCTGCGCTGATGTTCACGATGCCGGTTGTGCTCAACACTGTGCGAACCCGCCCAGAAGAATAGGGATAGCTTCCATCTGGATGGTCGATCTCGAAACTTCCTTCATAGTTGGACCTGCGCCTCTCTGTAGACTGAGGCGCGAGCGGGGCTTCCTTATCAACAGCAAATACAGTAGATACGACTGTCTTGACCTCAATGCCATCTTTGGTGACTGCGTTGACCTTACTGATGCGCGATTGTTTTCGCAGATCGACAAGTTTCAATGGC